>JAFTIG010000016.1 GCA_017457015.1 Clostridia bacterium | reverse complement strand
TGCGGTGGTAACCCACGCAGGCGGTGCAAAACTTGAAGAACCGCTCGCAATCCGTCCAACCAGTGAAACGGTTATTGGAACTATGTATGCAAAATGGATTCAATCTTATAGGGATCTCCCCGTAATAATGAATCAATGGTGTAACGTTATGCGTTGGGAAAAGACCACCCGTCCTTTCCTTCGTACTAGCGAATTTTTGTGGCAAGAAGGTCACACCGGTCACGCAAGTGAAGAAGAAGCAATGGAAGAAACCATAAAGATGCTTAACGTTTATCGTGACTTTATGGAACAAACGCTCGCACTTCCCGTTTTCTGCGGTAAAAAGACCGAAAAAGAAAAGTTCGCAGGCGCGGTTGCTACTTACGGTTTAGAAGCAATGATGCTTGACGGTAAGAGTTTGCAGTCGGGCACTAGCCACTATCTCGGTCAAAACTTCTCAAAGGCGTTTGATATTAAGTTCCTTGATAAGGATAGTACGCAAAAATTTGGTTATACTACTTCTTGGGGTACTTCTACCCGTATGATAGGCGCGGTAATAATGGCGCACGGCGATCAAAGGGGGTTGGTATTACCGCCCAAAATCGCACCTATTCAAGCAATCATTATTCCTATCGCTGCGCATAAGGGTGGCGTTATTGAAAAGGCAAAAGAACTTGAGGCCGCTCTCTTAAAAGCAGGTATCCGCGCCGAAGTTGATACTAGAGATATGAGCCCCGGTTGGAAGTTTAACGAGTGGGAAATGAAAGGCGTTCCCCTCCGTATCGAAATCGGTCCTAGGGATATTGAAAACAACCAAGTTATGCTTATGCGCCGTGATACTCTTGAAAAGACCACTGCATCCATTGACGGCTTGGCTGAAAATATCACTTCACTTTTAGACGTTATCCAAAAAGATATGCTCGTTAAATCTAGAAACAACCGTGACAAAAAGGTAGTTGAAGCCGACAGTCTTGACGGCATTTTAGCAGGTGTTGAAGGCAAAAACTTCGTTAAAGCAGGTTGGTGCGGTTGTCGTGAGTGTGAAGACAAGGTCAAAGAAGTTGCCGCTGCCACCGCTCGCGTTATGTGCGACGAAGAAGGCGTTCCCGAAAAATGCGCAATTTGTGGTAAGCCTGCTAAACATAAGGTTATATTTGCCCGCGCATACTAAACATTTAAGTCCGTCTAAACGGCGCGATAGTTCGTCAAACTACGCGTTGACTTGATTGTGTACGGACGTACACGCACTGCGCCAACGCTTGTTTTCCTGCTCTCGCTTGTTTATACGCCCTTAAATACAACACGAGCGGAGTTTAAGTCAGGGTCAAGCGTCACGCTTGTCGATAACCAAAAAGGTTAATCTCATCCTTTTGCTCGGTCGAGCCTTGTCTCGCTTGTTTATACAACCTTAAAATACTGCACGAGCGAAGTTAAGTTCGGGTCAAGCGTCACGCTTGTCGATAACCAGACGGTTAATCTCACCCCAAACAAATATAAAATACTCACAAAAAGTATCGTAAGAACTTTTTGTGAAAAGGAAGGACGACTAAAAATATTTACTTTTATTGCTTGCGATAAAAGTAAGGTAAGAAAGTCAGTCCTGACGCGCGAGCCTAGCACTGCTCGTTTATACAACCTTAATACAACACGAGCGGAGTTTAAGTTCGGGTCAAGCGTCACGCTTATAAAAAATAATTTTTTAGTAACAAAATAGGAGTTTTAATGTTAAGAATTCAAATAAGTGAATTTAGGTTTATGGATATGTCAAGTTGGCAAGTATATCTTTCCATAGGGCTTTCGCTTGCAGCCGTTTTAGTCTTTTACGTTTTGCGTTCTATCGGACTTTACATTCTTGCAAAGCGTCAAAAGGTCAACCATGCTTTTCTTGCTTGGATACCTTGTGCCTGGATGTATACGGCGTGCAAACTTATCGGCAACGTTAAAGTGTTTGGTAGGCCGTTTGCAAAACTAGCCCTTATCTTTTGCATAATTTTTTCCGTTGCAGAAGTTCTTACTATCGTTTACGAAACGTTAGTATATTTCCCGCTTGTCGGCAACTTTGTTAAAGGTAATGAGGTAGTAATATCAAAATATGTTACGGAATTAAAAAAGGGTGGGGTAACTGATATTTATGCAAATTATTTTCAGTATAAATATTTACCTAACTCAGATATGTATATAGTGGATTATATTGATCCATATGAAAATAGTATAGGGGCAATAACTATTGGCAAAATATTGTTTGGTATATCAATGGTTGCTTCAATTTTCGATTTGGCAAAAACCGTTATAATCATTACCGTTTATATAAATCTATTTAGAAAGTTTTGGCCACAACATTACGTTCTTGCGTCAATACTCTCTATATTCGGGCTTTTTGCACCGTTCGTGTTTGCAATAAGAAAGAAAGAGCCTATTAGTTATATAGACTATCTCCGTTCAAGATATAATTACAATCCTTACGGCAACCCGTACGGGCCTTACGGGCCGCAGGGTGGACCTTACGGTGGAAATCCGTACGGCAATCCTTACACGCAACCCAAAGCGCCTGAACACCCCTTTGAAGAGTTTGCGGATAAGGGAGAAGTTGACCCGGGCGATCCGTTCTCTGATTTTAATTCTAAAAAAGACGACGATCCGTTTTCGGATTTTGATAAAAAATAAAGGATAACGTTTAATATGCGTTCTGAAAACATTGCGGCAATATCCACTGCGCTTTCGGCAAGTGGGGTTGCGGTCATAAGAATAAGTGGGGACAGCCCCTTAAATATAGCGGAGCAAATGTTTAGCCCCGTCGGTAAGACTGCGGTTAAAGATTTTGAGCCTTATAAAATGTACGTCGGCGAAATTCTCGCCGACGGTTTTAAAGATTTCGGAATGTGCGTATACTTTAAAGGACCTAAAAGTTTTACGGGCGAAGATATCGTGGAGTTCCACTCGCACGGCGGTGTGGCAATTACCAAAGGCATACTTTCTAAAATCCTTTCGCTTGGCGCAAGGCTCGCCGGCAACGGTGAGTTTACTAAGCGCGCGTTTATGAACGGCAAACTGTCCTTGTCTTCTGCGGAAGGGCTTATCGATATGATTAATAGCGAATCGGTTGCAGGGGTTAAGGCGGGGTACTATTTATACCGCGAAAAGTTAACCAACGAAATCGTCGCGTTGCAAGATAAAATTACCGACGCCCTTTCAGAGATTGACGCGGATATGGACTTCCCCGAAGAAGATTTAGAGATAACGTCCACTGAAAACGTGGAAAAGGCGCTCGACTTGGTTTTAGGGCGCGTGGACGAATTGCTTAAAACTTATAGGCTTGGAAGAACGGTTAAGGACGGCGTCAAGGTCGGTATAGTAGGCAAGCCGAACACGGGTAAAAGTTCAATCCTAAACGCACTTCTAAATTATGATAAAGCAATCGTTTCCGATATCGCAGGCACTACCCGTGATATCGTAGAAGGCACTATAGATATTAACGGCGTGCGCTATAACTTTTCAGACACCGCGGGGATTAGAGAGAGTGGCGATAAAATCGAAACGCTTGGCGTTGAACTTTCTAAACGCGTTTTAGATGAAAGCGACGTTATTTTGTTCGTTTTAGACGGTAGCAATATGACCGCTGAAGACGACGCTATTTACGAACAAGTCAAGGATAAAAACTTGGTCGTTGCAATAAACAAGACTGATAAATGCACCGTCAAAGACGACCGTGCCGACGTTTACGTTTCTGCAAAGACCAAAGATAATATTGAACGGCTAAAAGAACTGCTATTTAATAAAACGGTGGGTAGTGGTTTAGATTTAAACGGTGACTTTTTGTGTGAAGAACGTCACTATCAAGCCTTATTAAAAGCCAAAGAAAAACTCACCGCCGCACGCAACGGCATAGGGATAGTTACTCTCGATATTTTATCCATCGATATTAAAGACGGTTGGGACGCCCTTGGTGAGATTTCCGGCAAAACTGCAACTGAAGATATAATAAATAATATATTTTCAAAGTTTTGCGTCGGCAAATAAGGTCGTCTAAACTTCGTTATGCTGCGTTACTGCCGCTCGCAAAAGACTTCGATGAACAAACGTTCTATCTCATCCTAAACAAAAAATACTCGCAAAAAGTATCGAAGAACTTTTTGCGAAAAGGAAGGACGACTAAAAATATTTACTTTTATTGCTTGCGATAAAAGTAAGGTAAGAAAGTCAGTCCTGACGCGCGAGCCTTGCGCTGCTTGTTTATACAACCTTATTTAAACAAATTCCCCTTAAAGAATAAGGGGTTAGGGGATATGAGGAGTTTGTGAAAGGGATAGTTAAGGGAAAACGACTTTTAAAAGAGTTGTTCTTTAACATAAAAGAAAAATGTAATAATAAATTCCCCTTAAATAATAAGGGGATAGGGGATGTGATTATATGGTAAAACTTGAATTATATATAGTATTTTAAACGGTCGCTAAATGTTGCAGTTTAACAAAGG
>JAFTIG010000015.1 GCA_017457015.1 Clostridia bacterium | reverse complement strand
TTGCGCCTTTCATACCTTTTGCGCCTTCGGTTAAAACGAGTTCCGCGCCGTAAGCCTTCATTAATTGCCGTCTTTCAACCGACATAGTTTCGGGCATAACGATTATAATTTTGTATCCACGCGCCGCCGCTACTGACGAAAGCCCTATACCCGTGTTGCCCGAAGTTGGCTCGATTATTACCGAGCCTTTTTTAAGTTTACCGCTTTTTTCAGCGTCGTCTATCATTGCTTTTGCAATTCTATCCTTAACCGAGCCTGCGGGGTTAAAGTATTCAAGTTTTGCTAAAATTTTGGCTTTTAAGCCGTGTTCTTTTTCTATATGGGTAAGTTCTAAAAGCGGAGTTTTTCCGATAAGTTCATCCGCAAATTTATAAATTCTTGACATATTTATTCTCCTTTATTATCTTGTAATTTATTAATAATTTTTGTGGCGAAAAGTATTCTCATTACTATCGTCGATATAATAACGCCTATCGCACCTTGTATAAGATTCCACGGTACGTTTACTATTGCAACGGCTGCCGTTTCAAAAAACAGGGTTTCGTAAAAGAAATATCCGAAAGCCATTATAATAGCGCCTACCACTCCGCCAACAACTTCGGCGAGCAAGGCTTTTTTGGTCGCTTTTAATAGCAGTTTATACAAAAGATAAGCAACTATTGCCATTGTCGTCTTGATAATTAAAGTTCCCGGCGCATAAGTTATATACCCGAAAAGGTCTGCAAGTGCCGAGCCGACACCTGCTGCTATCGTTCCGTAAACAGGTCCTAAAATAAAAACTGAAAGTAAAACGAAAGCGTCGCCTAAATTCACGTATCCGAGTGGTAACGGTACTCTTATAAACATTGTCGCCACAACGGTAAGCGCCATAAAAAGTGCGGTTAAAACTAGTTTTTTTGTCGTGACGTTTTTCATATTTATTTTACGGCGTTAAAGCCACCCTCCAAATCGGCGATAATATCGTCTATATGTTCAGTACCGATAGAAAGCCTAATAGTATTAGGTTTAATATCTTGCTCAATAAGTTCACTTTCCGACAGTTGACTATGAGTAGTAGTTGCAGGGTGAATTACCAAACTTTTAACGTCGGCAACGTTTGCAAGAAGTGAAAAGATTTTAAGGTTATCAATAAACTTATGCGCTTCTTTTTGTCCGCCCTTGATTTCAAAAGTGAAAATAGAGCCACCACCGTTCGGGAAATACTTTTTATAAAGCTTGTGGTCGGGATGGTTTTCAAGCGACGGATGATTAACTTTTTCTACCTGCGGATGTTTTGATAAATATTCAACTACTTTTTTAGTATTTTCAGCGTGACGCTCTAACCTTAACGACAAAGTTTCTACCCCTTGTAATAGCAAGAAGGCGTTAAACGGCGAAATGCTTGCGCCCGTATCTCTTAAAAGTATTGCACGGATATAAGTTACAAACGCCGCTTTTCCCACCGCTTTCGTGAACGATACGCCGTGATAACTTGGATTAGGTTCGGAAATTTGTGGAAACTTGCCTGATTTTTCAAAGTCAAAATTACCAGAATCAACTATTACGCCACCGAGAGTAGTTCCGTGTCCACCGATAAATTTAGTTGCCGAGTGAACGACGATATCTGCGCCGTGCTCAATAGGACGGAAAAGATAAGGCGTTCCAAAAGTATTGTCTACAACTAATGGAATATCGTATTTATGCGCAATAGATGCAAGCGCATCCACGTCGGGAATATCGCTGTTGGGGTTGCCAAGCGTTTCTATATAAATTGCGCGAGTGTTAGACTTAATTGCTTTTTCCACTTCGTTTAAGTCGTGAATATTAACGAAAGTTGCAGTAATGTTAAAATTTGGTAGTGTATTCGCCAAAAGATTATAACTGCCACCGTAGATTGTTTTTTGCGCTACGATATGTCCGCCGTTTTGCGCAAGCGCTTGAATAACGTAAGTAATCGCCGCTGCGCCTGAAGATAGCGCTAATCCCGCAACGCCGCCTTCTAATGCGGCAATTCTCTTTTCAAAAACGTCTTGGGTGGAATTAGTAAGCCTGCCGTAAATATTACCTGCGTCCGAAAGCCCAAATCTTGCGGCTGCGTGCGCAGAATTTTTAAAAACGTAAGAAGTAGTTTGATAAATAGGTACTGCTCTTGCATCGGTTGCGGGGTCGGGGCTTTCTTGTCCTACGTGAAGTTGTAAAGTTTCAAATTTATAATTAGACATAATTTTTTTCTCCTTTTTATATATTGTTTTTTAGTCTTTATAAAATAAATAGTATTAAAGGAGTATCACATTCGACCAAATCTGAAATTGTGACGAACAAGTTCTTCAAAAATGTTTTTCATAAAATCAACCTACCTATTTAGTATGTTATTAGTATTTTAGCACTTTTAACCTACTTTGTCAATAGGTTTTATGGGGTAAATGCTTGATTTTTTAATTTTTTTTTGATATAATTGAGTCAAATATAAAAATAGGGAGCATAAATTATGATTTCAACTCGCGGTAGATACGCATTAAGGGTACTGATTGACATTGCCGAAAACAGTAACGGAAACTATATTCCGCTAAACGACATAGCAAGTCGCCAAGACATTTCGGAAAAGTATTTAGAAAGTATTTTAGTATTGCTCACGCATGGAAACCTTTTAAACGGACTTCGTGGAAAAGGCGGTGGATATAAACTCACCAAAGCGCCAGAAGAATATACTATGAAAAGTATTCTTACGATAACCGAAGGAACGCTTGCTCCCGTCGCTTGTCTTAAAGACGGTGCAGAGCCTTGCTTAAAATCGTCAAGTTGTAAAACTCTTCCCGTTTGGCAAGGATTAAACAAAGCGATAACTGATTATTTGGAAAGCGTTACACTTGCCGGTATTATTGAAAAACCAGATAACTATTCAATTTAGTATTATTAAAATTTTTTCTAAAAAATGTCTTTTAACACTTGACAAAGCATAAACCTAGTAATATAATATGTAAAAATATTAAACCGTTGACGGAGAGTAAGTAAGTTTTATTTCCTTATCTCAAGAGAGTTGCAGATGGTGCGATTGCAACGTTAAGAGTAAAACTGAATGGACTCCTAAGGGCGAACGAAAGCGAAATTATTCGCAAGTAGCAATCGACGGGAACTGCACCCGTAAAAAGGCAGAGCGTATGTTGGTACGTGAAAATAAGTGGGCTTATTTTATAGTAAGTCAATTTGGGTGGCACCACGGTAAGAATTTATCGTCCCGAAGAGTAGATTTTTCTACTTTTCGGGATTTTTATTTATAAGGAATTTACTATGAACCAAAAAATTATATTTAGATGGCGGGATTTTCCCGCAAAAAATTATTCAATCTGCTTTTAATTACTAATATATAAAATAATAAGGAGAATAAAAAAATGAAAAACCAAATTCCATACAAAATTTATTTAAATGAAACTGAACTTCCTAAGAAATGGTTAAATCTTAGAGCGTTTATGAACAAAAAACCTGCGCCACTTCTTAACCCTGCAACCTTAAAACCTATGACCAAAGAAGAACTTTCAAGTGTTTTTTGTACTGAACTTGTAAACCAAGAGCTTGATGAAACCACCCCCTATATCGAAATTCCCAAAGAAATAAGAGAATTTTACAAAATGTATCGCCCTGCACCACTTGTTCGCGCGTATTGTTTGGAAAAGGCACTTGGCACGCCCGCCAAAATTTATTACAAATTTGAAGGAAACAACACTTCGGGCTCTCACAAACTCAATTCGGCAATAGCGCAAGCATATTACGCTAAAAAGCAAGGGCTTAAAGGCGTCACTACCGAAACGGGCGCCGGTCAATGGGGCACGGCTCTTTCTATGGCTTGTTCGTATTTCGGACTTGATTGCAAGGTCTTTATGGTAAAATGTTCTTACGAGCAAAAACCGTTTAGACGCGAAGTTATGAGAACTTACGGCGCTTTCGTTACTCCTTCGCCGTCAAACACTACCAACGTCGGCAGAAAGATTTTGGAAGAATTCCCCGAAACTACCGGCTCTCTCGGCTGCGCAATTTCCGAAGCCGTTGAAGCGGCGGTAACTTCCGACGGATACCGTTACGTTTTAGGCAGCGTGTTAAACCAAGTGCTTTTGCATCAATCGGTTATAGGCATTGAAACCAAAACCGCAATGGATAAATACGGAATTAAGCCCGATACGATTATAGGTTGCGCCGGTGGTGGATCTAACCTTGGCGGCTTAATTGCTCCGTTTATGGTAGAAAAACTGCAGGGTAAAGAAAATTATCAAATTATAGCAGTAGAGCCTGCGTCGTGTCCGTCGCTTACTCGCGGTAAATACGTATACGATTTCTGCGATACCGGCAAAGTTTGCCCTATGACAAAAATGTATACGCTCGGCTCTGGATTTATTCCATCAGCAAACCACGCGGGTGGACTTCGCTATCACGGTATGGCGTCTACACTTTCAGAACTTTACGACCAAGGACTTATGGAAGCGAGAGCGGTTGAACAAACTGAAGTGTTTAAGGCGGCAGAACAGTTTGCAAGAGTTGAAGGCATACTTCCCGCCCCCGAATCTTCACACGCGATTAGAGTTGCTATAGACGAAGCGTTAAAATGTAAAAAAACGGGCGAAGAAAAGACTATACTTTTCGGTTTAACGGGTACAGGATACTTTGATATGGTTGCTTACCAAAAATTCCACGACGGCGAAATGAGCGACTATATTCCTACCGACGAAGATTTACAAAAGGGTTTTGACGGAATACCTAAAATTAATTTATAACAACAAAAGAACGGACGGGCTTTTGCCTATCCGTTCTTTTTTATCCGCTATGTATTAAATTCTATCTCTAACAAGATCGCCCATTTTTTTGCAGCCTACTTTAATTTTACCTTCTTGCATAATATCGCCCGTGCGGTAACCGTCGTCAAGCGTTTTGTTTACAGCAAATTCTATTGCATCGGCTTCTTCTTTCATATCAAAAGAATAGCGTAGCATCATTGCAACGGATAAAATAGTTCCAAGTGGGTTAGCAATATCTAATCCTGCAATATCAGGGGCAGAACCGTGAATAGGCTCGTACATACCGAGAGTTGTTGAAGAAAGAGATGCTGACGGCATCATACCGATTGAACCCGTAAGCATTGAAGCTTCGTCCGATAAAATATCTCCAAACATATTTTCAGTAACCAAAACGTCAAACTGCGTTGGGTTTTTGATTAGTTGCATTGCCGTGTTATCAACCAAAATATCACTATATTCTACTTCGGGATATTCTTCAGCTAAACGGTGCATAACCTTTCGCCAAAGTCTTGAAGTTTCTAAAACGTTTGCTTTATCAACGGACGCAAGTTTTTTGTTCCTTTTCATAGCCGTTTCAAAAGCCACCCTGCCGATACGCTCAATTTCACTTTCAGAATAAGGCATTATATCGGTTGCTTTAGTTTCGCCGTTTATAACTTCAGTTTTCTTTTCGCCAAAATATACACCGCCGGTAAGTTCTCTAACTATCAAAAGGTCTATACCGTTACCTACGATTTCTTGTTTTAATGGTGACGCATTAGCAAGTTGTGGAAAGAGCTTTGTCGGGCGCAAGTTTGCAAAAAGCCCAAGTTCTTTTCTAACTGCAAGGAGTGCTTTTTCAGGACGGATGTTACTAGGTAGGTTATCCCATTTAGGACCACCAACAGCACCTAATAAAACGCTATCTGCATCTTTGCATTTTTGCATATTTTCGTCAGTTATAGGCACGCCGTATTTATCGATAGAGCAACCACCAATGTCTACGTAAGTATAATTAAAAGTATGCCCGAATTTTTCGCCAACTTTATCTAAAACTTTTATCGCTTCTCTAATAATTTCAGGACCTATTCCGTCACCCGATAAAACGGTAATGTTTTTATTCATAATTATTCTCCTTTTAAGGACGCTAACAGTCCACCTTTTCTAATAATGTTTTGAATAAATTCGGGGAAAGGTTGTGCTTTATAAGTTTTTCCCGTAGTAATATCGGTTATAAGACCGGTATCAAAGTCAACGCTAACTTCGTCGCCTGCGTTAATTTCTTCAGCCGCTTGTTCGCACTCTAAAATAGGAAGCCCTATGTTTATTGCATTGCGATAAAAAATGCGTGCAAAACTTTTAGCGATAACGCAACCCGTTCCACAAGTTTTAATAACGAGTGGTGCGTGTTCACGAGAAGATCCACAGCCAAAGTTATAGCCTGCAACTATAACGTCGCCCACGCTTACTTTTTTAACGAACTCCGTGTCAATATCTTCCATACAATGAAGCGCAAGTTCTTTTGCGTTAGAAGTATTAAGATAACGAGCAGGAATTATAACGTCCGTATCTACGTTATCAGGATATTTAAAAACTTTACCTTTAGTATTCATTTTAGTTCTCCTTTGGATTTGTAATATATCCCGTAATAGCGCTTGCTGCCGCAGTTAACGGACTTGCAAGGTAAACTTCGCTCTTAACGTGTCCCATACGACCAACGAAATTTCTATTTGTCGTTGCGATACAACGTTCGCCTTCTGCCAAAATTCCCATATATCCACCAAGACAAGGTCCACAAGTAGGGGTAGAAACTACTGCTCCTGCGTCAATAAACGCTGTAATGTAACCCTTTTCCACACACTCTTTATATATTTGCATAGTTGCAGGTATTATTATACAACGTACGCCGTCTGCAACCTTTTGACCTTTTAACACGTTATACGCCGCTTGCATATCTTCCATTCTACCGTTAGTACAACTACCGATAACTACTTGGTCGATTTTAATATCACCTAATTCACTTGCAGGGTGAGTATTTTCGGGAAGATGTGGACAAGCAACCGTAGGAACGATTTTATTTAAATCAATATCTATAACTTTTTCGTATTCAGCGTCTTCATCCGCAGAGAAAATGGCAGGTTTTCTTTCACTTCTGCCGTTTAAGTACTCAATTGTTTTTTCATCCACGGGGAAGATTCCGTTTTTAGCGCCTGCTTCTATTGCCATATTGCAAATACAAAGTCTATCGTCCATAGATAAACTGCTTACGCCATCGCCCGTAAATTCCATACTTTTATAGAGTGCACCGTCAACACCTATCATACCTATAATTGTAAGTATAACGTCTTTACCGCTACAATTTTTATTAAGTTTACCCGAAAGGTTGAATTTTATAGCCGACGGAACCTTAAACCAAGCCGTTCCCGTTGCCATACCTGCCGCCATATCCGTACTGCCAACACCTGTGGAAAAAGCACCTAATGCACCGTAAGTACAAGTATGACTGTCTGCACCGATTATACAATCGCCCGCAGTTACAACGCCTTGTTCGGGAAGTAGTGCGTGTTCTATACCCATTTTGCCAACGTCGTAAAAATGGCTTACGCAATGTGAACAAGCAAATTCTCGACATTGTTTACTTTGCTGGGCCGCTTTAATATCTTTATTTGGGACAAAGTGGTCTAAAACTATTGCGATTTTATCTTTATCAAAAACCTTATCAAATCCCGCTTTTGTAAATTCATTTACAGCAACGGGAGTAGTTATATCGTTGCCAAGAACTATATCAAGTTTAGCGCTGATAAGTTGTCCCGAAACGACTTTATCTAATCCTGCGTGAAAAGCAAGAATTTTTTGAGTCATAGTCATACCCATAACGTTATTCTCCTTTAATCAAATTATGATAAGCACTTAAGAGTGCGTTTATATTAGCCTTCATTACGTCAGTATCAGTGCCTGCGCCCCAATACATTTTGCCGTCAATTCTTTCAAGTCCTATGTATGATGCAGCCATACTTCTTGAACCATCGCCTTGCATACTGTGTTGAGTGTAAACTTGAAGAGTATATTCTTCGCCCGTAAATTCGTGAAGAGCATTATTAACTGCACTTAAAAAACCGTTACCTTCTGCTTCAATTTCAGTTTCTTCACCGTTTTTAACGAAAGAAACATTGACTTTTACAACTTCATTTTCTCTTATGAAGTCAAAATCATTTATTTCTATTTCGCAAGGAACGTTAAGATATTTTTCAGTAAAAATATTCAAAACTTCGTTAGGTTTAAGTTCTTTGTGTTCGTGGTCGGAAACGTTTTTGCACGTATAACTAAAGTGTTCTCTCATTTTAGCAGGAAGATTATAGCCGAAAGTTTGTTCAAGCAAGTATCCGATTCCGCCTTTACCACTTTGAGAATTAACTCTAATCACGTCTGCGTC
>JAFTIG010000014.1 GCA_017457015.1 Clostridia bacterium | reverse complement strand
TCAAAATAAATATCAAAAAATGTACTTACGCGTCCTAAAGACATTGCCGCGCCGTTCTGTTCTTTGATAGCGCCAAGATATGCAAAATAAGTCCACTGCACTGCTTCTTTTGCGTTTGCGGCAGGCTCGCTAATATCGTAACCGTAAAGAGCCGCCATTTCTTTAAGATAACCTAAAAAGGTAATTTGTTGAAAAAGTTCTTCATCTAGGCGTATTGTATCGGTATTAAACTCGCCGTTTGCAAGATTTGCTTTGTCTTTCTTTTTTTCTTCAATGAGTCTATCTATACCGTAGAGAGCAACTCGACGATAATCGCCTATAATTCTACCCCTACCGTACGCATCGGGAAGTCCAGTTATAACGTGACATTTGCGTGCTGCGCGCATCTCATCGGTATAAGCGCGAAAAACACCGTCGTTATGCGTAGTTCTAAACTTAAACTCCGACTGCACTTTTTTACTTAATTTATAGCCGTAAGCCTCACACGCCTGCTTTACCATGCGCATACCGCCAAACGGGTTTACGCTACGTTTTAAGGGACTATCAGTCTGCATGCCTACGATTATTTCATTATCTTTATCGATATAACCAGGCGCAAAACTCGTGAGTGACGAAACGGTTTCGACGTCAACGTCAAGCACACCGCCTTTAGCGCGCTCTTCTTTAAATAACGCCTGTACCTTGTCCATAAGTTTTGCCGTACGAGAAGTAGCGACGGACAAAAATTTATCGTCCCCCGTATATTCAACGTAATTCTCTTGAATAAAGTTTCGCATGTCTACTTTATTTTTCCATTCAGTTCCTTTGAACCCTTTCCAATTTAAGTGTTCCATCTGCATCTCCTTTTTAGTTTGAATTGCCCGATAAAACAAAAGGGCAACTCAACTTTTAATAAAAAATTGAATCGCCCAGACGGTCGGCTATAACGTAAAGCGTTCCCCCGCGGTTGTCCGCGAAATCCGTCAGTCACGCTTCGTACCATTATTATACACTACCCGTTTTACCTTTGTCAAGTTTAAATCGCAAAATAATTTTTTGATTTTTTTACCGCTAATTTTCCACTTCTTCAGATAGGCGTAGCCACTCTTCCGAATACGCGTCGTAATCAAGTTGAACTTTATCTATCTTTTCTTGTAGTTCGGCTACTTTTACGTAGTCTGAATAAACGTTTGGATTTTCAAGTTCTTTGTTGATAACGGCGAGTTCTTTTTCGCACTCAAAAATGAGTTTTTCAAGTTTTTCTATTCTCTTTATCTTTCTACCCCTATCTTTAAGTGGCGTCGAGAAAGTCTTCTTCGTTCCGCCGCCCGTCGCTATACTTTTTTCAGGAGCGTGCTCTAATTCTTCTTTTTCCTGTTTTTCTCTTTCAATAAGTTCGTATTCAGCGTATCCGTAAGGATAAAAGTTTGCGTTTTCACCGTCGAATACGAGAAGTCTATCCGCAACCTTATTTACGAAATACCTATCGTGCGAAACGAAAATTACCGTACCGGTAAACTCTTTGAGCATATTTTCAAGAGTTTCTTTGCCCACTATATCCATGTGATTGGTTGGCTCGTCTAAAATCAAAACGTTAGGACGCTTTTTGAACATTTTACATAGTGCAAGTCTAACTCTCTCTCCACCCGAAAGGTCGTTCACGCATTTAAATACGTCTTCACCTGAAAATAAAAACGCGCCTAGGGCCGTACGGACTCCCGTTTCGTTGAGTCGCGGAAAAACGTCGTGAAAATCTTCATATAGCGTTTTATTACTCGAATACTCTGCCATCTGTTGATTAAAGTACCCTATTTCCGTCTTGACGCCAAACTCAAAACCGCCCGACAGTGCGTTTATATCTCTCACTATCGTCTTTAAGAAAGTAGACTTCCCCACGCCGTTATCGCCTATAACGCCAAGTTTTTGCCCTTTGTAGAGTTCAAAATTAACTACCGATAAAACGCCGTCGTAACCGATTGCAAGATTTTTTACGGTAAGCACTTTTTTTACACTCTCCGTCTGCGGTTGAAAGTTTGCGTGAAAAGATTTTAGATCGTAGCGGTCGGGCTTATCTATAATCTTCATTCGTTCTATCTGCTTTATTTTAGACTGCACCATCTTCGCTTTGGTCGCCTTATATCTAAAACGCTCTATAAGCCGAGTGAGCCTTGCGATCTCTTCCCTTTGATATTCGTGATCCTTTAACTGTTTTTGATAATTTTCTCTTTTCGTACGCTCAAAGTCCGAATAGTTGCCGTGATAACAGCGCGTTTCACCGTACTCTATCTCGTAAACTTTATCCACCGTGCGCTCTATAAACATTCTGTCGTGCGAAACGATTATTACTGCCGATTTATAACTTTTAATATACCCTTCAAGCCACTTTATCGCGGTTACGTCAAGGTGGTTAGTCGGCTCGTCTAAAAGCAGAATATCTGGATGAGAAAGTAAGAGTTTTATAAACGCGATCTTCGTGCGCTGTCCGCCCGAAAATTCCGATATTTTTTTCTCTTTGTCCTGCTCTGTAAACCCAAACTTTTTAATCATAACCGAGTATTCTTTTTTATATGTATATCCGCCTAAAAACTCAAAGCGTTCGGATAGTGCAGAATATTCTTTTATCTTTTTTTCGTCGGGGTTTAACTCTATTTCATCAATAAGACTTTGCATTTTTTGCTCGGCATCAAGTATAGGCTTAAACACGGTAAGAATTTCGTCAAGCATGCTTAAATTCTCATCAGTGAAAGCAATTTGAGAAAGGTATCCAACCTTGGGATTACCAACTTTTGTCACACTGAACGGTTGTTCCCCCGTGCCTTCTTCCATCTCAACCTTTCCCACTATACATTTTAAAAGGGTGGACTTGCCTGCGCCGTTTCTGCCGACGACGGCAATCTTTTCTCTATCTTTAACTTCAAAATCGATATTCTCTAGCACCGTATCTGCACCGAAAGAAACCGCTCCGTTTTGTATCTTAAAAAGCATATTGATTTACCCTTTACTTTTATCTAAGTAGCATTTATTATAAATATGGCGAAGTTGTAATTTATTGCAAGCAAATTTCAAATTTCTTGTATTATATCATAAACGTGTCTATTTTACAAATTATATCCGATACAAACGAAATTATCAAGCAACAGTTTAACAAATTTTACCTATTGCGTTAACAGTGAGTTAATATTTTAACTATATAATGTTACACATATAATAGGCTATAGCCGAATACAAAGGAAAAATTAATGAGAAAAATTAGTAAATTATTATCGAGAAAAAGAACTTTAACTGCAAGCATCGTCATGTTTTTGTCAGTTATTTTTTGCACTTGGTATATCGTTGGATGTGGCAGTGACTTTAACACCAACCCCGATATAGACAGTATCAGTAAGCAAGAGAGCACTATGTATGCAGTACCTACCGACGGTAGTACCCCTGCAAACTACTCGGCTAACGAAAACGCGTTTATATCATTTACCGCAATGTCTAAAGAGAAAAGTTTCGTTGGCAAAAGTAGTGGTGAAGCGGTAACCGACGTGGCGTTCGTCAGCGTTAGCCAAAAGGTAAAAGCAAACCGCGTAGTCAACGGCAAAGAAATTTATAAAGAATCTATTTCGCACTCGTCATTTAAGAGCGTTGGCGTTAGAACTTACGTCAACGGACACAACTTCGTCGTTCGTGAAGCGTCTAACGTAGATTCTGTAAATAGCGTTAGTTGGAAATCTAAAGCAAACAGGATTTCAGAAGAATCGTTCGTAGCAAAGTACGGACATTTTTCCAACACTATAACTTCTTACGTCATGACCAAAGATACTATTTTATCTTCAAGTTATTTGGGCGAAAAGGACGGGATTTATTCGTTTAAGTATAATTTACACCCCGTTAAAGCAACGGGTAAAATTTCACTTGAAATGCGCACAATGGCAGGCACTAAATCCATGCCGATATTTGAAAGCGTTAGTTTAACAATCCGTATGGATAAAAATTGGCGAGTTACTGAAACGCTAACAGATTGCGTGTATGAAGTCGATAAACTCGGCGGTGTAACCTGTCGTGAAAACGTCAAAGAAGTTTTCTCGGGCTACGGACAAAATAATGCTATCCCCGACGCAGACTTTTTTAAAGGGTATCTCGATTCAGACATAACCGAGCCACTACCAGAAGAACTTACCGCGTCCGACTATATAATGAACGGATTATCAGATTACATAACTGGCCAAAAACCGCTTAAAGTTAACCTTGCGGTTAGTTCGGATATAGGGTTAAGCGTCAACGCTACGGCACAAGCAAACGTTGACGTAAACGACCTTTCCAACCTTTCAGTAGTTGCAAACGTATCTGAACTTTCTTACGATAAATTAACCTTTAACGATATTTATCTAGCGTATGAAAATAACTCTGCGTTTATAAGATACGGCAACTTAAAAGCAACGGGTACGGTAGACGAAATTACAGATTTAATCAATCGTTTACTCCCCTTATTCGGGCAAAATACGATAGACCTTTCGTCGTTTACTAACTTTGATACGGAAACTCTATTGAGCAACGCTTCGCTCGTTAAAGAAGACGATAACGTAACCGTTAATTTACCGATAACTCTCGGCGATTCAAGTCTTATTGCAACGCTTTTCTTTACCGACGGTGAAACAGTTTCGTTTACGGGTGCAACGGCCACGATTGAAAATTTCTTTATCACGCTCACGCCCGACGATGCTCTCGTTATACCCGAATTAGGCGACGGATATAATAGGATTACCCCGTTATTTGATATTATCGACCAAAACGGCAATATCAAGTTTAACGTAAGCGTAGGTGATATTAATGCACTCGTCAATTTTAACGTGAAAAATCTTTCTGCCGATATAGTTCTTGGCGACCTACTCGCTAAATACGTTGACGACACGATATACTTAAACTATAAAGATATCAAGGCAAAATTATCCGTTTCAGATATAGAAACGGCGTTAAACAAATTAGCACCCGTTCTTGAAGGTAAAGTTTCTATTCCAGATTTTAACGCGCTCTTTGAAAGTATCGACACTATGGCGTTACTAGAAAGCGCTTTTGGTACTCTTACCATAACTGGAGGCGATACGGCGCTTACCTTGTCTACGATAATTGAAAACGTCAAAGTCGACGTAGTTTTAAACACTATCAATAACTCTTACGTAATAAGCGGTATTAGCGCTATTGTCGACAACACGACTATTAACGCAATCCCAACTAACAATGACGTTTTAGTAATTGACGACGAAACTTTAGACGAATACAAAAATATATTGCCTTTATTAGATATTATCGACCAAAACAATAACCTTTCTTTTGTAATCTCGGTAAACGACTTAACGATTAAAGCGACGCTAAATCTCGTTGACCTTACCGTTTTAGCAGAAGTTGAAGACGCTAAACTATTTATAAATCTCAATACTGGTGATATATTCGCTCGCTACTCTGGTGCAAGAGTCAAGGTAAACATTAACGACCTTACTTATGTATTAGACCAAATCAATCCGCTTATTAAAAAATTCGCTAACTTTGACCTTATCGAAAAATTACCGACCGACCTTAATGCAGAAATTGACGTAGACGCTATTTTTCAAACAATTACTACCTTAAAAACGGAAAACGGAGTATCTGTAATGCTGCCTGTATTCAATATACCGATCACCTTAAATTTTGACACTACTGGCGGTAGTTTTGAACTTGAAAACGTTACGGCTAATTTTGATGGGGTTAGCGCAACCGCTACCTACACTTACGACGCTCTCGACTTCGAGTTTGATACGGGATTAGACTACGTTGACCTTAAAGAACTGGTGGACGACTTTGCTCAACCTGTTTGCGACGTTATTTTATCCGACCAAATGAACGTATCTTTAGGCGGAACGCTTAAAAACGGTAACACCGTTTATTCCATAACCGCTTGCGATATTAAAATTGCAGGGCTTGACGATGCGCCAAAGACTACGGCAAATCTCGTGCTTGATATAACTGAAACTTCTATAGGTGGTACTACGACGACCACCACTCATACGATTTCTCTCGTATACCTTGATCCGTCTTTAGTAAGTGAAGGTGCAGTAAACGTATTCTTTACTTACGACAGTTCGCTCGACAATACCGACGGCACTACTAATCCTATAGAAGGCACGTTTACGACGACTAAAGCAGGTGAAACGTTAAATATATTAAAAGACATTTATAAACAAATGCCCGAACTGCAAGAAACGCTATCGCCTATTCTCGTCCCCGACACGAACGGATACCCCGTTCTTCCCAAAACGGATATTGACTTAAATGCTCTCATAAACGCGCTTGTTCTCAATAACGGTACTTTGACCGCAAACCTTAACGGCAACGCGATTATGGACAGTCTACCGAGCACGATTGAGTTTACCGTAAATGCAGAAAACGGAGCTATAAACCTTGCTATACCCGAACTTAAAGTAGATGGTTTAGACCTTTCTCTTGCCCTTTCGCTTTCTAAGCCGCAAGAAGATTTTGCTGACGATAACTTCTCGTTTACTCTCGACGGAAATGAAAAAGATTTCTCTTCAATAAACGAACTTTTAGAAATGCTTTCAAAAACCGCAGAGTCCCGTTCGTTTGACATTACTGGTAATATAGGTATGTCGATAGGCAGTTGGGATATAGCAAAAGACGCGATAGACGTTAGAGTTCAACTAGATAATATTGACGATAAAACTTATGTAGTAATTACTATAACCAGAAATCCTACTACGGTTTTACTTACTTCAGTATGGAAAGATTACGACGGCGTATCAACTATATACCTTGATCCGATAGAAAATATGATTTATACTAAAAAGTATTCTAGAACGCGTACTTATAAATTATTCCAAGGATACGTTTATTCTGATACAACAGAGTATAAAAAGTTTACCGTAGAGCAATTTACCGCAGACTTACTCCCCAACCTTTTATATCTATTAAACCTTAACTCTACCATAGAAAATCTTATTCCGACGGACTCTTCAGATAGTGAAAGCCACGTTTCCACCGCTACGGTTGAAAATTCTTTGCTTGGCTACTCTTATAACGGAATTGATACGTTTAACTTAAAATTAGACCTTGAACCGCTAATCGGCGACATACAAGAAGTTAACGCGGTAATCAAACACGACGATAGTATGAACGTTAGTTCACTTACAGCCACCGTTTTAGTGGTCAATACGATTACTATTAACCTTGACGCTAAACTAGTTAGCCCGTTCAACGTTTACCAAAACACTAAGGAAACGTTGGAAACGGAAAAAAACAGCAATCTTTATGCTATTTAGTAACTGCAAATAAAACGAAAAAAGCCTTAAAATCACTAGCGATTTTAAGGCTTTTTTATTAACTATACTTTTATATTTAACTATTATTTAATAAAATTAAGTGTGTATAAGTTCTTACTTTATTTATGTTGAGTTCGGTTATATCAGGTTTATCAACGAGTACGTTATTTTCTCCTTCAAATCAGGCGTTGCAGTCCACGACTCTATAAAGTATACACTTAATTTATCTATAAAACTAGTTTATAAACGCGTCGTAAATTGCGCGGATACATTTTTCATAATCCGAGTTACTTACGCCGATTATAATATTTAATTCACTTGAGCCTTGGTCTATCATTCTAATATTGATATTTGCCTTTGCAAGTGCGTTAAAGAGCGTTGCCGCCGTACCCGAACGCATTGCCATGCCGTGGCCAACCGTCGCGATAAGCGAAATGTTTTCTATAACGTGAATATAGTCGGGGTTTACGTTTTCTCTAATTTCGTTAACCATTTCCGATAAAACGCCGTCCTTTAACTGTTCACTCTCAAGCACTACCGAAAGAGTATCGATACCCGACGGCAAATGCTCTACACATACGCCAAAGTGTTCAACAACCGATAATACGCGACGAATAAAGCCAACTTCTGCGTTCATCATTGACTTTTCTATTAAAAGTACGGTAAAGTTCTTTTTACCTGCTATACCAGTTATAACGCTTTCGTTCTCGTCTGCTTTATACTGTTCGTTGGGCACGATCATAGTGCCTTTATCTTCGGGCTTAAACGTATTTTTGATATTGATAGGAATACGCCTTTTCATAACGGGCGTAATCGCTTCCGCATGCAAAACCGACGCGCCCATATAAGAGAGTTCTCTCACTTCTTTATAAGTAATCTGTTTAATTGCTTTTGCTTCTGGAACTATCCTTGGATCGCAAACCAAAAATCCGCTCACGTCCGTCCAGTTCTCATAAAGATCTGCCTTTACACCGCGCGCTATAATCGAGCCGGTAATATCGCTTCCGCCACGACTAAACGTCTTTATATCGCCTTGGAAATTCTTGCCGTAAAAACCCGGTATAACTGCTTTTTCCACACTGTTAAGTCTGCTTGAAACCTTATCGTCCGTATAATCGACGTTAAGTCTGCCGTGACTATCAAACCTAATAATTTCCGCTGCGTCGACGAACTCAAAGCCCATATAATCGGCAAAAATTCTCGCGCTCAAATACTCTCCGCGTGACGCTGCAAAATCAGCGTTTCTTGCCGTATCAATCGCCTCTTCCGTTGCGTCTAAAACGGACTCTATATCGAGCGAAATACCCAAGTCTTTTACTATTTCAACAAATCTTTGACGGATAATCTTAAAACTCTCTTTACAAGTGCCCGTTTCCATAACTTCATTATAGCAACGGTAAAGCATATCGGTAATCTTGATATCTTCTTTAAATCTTTTTCCCGGTGCAGATACTACGACGTATCTTCTGCTATGATCGCTCTCTATAATATTTTTAGCCTGTTTCATTGCTTTGGCGTCTGCCATTGACGTTCCGCCGAATTTACATACTTTAATCATTTTGTAATCCTTCTACCTTCAAGATAATAACGTTTTTCAACACCTTCCCCCATTGAAAACGTCTTTCTCGGGAACGCTCCGTTCGCCGATACGTACTTAAACAAATCGCCTTTATCGAGTTTTTCAAAAAGTATTCCTACGGCGTCGCTCCTATCGTCTACGAGTTTAAATAAATTCTCTTCACCATGAACGTAGTCTACGTTTCCGCCGTTTTTAGCGATATATTCTTTTATATATTTATCTACCGCACGAATTCCTTCAGGCAAGCCGTTCGTGCCGTTTTGCTCACACGTTTTGCCGTCCCTATAAATGCGCATTTTACCGCCGTCAATCGCCTTTAATCCTTTCAAGAACTTGTCTTTATCAACGCCGAAAACGTACCTAAATATCGGTTCAAAATATATACCTTCATCATAGACGTTAACAAGTTCTACGAGCGCGTATCTCGCAGGATGAGAAAGTTTTTCTTCTTCCGTTAAACCTAATTTAACGTTGTTCCAGTGCGTCTTTGCAGTTGCGAGCGAGTGATTGCCATCACCGACTGCAAATAAAAAGTTGTCCGCTCTACCGTATTTTTCTATAAGCCTGTTTTCTTCTAACAAACTATTAAACTTTTCAATAACGAGATTTGCGTCGTCGATAAAATACCCTTCTATGCTACCGCCACCCATATTGAGCGTAAAGTCGTAAAGTTTTTTATAACTATCTCTTTTTTCGTAAAGTTTTTCAGTAATCTCTCTTTTCTCGTCGTCGAAAAGCACCATAACGTGCGGAAATTCCACGTCTGCGTCCTTTCTTATTTTAAGTCTCGGTGGGATACGTTCTTCAATCGTACCTTCAGTCGCACGGATAAACGCACTGCTCTTTGGCAAATATTCATACTCTTCAAGGTCGATTGCCGCCACAAGTCCTATTCTGCGTTCCACGAACGGAGTTTTTCTAACCGTCAAAACAAAGCCTTTATCAAGCGTTTTGAATACGCCGTTTTTTATATACGCCTTTATATTTTCGTTAATCTTTTTAATACGCGAGTCGGGATTATCTTCAAGATAAATCTCGGGCAAAGTTAAATTGAGAGTGGAATATTTATCGCCTACGACTTTTTCAAGTTCCGTCCAGTAATCGGGCTCGCTTGTAAACTGATCGCACGCTATACACGCCCAAGCCGTCATATCGGCGGTATTAGGCAACAAAACGTTTGCCGCTTTAACACATTGTTTACTCATCGTTCTTTCCCTTTATACGTTCAAATTAAGCACGAAAACGGTTATCACTGCGAGAAGTAACGCTATACAAACGAAGCCGACGTGTTTCCAAAACACTTTCGCCTTACTCTTATTCTCATTATTATCGTTACGTGGTAAATTGTTATTCATAACTATCTCTCCTATTTGCGCGCGCTCTCAAGTTCTTGCCAGTAATACTTGGTAAGCGTTTTACGGAGTACTTCCGAATCGGCGTATCTCGTAATCTTGCCTTCTCTTGCAACCGATATAATACCCGTTTCTTCGGATACGATAAACGAAATAACGTCTATCGTTTCGGTTACGCCTATACCTGCTCTATGACGCGTACCAAGGTCTTTGGGGATATTGTCAACGTTGTGCGACAAAGGTAAAAAACAACCCGCCGCAACTATTTTAGTACCGCTTATAATCATTGCTCCGTCGTGTAACGGCGTTTTAGGAAAGAAGACGCTCTCTATAAGTTCACTGCTTATATCACTGTCAAGGTGAACGCCGCTGTCTAATATCTGACCGGGGAAATTACCCGCAGATAATACGATAATTGCACCGACGTCGTTTTTAGACATGTTTTGAAGGGCCTTTATTATTTCCGTAATACAGCCTTGTATCTTTTCTTGATCGTACCCAACCCCGTCGTGCTTTATGTCGATAAGTTTCATATTTTTACGAGCCCATATAAGACGTTTTATTTCCACTGAATATAAAACTAACATTGCAATAATAAACATTGCGGGTATAAGTAAATAAATTACGCTATTAAGCCCTTCAATAAAGGTCAAAATCGCCGCTGAAATGAGCATTACGAATATAAAAAGCATAACGAGCGAGCCGGAATCGTTATCCATCAAGAACTTTATCATGTAATAATAAAGTACAGTAAAAACTAAAATACTGACGATGGTTGCAATCAACGCGTTAGGTTGCGTTACGTACGCCCATACCGTAGAAATTTTTTCTCCTAAATTCATAATCTTCACCTACTTGTCGGTCATAATTTTAAATATCGTAAGATACGCTTTATCGTCTGCGTCGTTAAGCCCACATTTAATGCGATAATCAGCGTCGCAAAGTGCATCCACAGCACTTTTTAAAGATTTTTTCTTAAACATTGCCGCTTGTTGTTTCAATTTTTGCACGGCGTATTCTTTTATCCCAAACGCCTTTGCCATATCCGCAACGGTCATATCGCTTATCGCCGCGTGCAAAAGTCGTCTAAAATAGTTGTATATATAAATGATAATGCGCTGTGACGTTTCTCCTTTCGCCATCATATCTTTAATGACTGACAACGCTTTATCAAACTGTTTCTTTCCTATATAATCGGTAAGTTCGTAAATCTTGTATTCGGTATCTCTTGCAACCATCTCTTCAACGTCTTTTTCAGTTATGCTACCGCCTTCACCAACGTAAGATATAAGTTTGTTGGTTTCGGTGTCTATTCTCGTCATATCCGAAAGACAAAACTCCGCTATAAGCGTTGCCGTCTGTCCGTCTATAGAAACGTTGGCTTTTCCACACTCGGCTTTAATCCAACGTACGATCAGGCTCGCGTCTTGCTTTTTACAGTCGACTACGCACACTGAATTAAATTTCTTCAAAGCATCGCAAGGCTTTTCGTTGAGTATTGCTAGTATACTGTCGGGCGACGGATTATCCAAGTATTCTTTAAGTCCACCCTTAAAGACGTCTTGCTTTGGATAAAACTCCCTTATTAACGTCATACGTTTTTCACTCATAAAAGGATACCCTTCAAGTGAAGACAAAAGTTCGGACGGAGTACAAGCCGAATCAAGGGTAACGAAATTAAGTTCGGGTTCTGACACTTTCTTGCTTTTAATAAGTTGCATTCCGCGCTCACGAAAATATGCGTCTTCCCCTTCAAAAAGATAAATAGGCCAAACCTTTCCGTCGTTAAATTCGTTTTTAAATTCCGTATATTTCAAT
>JAFTIG010000001.1 GCA_017457015.1 Clostridia bacterium | reverse complement strand
CTGTTAAGGAGCGGTAATTTTAATACCTTTCCACCAAGGAAGAAACCAACTATCATAGGTACGGTAGTCATAACTATACCGCCGAGTAAGCCCCAAACAACTATCATACCGCCGCCTGCGTTTGCCACTTGAGTAACGAGTGAAACACCGCCGTCAACGCCCGCGCCGATAAGGAAGAGCATTAAGCCTAATTCACGGAGAACTTTTGCACTATATGCAGGAACTTCTAACGAAAGTCTGCCGATTCTGCCAAAGTGACCGAATATTAAACACATAATGAGTACACCACCGGTAGTACCGAGCGAGAAACACGCACCGTCATAGCCGTTGCCTGTTAACGGAATTTTGATTGCACCGAGTAAAAGTCCGCATACTATCGCAAGTGCCAAAGGCATAAGACCGAAGTCGTCACAAGCAAAAAGTTTCTTTTCACTTTTCTTTTCGGTTGATGCAATAACGTTAGAACTTAAAAGACTTCTTTCATAAGCCATATCTGCTTTTAAGAATTTGGGCATAAGTTGAACGAATAAAACTACGCCGATAACACCGAACGGATACGCGATTGCGTGACCGAGTGTAATAATACCCTGTTTGCTTACTTCTGCCGCTTCAAGTGCTGCAGAATAACCGGGAGTCGTGGTAAGTGCGCCGGAAAGCACGCCTGCCGAGAACTCAGGGCTAGTTAAAAGTGCAAACACAACTGCTACTGCAGTACCTGAAAGAATAATAACGATACCCATTAAAATATAGGTCTTAAAGTTCTTTTTCAAATCTCTAAAGAATTTAGGTCCTGCAATAAAGCCAACTGAGCCTACGAAAAGTACGAGCCCGATATTTTGAATAACCTTTTTGTAATAAGGTACTACTGCCGACGCTTCGTCAAGGTGCAATGCACCGAGTACGGGAACGGTTGAAGGTATTTGCGTACAAACGAAACCAAACAAAATTGCTACCAAGAATACGCCTGCCGTGCCGAGTGATACGCCTTTAATGGTAATTCTACCGAGCATATAACCGAGAGCGGTTACGATAAATACTCCGAATAAAAGTGCAGGGATAGTATAAACGTCGCTTACGGGTGAATTTTTAGAAACTGCACTGTAAATGCACCATGCTGCTACGCCTGCAACTACTAAAAGTGCGATTGTAATCCAAAGCCATTTAAGGCTTTTCTTTTTAGGAGCAGGCGAATTTTCCGTCTGTTCCACCGTTAAATCTTTTTCTTTTTCCATAATTACTCCTTTATAAATTAAAAAGTTTCATCTCTTTCCATTTCAACAATTAACATATATTACGCTCGTATACCCGACCGCAACTTTTGCAATCGGGTACAAACGATTTTTTTATAAACCTTAAACGTTTGGTTGTTTTGTATAGTTCGGTAAAAGTTTGGGTGAAAGAACGTTAGAGTCAATACCTGCGTCCTTAAGTTCTTTATCAAACGCTTTAACGTGATCAAGAGTTAATTCTTTAACTTCAACGTCTTTATAAATCTTACCAACGCTCTTACCTGCGTTTCTACCGAATACGATAATATCAAGTAAAGAGTTGCCCATAAGTCTGTTTCTGCCGTGGATTCCCCCAACTGCTTCGCCTGCGACGAAAAGATTAGGAACGGTCGTACTCATACCGTCTGCACTTATATCCAAACCACCGTTCTGGTAGTGTAAGGTCGGGTAAACGAGAATAGGATCTTTTCTTATATCGATACCGTATTTGCCGAACATTCTGAGCATTGCGGGAATACGTTTTTCAATAGTGCCTTCACCGCCGATCATTTCAATCATCGGGGTATCGAGCCATACGCCTTCGCCGTCGGTAGTCTTGATACCGTTGTCACGCTTTTTACATTCTCTAATAATAGAAGATGCAGTTACGTCACGAGTTTCAAGAGAGTAAACGAACGCTTCACCGTCTTTATTAACGAGTTGTGCACCGAGTGAACGAACCTTTTCGGTAACGAGTGCACCGAAAATTTGGGTAGGTTCTGCAACGCCCGTGGGGTGATACTGAAGAGTATCTGCATAGAGAAGTTTTGCGCCTGCTCTATAACCTAAAACTAAACCGTCAGCCGTTGCGCCGTAGTGGTTAGAAGTTGGGAAACCTTGATAATGAAGTCTACCTGCACCGCCCGTTGCGATAATAACGGTCTTTGCTTTTGCAACGTAAATATCCTTGGTTTCCATATTCATAAGAACTGCACCGGCAGCCTTACCTTCGGTATCCTTTATAAGTTCGATTGCCGCCGTAAAGTCTACTACGGGAATACCCCTATTTAAGACTTCGTCACGGAGCGTTCTCATAATTTCCGCACCAGAATAGTCCTTACAAGCGTGCATACGCTTTCTTGACGTACCGCCGCCGTGCGTGGTAATCATCGTGCCATCGGCATCTTTGTCGAACATTACGCCGAGTTCGTTAAGCCATTTGATACAGTCGGGAGCGTCGTTTACGAGTTTGTATAAAAGTTCGGGTTTAGCAGCAAAGTGTCCGCCACCAAACGCATCGAGATAGTGAATTGCAGGGCTATCGTTGGGCTTATCTGCAGCCTGAATACCGCCTTCTGCCATCATGGTGTTAGCGTCGCCGATACGGAGTTTGGTAACCATCATAACCTTTGCGCCTGCGTTATCTGCTTCAATCGCTGCAGAAGAACCTGCACCACCGCCACCGATAACTAAAACGTCTACGTCGTAATCGGGTTTAGAAAGGTCGATATCCATATCGAGAACTCTGGACTTACCTTGTAAAGGTCTGCGAGTTCGTGTAAAACCTTACCGCCCTTGTTAGGACCTACTTTAAGGTTTTCATAAGCCGTTTCGATATAGTCGGGATGGTTTTCTTTTAAAACCGTCTGCTTTTCATCAGCGCTCATACGAGCGAATAAATTTTTAAGTCTTTGCTCTCTTGTCGCTTCGACTTTCTTCATTGAATCGAGTTGTTCTTTCGTATAGTTGTACATACTTCTACCCTCCCTTACTTCTCGATTTCCCTATTGTTATAGAGTTCTTTAAGTTCATCGATAGGCTTTGCCATAAGCGTTTCGATAAGTTCTTTATATACGCCTTCATCAATCTCTTTTACTCTGTCGATAAGGTGTTGAGATTCGGGCGCGATATATTTGCCGTAAAGTCTTCTTGCAAGAACTGCTACCTGCGGATGCGAAATACCTGCAGGACATCTTGAAGAACATACGCCACACATTACGCAGTCAAACGATTCTTCTGCACAGTTTGCAAAGTCGCCCCTTTGTGCATAAGCGATATACTGCATAACGTTAAGGCCTTGCGTACAAGCCTTAGTACAAGCGTTACATCCAACGCACGCGTAAATTTCCGGATAGAGTTGCATCATTATTTGTTCTGAAACTTTAACCTTGTTTACGTCGTAAACCTGTTTTACGAGCGGGAAGAACGGAAGAGTTGCAACGTACATATCGTTTTCAACTTTCTGTTGGCATGCAAGACATGCGTGGAGTTCTCTGTCGCCCTTGATACGGTAAATGGTAGAACATGCACCGCAGAAACCGTTTCTGCAACCGCAACCACGAACTAACTGATAGCCTGCGTATTCCATAGCCTTCATGATAGTAAGGCTTTCGGGAACTTCATACTTTTTACCGAAAAAATAAACGTTAACTAAATTTTCCATTTGTTTTTCTCCTTATTAATACTCGTCGGGGAGTTCATCTAACTGTTCCATATTAAATACCGGACCGTCTTTGCAAACGTATTTTGATCCTACGTTGCAACGTCCGCATTTGCCGATTGCACACTTCATACGAAGTTCAAGCGTCGTGTAAACTTGTTTTCTGTCAAAGCCGAGTTCACCGAGCCCGTTAAGCGTAAACTTAATCATGATAGGCGGTCCGCATAAAACTGCCGTCTTGTTTGGTTCAAACCCTAACTCTTTAACGTAGTTAGGAACAAAGCCAACGTGTCCGTCCCAGTTTTCTTGTTCGCGGTCGATGGTAAGGTGTACGTTAATGGTGGGGTCTGCCATCCACTCGTTGATAATCTCTTCGTAGTGAACTAAATCTTCTTTACTTCTTGACCCGTATACGATATCAACCGTGCCGTAATCCTTTCTGTTATCACGAACGTAGTTTATAACCGAACGTACGGGCGCTAAACCGATACCACCTGCGATAAAGAGCATGTTTTGTCCTTTAAACACGGTGTCTACGGGGAATCCGTTTCCGTAAGGTCCGCGAACGGTTATTTGTTGACCAACTTCAATGCCGTGTATCCATTCGGTAACACAACCGCATTTTTTGATTGAAAATTCAACGTATTCTTTATTCGTGGGAGAAGACGTTATGGAAAACAGTGCTTCACCAACACCGGGCATAGAGAGCATTGCGCACTGACCGGGTTTATGAATAAAGGGTTTTTGTCCGTCTACCGTTAAAACGCGAAAGGTCTTAACGTCGGGAGTGTCTTGTCTTATATCAGTTACCACGCATACGGTGGGAATTAAAGGTTCTTTAACGTTATTCATTTTCTTTTCCTCCGAGCGCTTTCATAACTTTTACGATATTCATTGAAATCGGGCATTTAGATACGCATCTACCGCAACCTACGCAACTGAACAATCCGTCGTTGTTGGTGGGATAATATACGAGTTTATGCATAAATCTTTGACGGAAACGTTCCATTTGGGTAAGTCTTGGTTGACCTGCACTCATCTTGGTAAAGTCTGAATACATGCAACTGTCCCAACAACGGAAACGTTCTACTCCACTTTTAGTCTTAAAGTCTTTAATGTCGTAACACTGACAGGTCGGGCATACGAAAGTACAAGTACCGCAACCCAAACAGGATTCGGAAAGCGTTTTCCATGCAGGGTGATCGAAGTATTCTTTGGTCTTATCCGCACCGAAAGCGTCCGCCTTTAAGTCCTTTAACGGGAGTTTATCTAAAATCGCCTTAATATTTGCTTTTTGTTCTTCTACGGCTTTGTCGTCCGTCTGTTCGGTAACGCCGTCGAGTTTAGCAAGAAGTGCTTTTCCCTTTTCCGTTTTAGCATCAAGATAGAACGCGTCGTCCGTCTTATAACATAATATATCTCCCGTGGGCGCGCTCGCGTCTATACCGAACGTACCGCAGAAACACGTTTCCGCAGGCTTACTACAAGCCATGGCTACTATAACGCCGTGTTCACGACGGGTTTTATAATAACTGTCAACCGGTTCAGCAAGGAATACTTTGTCTAAAACTTCTATACTCTTCGCATCACAACCGCGAACGCCGAATACTACGAAATCTTCGTGTTCGGAACGGTTATCGATAACTTCAATATTTTTGCCGTTCGTCCTAAACTCCATAAGAGTTTGAGTCTGGGGAAAGAAAAAGTCCTTTGCACTACGGTCGGTTTTGAGCGCGTCGCTCATCTTCATGCCGTCAGCGTATTTCTTATACGAGACTCTACCTTTTTCAAGGTCTACGGGAATATAGAGAGTTGCATTTTCGGCAATCGCCTTAAAAAGCGCGTCCGAATTAGTTAATAAACATTTACGCATATTATTTTTCCTCCCTGTTTACCGCTTCACTCGGTTCTAAATCTTCTTTGGTGTAATTTACGAGCGGTGCACGACTGCCAACCTGTTCCCCTGCTTGATAATCGCCGTAGAATTCATTGATGTCTTTAATAAATTTACGGTTAAGAAGGTGTAGCGGAATATGTTGCGGACAAACTCTTGAACACTCACCGCAGTCGGTACAACGACCTGCTACGTGGAAAGCACGAATGATGTGGAACATCTGTTCTTCAAAACTGTTTGCAGGCGATTTATTTTCTACGCCTGAGTTAGGATTGTCGAATACGCATTTTTCACAAGTACATGCAGGACATGCGTCACGGCAAGCGTTACAACGTATACAACGTGAAAGTTCGTTTTGCCAAAAAGCGTATCTTTCGTCTGCACTCATTGCTTCGAGTTTTGCAACTTCGTCAAAACGTGCGCTTGCAACCACTTCACCGTCGTCGCCGATAAGTTCGTCGTAAGCAACGTGTTTTTTACTCTTGCAGTTTACACAACGTTCTTGAAGAACGTCTGCTTTATCAATTTCTTTTACACCGTCGTAAAGCGTTTCTACTTTTAACATATTGCTATCGGTGTTTACCGAAAGTATGCCGTCGCTGACGATTGTTTTTATTTTGTTTATATCAACCATACCTTCACAGGGAACGCCGACTGCGTAAACCTTTTCACGGTCGAAACGATGTTCGGTTAAAAGTTGGTTGAAACTGTAAGTATCGCAAGGCTTTAAGAATACGAGAATCTTGCCTTCGCCTTTTCTGGTCTCTTTAACGAGATATTTAGAGAAGTTCGCTCCCGAGAAATCGTCGAAAACGAAATCCTTTTTCATTTCTTCTACACTATTAAACACAGCGGGAGTAACGTCGTAGGAAAATTCACCTTTTTTCCAACCGAGAGCCTTCGTTACGACTCCGTCTGCAAAAAGTTTTTCCGCTACGTTTATCAAAGTGTCACGCGTTATCTTTTGCATCTTAAATCCTCCAGTCTCTTATTTTCGCCAAGTGAAGCGACCTTTTCTGCAAAGTCGTTCATCGTAGCCGAGAATTTAGCACCTTCCGCTGCGGAAACCCACTCAACGCGAGTACGTTCTTTTTCAATGCCGAGATAATCGAGCATTGAGAAAAGCAATGCCATTCTACGTCTGGTGTAGTAGTTACCCGAAGTATAGTGGCAATCTCCGGGGTGACAACCACAGATGATAACACCGTCTGCACCGCGCTGGAACGCACGGAGAATAAACATCGGGTTAACACGGCAGGAGCAAGGCACTCTTATTACCTTTACTTCTGCGGGATAAGACAATCTATTACTACCTGCAAGGTCTGCGCCGGCG
>JAFTIG010000013.1 GCA_017457015.1 Clostridia bacterium | reverse complement strand
TCGCAAACTTTGTCAAATTAAAAAAATGCGAAATACAATCATTTCTTATCAAAATATGTTTATATTTAGAATATAGGAAAATTTAATAACCTTGCAATTTAATCTCAATAAAACAAAAAAGAGACAGTAAAACAAGTATCCAACGCACTCTAATACCATTAATAGTCCTTTGCCAAGCGATTTCCATACGTGTCGATTTTTTTTGGTCTTAATCAACTGTTCTTTTTCTGTCTTTTCGTTAAATAGTCTTATTGCTTTGTCTGTAATAAAGGCTTCCTTACAATTTGAGCAAATATTAGCCTCTTTATTATCGTCAACTAAAATAATTTCCCCACAATTAGTGCATTTAGCATTCACTTGTGCCATTCTCTTTCTCCAAAATACTTTATATATTTATTATAATATTTTCTGAATTTTATTTCAACAAAATAGAAAAAGCGAAAACTTTTCATGTTTTTGCTTTTTAAAATGATTAGATATTTACTAATAAAAGACACTGCAAAGCCTTATGTGGCTCTGCAGTGTCTCACTTGGTTGCCGTTAAAAAGACTAGTTTGAATAACAAATTGATACTGCATTCAGAAACTAAAAGACGACCTATATTAAACAGAATATAATCAACCACTAGTGTCAAATATCGTGCAACATAACGAACAGCGGCAGAAAAATTTCTACCGCTGTTCGTTTGTTTTAATTGAGTGTTTTTTGCTTCAATTAAGCGTTAGTAGTATCGCCGTCCATAACGTAAGAAATGTAAAGCGTCCAACCGCCTTTGTTTAACGTAGAGAATACGAATCCAAGTTTATCTTTGGTAGTATCTGAAGCGGAAGAACAATAAGTAGTATGCCATGTATTATATCTACCGTCAACAGTACTGCTTAAACCACCCCACTGACTCCATACTTGATCGTATAAATAACTGGAATCATTTGCATATCTAAATCCGTCGTCAACGGTAATATATCTTATAGACAGGTTACTTGCGTCTTGCTCTTCAATACGCCATCTTATCGTGTATCCGTTAGTATAAGCCTTGGGCAAAGTAATTCCAACGCATAAGTTTATTGAACTACTATTAGTTGCTTGTGAACCGCTTATCTTCAACACGCTTTGTTCGCCTTCGTACTTGTCAAGAACTTCTACTTCTACTTTAACTTCAGCAGCGTTGTTAACCGTTCCTGCACGCGCTTCGTCAACGTGATCGTAATAAGAAACTAAATACTTATAATCGTCACTGTCACAGTTCAACAACTCTCCGTCTTTAAGTTCGCTCTTGATTTTGTTTATAGCAAGATCCTTGCTAAAATCAGGAACGTTTGCAGTTTGGTCACCGTCCATTGCGAAAGCAATATAGATTGCCCAACCACCAAACACGCCGTCAACTTTACCTACGGTAGATACTGTAAAGCCTAAAAGATCTTTGGTAGTATCGCCACTCGGTGCACAGTATTGTGTAATCCATTGACCGTATTTATCGGCGTTAGTAGTTTGCCATGGAGAGTTATCAGGCAACCAAGTACTAGTCTCGTTTTCATATCTAAAGCCGTCGTCAACTGAAAGATATCTTACACCAGGACGAACGTTTCCGTTTTCGTCACTTATCTGTTCAACGCGATATTTTAAAGTGTATCCGCTTTGTTTATACACTTCTTTTAATGCAACGCCAAAACCAAAATTTATACCAGCGTTTTGATCGAAACTTGATATACCCGTCACTTTAAGAACGCCGTATTCACCTTCATACTCGTCAAGATATTCAGCCGTAGTTTCGCACTTAAAGTTTTCATTAAACCATTTGTGCGATACGCTCTCTACGATTGACGCATTGTCAAACGTTTCAAGATAGTTTTCGTCAACGTGAACGATTGCAGTTTTAACTTGATCGCCACTAGTTACGGTGATGTTTGCCGTGCCGTTTGCTACGCCCGTTACGGTCAAACCGCTAACGGAAGCAACTTCAGCGTTGTCGCTAGTAACCACGATATCGTTAGGGATAAAGCCGAGTTCGTTTGCGATAACGTTAACGTCAAAACTGTCGCCTTTTGCAACTTGATAAATTGCCTTGTCGATAGCGAGTTCATAATCAGTAACCTTTAGCATGTCGGCTAAAATTTCCAACTCTTCGTCGTCAGCGTCACCGGACAAATAGAAATCTTTTGCAACTTGTGCGATAGATTTTTCAGTAGACGTTTCCGCGTAAACGTATTCAGTTTGTACGCCGTCCATTGCAAAAGCAACGTAAGCGGTTGCAGTGATTGCAGTGCTCATTTGGCTTTCAGGTATTTTGGTTAAAACTGCGTTGTACTTTATAGTATCACCGTCGGTTTTTCTGTTGACGAGCGGAATATTAAGTACGTTTTCAGTTGCAACGGTAAGCGCGTTCTCCCCGAGCATATCGGTCGGAATAAGTAATGCGCCGACCGACGCGGTGTAACCTGCGTAAGCGCCGTCGTCCGCGGTGAGTTTTTCAACTTCCGCTTTGTTTACGGTTACTATAAACCTTAAACCTTGTTCCCCGTAAAGTCTAACTTCTGCTTTTTCAGAAATAGTAACCACGGGCGTTTCTGCCTTTGCGGGTGCGGGCAATGCCACAACCCCTGCTACGAGCGCAATAAGCGCCACGAGTGCGCAACAAAGTACGCTTAATCTTTTTGCAAGTTTACTCATACTATTTTTGCACCTCCGTTTTCCCAAGGCCATGCGCTGTCGTTATCGGGAATATTCATGCTAGCCAAAACAACGTCTATAGCCATGTTTACGATTGTCACGTTAGGGCAACCGTATGCCTTTTTGTTTGCCATTTTTTTATACCTCCTAAAATATTTTTTATTTTTAGTGGATGGCTACCACTTTTTAACTTTAATAAACGTTTTTCTTTTAAAATGCCTATTCGTATCGGCAAAATTTGCCGATACGAAAGGTCTTTTTTCTTTAAGCATTAGTAGTATCGCCGTCCATTATATAAGATATATAGAGCGACCAACCGCCGACGTTTTTAGTTGAAGTAACGAAACCGAGCCTATTTTTTACCGTGTCGGTCTTTGGCGTACAATACTCTACGTGCCAAATATCATATAAGCCCGTTACCGTCTTATCCGCCCAAGACGAACTTTGAGTATCAAACAATAAGTGGCTATTAGTCCAGTCGTATTTAAATGACTCGTCTACGGTAATATATCTTAAAGATTTGTTTTCCATATCGCTTTCTTCAAGACGCCACTTTAACGTGTAACCGTCTTTAGTGTACGCTTTCGGTAAACTTATTCCTATACTTAACTCGTACGGTGAGTAGCCTAATTTAGACGCGCTAAACGATATTTTTAACACACCGCTTTCGCCTTGATAGGTGTCCAATATTTCCACGCTATAGTCAACGCTATCTGAAATGGCTACGCCGTAATTAGTCGTGCCCCTGCCTTTATGCAGCGTTACCAACTTAGTATAGTCTGCGCTATCAAAGGTTGCAAGTTCGTCACCCTTTAACGCGTTCTTAATAGCGTCCAACGCCGCTTTGTTGTCAAGTTCTTTAATATACTCTCTTTGATCGCCGTCCATTGCAAACGAGATATAAATTACCCAACCGCCGTATAATCCGCCGCTTGAACGTACTTCTGTAGAAACGGTAAAGCAAATTCTATCTTTATTGCTATCAGCAGGTGTACAATATTCGGTATACCACTTGTCAAACCTATTAGAATTTACCCACGTGGTGTTTGCAATCAACCAGTGACTGGTGTTATTATCGTACCTAAAGCCGTCGTCAACGGAAATGTATCTAACCGACGGATGTTCTACGCCGTCCGTTTTAACCTTTTCCACACGATAACGGAGAGTATAACCGCTTTCCGTATATTTTTTAGGCAAGTTGATAGAGAAACCGAAGTTCAAAACGCCGTCTATCCAGTTAGACATACCGGTTACTTTTAATACACCTTTTTCACCTTCATATTCTTCAAGCCACTCTACTTTAGTGCTTCCTGCAAAGTTAGCATTTTTTGAATGGTGAGTTACCAGTTCGGTATACGCCAAACTGTCAAAGTCTGCAACGTAAGGTGCTTCGGGTAGGATATAGATAAACTTATCACTATAATCACTGTCACGGAAACTCAAACCGTTACCGTTTGCCTTAATTTGAATTACCACGTCGCCCGTAACGCCCGTTAAAGTGTTGGTCGGTACTTCTATCGGCGTGCCGTTAACCATAACGGTGTAGCCGTCCGCGCCGTCAATCGCCGTCCACGTGAGCGTGCCGTCAGTTAAACTGAAGGTGGATTTATCGGGAGCGGTAATCTTATCTAACCTATAATAAATGCTACTCGTAAATCTATAAACGCCTTGGTGTAACGTCCAGAAACCGCTTGACGCATCAAGCATGCTAAAGTCTTTATCCAATTCGCTTTGCGCATACTTAATAGCCGTTAGTTCAGTAGAGCCCGAAACCAAAGGTGTGTCCGCACTTGGAGTTATAACGTAAAGATTTTCGGTTTTAGGCGGATAAGATTCAATATCGTAGAATACTGCGCCGAGTGCTTGCCCCATGCCTAAAACTTCCACGACGGTGTTTTTAATAACCGCTTCACCAAGCGTTCTATAAGCGATTGCAGGATAGTGGGTTGCCGTAACGTTTTTAAGATCTGCCGTGATATTGCAGTTTTCAAGCGTGCCTGCAAATAGGTGTGCAATCGTTCCACTCTCTTTTAAGTTTTCGGTAAATACGGATAAGTTCTTTATAACACCGTTTTTGCTAACTCTACCGAATATGCTACTGGTTAAGTTAAACACGGTGTAACCGTTGCCGTCAAAAATTCCACTAAAGCCTATGGTATCGTCAAACACTGCGTATACAGAGCCGTCCTTACCAAACGCACAATCAACGGTCTTACCCGACATATCTATATCGTTAGTTAAAACGAACCAACCGCTATAGTTGTCCTTATCGTCACGTCTGCCGTAATCTACCGCAAAGGACGCAAGTTCTTCGGGTTCGGAAATGTATTTGGTTACTACCTTTGCAGAGCAAGTAAATTTAATTTGAGAATTTATAACGAAGTAAAGTTCCCTTTCCCCGTAAGATAAATCTTGATTTTCTATTGTGACAGTTCCACCATCTATCGTTGCCGATATCTTAGTGTCTAAATCGTCAAAAACTTTTACCGAGTTAAACTGTCCGTCAAAATAGTCTGAATATTTATTAAAATCAATCGTATCGTTTTGCTCGTCAAAGACTTCTAATGAAAGTTTATTTTCAAGTTCTATTTCAGGATAAATTACCTTAACTTTTATACTAGTGGTAATTTGAGTACCGCCCGTAGCAGTATATCCTGCCGTGACGGTGGTTTCTCCTTCACTAATGCCCGTAACTACGCCGTTTTCAACCTTTGCAATCGTTTGGTCTTCAACCGACCAAGCGATTTCGGGCGCGGATATTAACTGGTCGTTTTCATAAGCGTAAACCACTAAATTTTCCGTGTTCTTTTTCGTTCCGCCAAGTGAGTTTGCGTAAAGTTCAGTTTCCGCTTTATCAAAAGAAAGGTTAACGTTTTCTTTAACTTCAACCGCAACCGTTTCCGTAACCGTTCTGCCTGCGTAACTTGCGATAACCAAAACGTTGGTGTTTCCTACGCCAGTCGCAGTTATCACGCCGTTAGATACGGTCGCGATATTTTGGTCTTCGGACTCAAAGGTAAACGTAGCAAACTTTTCACCCACGTTTACGCCGTTGTTGTCTATAACGGTGGGATATATAGTTTTGGTCTTGTTAAGTGCTAATTCAACCTTGTTTTGAGAAACGGAAAGAGTTACGAACTGGGTAGAGTTGCTGACCGCAATCGTACAAGACGCGCTTTCACCGTCCGCACTTGCGGTGACCGTTGCCGTGCCCGCCGATACGCCAAGCACTTGCCCGTCTATAACTAATGCCACGTCGGTATCTGAACTTTCCCACTCAACCGTGGAATCCCCCGTGTAGTTGGGATTTAAGGTTATAACCGAATATCTATCGACCGAATAAGACGCGTCCGCAAAATATATCGTCTTGACCGTCTCGGTCGGGTCGTACCAACCCGCGTCGTCAGCCTGCTCTTTATCGCAAGCAACCGCCATGCAAGTGAATATTAAACATAAAGTCGTAAATAGTGCCAATAAAAATTTTCTTTTCATGCTTATTCCCCCTTATGCTTTTCCAAAGTAATCGTCAAAGGTTACCAAACCGCCGAATCTCTTCATGCCAAGCGTTTCCGCATCCTTTCTTAAATCTTTAAGCCACTGCGCTTTTTGTTCGCCGTAATACTTGCCGTAGATTTCAATTCTTAAATATCTAATTGCAAGCGACTCTAAGTTAATTCTGTCGTATAACTTTTTGTATAACGCAGGGTCGGTGTCCTTATAAACTTCTATCGCCTTATAAGCGTCGTCAAACTTGCCTAAAATTTGCTGTAAAAGGTTATCCGACCAAGAACTTTCTTTAAGCATTGCCTTTTGCGCTGCGCTGTGGTCAACTCTTATATTAGTTAAATCTTCTTGAAGAATACCGAGTTCGGTTATTCTGTTTTGTATAAGATTAAACGCCTCGTACATATCTTTTGACGCCGCCTTAAAGTAGTTGTCAAAAAAGTCTAAAATAAGTTCGCCTTGGTTTTGATAAACGTCCCAGTGAATTTTTGACGCAAGGTAAGTTTTAACTACCGCCCAGTCGGTTGCAACGTATCCGTTTACGCCAACTTGCGATTCGTCTAAAATCATCTTATACCCTTGTTCGTACATATAGCGGTAAGAGTCCGCAATGCCCATCAAGGTGTTAGTCGGCATAAAATAATTTGCGTAATAGGTAAGCCCGTATAGCCAAGACGACGCTCTCTTAATAAGCGGTGCCCACTCGTTTGCCATAGTAAGATGTTCCGCGTTAAGTTTTTCGTTATAAACGTCGCAAGTTCTGTTTAAGAAGGAAAAACAAAGCATAATATCTACGTTATCTGCAAGAACGACCGTGTCGTCGATAGGCACGTATTCGCCCTTATCGTTCTTTTTGACGGGTGCTTTTTCAGTTGCGGAGTAAGCAAAGAGTTCAAGCCTAAAATCAGGATAATCTTTTTTAAGTTCGGTTGCTATCTTATTTGCAAACTGAATATATTCCGCAGCGTGCGTGCCGTACTTTTCATAACTTGCCATACTTGCCGCGTCGTCACTCCAGTAAGTGTTATCTTGCGGGGTAAACTGCATTATTCTATACGGCGAAGCGTCGAGCGCCAAGCGCATTTCGTAAAGCATAACGTCAAATAATAGGTCTTGTGAGATTTGGTTTTGCTCGTCCGACCAACCTTCAACCGAAACGCTTAAGTTTACTTGCAAAGGCTCTTTCTTGGTATTGTCGCCAAGCGGGTCTTGGTTAACCGTCTTTTCCATAACGTACCACTCGGGGTGGTTAAACCACTCGGGTTTTTCAGAATACATAGGATGATTTAATATATCGTCTTTCATATTCTTGGTTATAGGATTGCCGTTAACGTCCGTATCCGCGTTCACGTCCACGCCGTAAAGTTCAAACGGGAGTATGCCGTTAAGCATGTTGTGATAAACGTATCCCCTATTTGACGCGTAAACGTCGCCAACCCATTTAAGAGTGAGCCTTCTCGCATCTACTACGCTACGACCGTAAGGTCCCATCATGTGTTCAATGTCAGGGATATCTTTAACGCCAAAATCGTAAAGTTTCAAATCGGTCACGCCCGTGTCGATATATATTTCATCACCCGAATAAACTTCAAAGTTAAAATATAAATCCAAAAACCCGTAAACGCCGTAAACTTCGCCCCATGTGCCGCCTGCAATAAAGATAGACTTATTAACAGTCTTAATCTCGTATCCGCCAGTGCCGAGTTCGGTTTTATCCACTTGCACGCCTGCTTGAGTTGCCACTGAAGTATCGCCAATGGAAATATATTTGCTATCTTGGTCAAATTCAAGCCCTGTATCGGGTTTGCTTGGAAGTGCAATGCCCGTCGCCTGCTTAAAGAAAGTTAAAAGTTCGCTGACCGCTTCGTCGTTCATGTGGCTAGTAGGTGTTTCAGGGAAAACTAAAACGTAATCACTCATACCGTTTTTAACCAAATAGTCTTCAGTTTCGGTCATATTATAAACGTGAACTTGCGCCTTCCTTTCTCTTGTGTTCGCCTTTAAGTTTGGTGCGCTTTCAGTTTGTTCGTTGCACCCCGTAAGCGTTCCACCTAAAGCAAGGATGAGCACGGTTATTATCAATACAGATTTTCTTAATATCTTTTTCATCCGTTATCCCTCCACGTGTATAGTGACTGTCACGCTTGCGGCGTTGCCCGCCGTATCGTAACTTATATAGGTAATGCTATAATCAGCAACTTCGTTTATAACGAAATATTTATCCGTCCAAATTCTTCTAAGTCCATCGAAATCGTTATATAAAATTATCGTCACGCTCAAATCCTTATCAACGTCGTCAGTGACTTGATAATCAGGTATCCTTATAACGTCACCGACCTTTGCAGTCTTGGGGAAAGTGTCTTTTACCCTAATTACAGGCGGTTCGTTGTCGACGACTTGAATGTTTACTTTATACGACGGAGCGTTATTAGCGTCGTCTATAACCGTATAATCTATAACGTAAGTGCCGTAACTATTAAGCGTTATTTGATAATCTTTATTTGACAAAACTTTGTCAAGTTTAGTGCCGTCAATCGCGGTGGCAATACTGCCGTCGGGGTTATATACACTTAAGCAATTAGTCTTTAAGGGGCTTAAAACGTCACACACAACCGCCCTAAAGATAGTAAGCACGCTATTCTTTTCCATATAGAGTCCGTAAGTGCAGTTATACGAAAGCATCGGGTCTATGTTATCCGTCCTTGGCGTTGACCTTAAAACTTGGTTGCAAATTTTTCTGATTGAAAATTCACTTTCCGCCGTTACGCCGTCCATCTTTACCGCAAAAATTGCGATATCGTCAGTGAACGGAATAAAGCCATCAACCGTATAAGCGTTAGCGCCCGCAATGAGTTTTTCCGTTCTTGCGTCAAAGGCTATGCTTGCGGACGTTCTACCCGTGGTGTCAAACAAGGCTTCTAAACTGATTTTAATGCCTGTGTCAGCGCCGTTTACGGTAACTTTACCGTCGTTTGCATACACTGCAATCGTCAAGACGTTATCCTTAACTAAAACGTCCGTCAAAGTAAATTCTAACTTTGTAAACGCCTTTTTATTAGGACTTATAACGAAGTCTAAAACGAAGTCGTAAGACGAAAGGTAATTGATAAAGGTCGCGCTCGCGCTTTCCGTCGTGGTAAAGTTTACACCACTGGAGTTTGCCGACGTGGTAAAGCCCGTTTGGTCAAAATATTTTATGGCATCCATAACCTTATCGCCATTGACGGCGGTCTTGGTTGCGTCTATCGCCTTTGCCAAATACGTTTTAACCGTTTGACCGTTAGCGGTGGTTGCAACGTACTCTATGGTAATATCACCTGCCGTAGTGGGCGTATAAACGTTTCCAACAGTGCCGTTTACCTTTACTACGCTATCAATAGCCGTTCCGGTAGAAGCGCTAAAATCGTAAGCGACGTACTCGGGCAAGGTGTAAGATTTTCCAACCACCATATATTTAGGAACTATAACGTCGCCATAAAATACGGGATTATCGTTTTTAGAAATCTCTACCGTATAACTTTGTTCGTCCGTCTGTCCTATTTTATCAACTGCGGAAATTTTAACAGTGTAACTGCCTTGATCGTCCGCAGTAAACGTTCCGTCGGTGACTAAATACTCTTTGCCGTTTTTAGTAACGGTAACGCTTTCTTCGGCTTTACCAACGCTACCCGATACGCTGTAATCTGCAATTTTAACTATATCGCCCGCTATTCCACTATCGGTATAATCGTTTGAAAGTTCAACCGATATAGTCTTTTCAGCCTTTACTGGAATATCAATTAATTTTACGTGTTTAGTGCCGTCGTGTGCGGTAACCGAATATTCAAGCGTTACCACGCCGAGTTTATCTGCAATAAAATAGCCGTCGACTATATCGAGTTCGGTTTTTACTGAAGAATAATATCCGTTAAACGCCTTAACCGTAACCGATAAAGGTCCGTCGTAAACGTCAACTGCGGTAGCGTTAAATACGGGGAACTTTTGCCCTAAAACCGTCCAAAGATTATCTTTATCCATTGCGTTAAAATCAATATTCATTTCGGGCACGCTATCTTTAACTAAAATATTTTCGCCCGAAGGATCTTTACCGCAAATTTCCGTTATTAAAAGGTTGATATAATCTTTATAGAAGGTGTTGCCTTTTATCCCAAAGAAAACTTCGCCCGTGGTAAATCCACCCCAAAGTTTAGTTCCGAAAAAGAACGGGTCGTCAAGGTCAACGACCTTGTTTGGTCCAACGTAGACTGCCTTTTCTTCTAGGTTGTAATAAACGGTCATACCCCAGTTAATCGGGTTGCTAGTTTTATAAAAGTTACTGCCGTAGAACGAGAATTGAACGCCCGTACCGTAAATGGTGTCTACTTGAACTTCTATCGGGTTGCCCTTTGCGTACCCCGTAGTAACTTGCCCAACGCTAGGCGCACACGCGGAAAGATAGGTCCAGTTCCAGTGTGATTCCGCCATTTGGTTTATAGGTAATTCTACCGCTTTAATTTTTATTTCCACCGTATTAGAAGAATCGTAAGCATCGGTCAAAACTAAAGTTATGCCTGACGCGTCAAGTTGACGGTCAACGGTCGGCAATGCGTAAAAGGTTATAAGACTGCGCATTGCATCGCCTTCTCTTAAATCTACCAACTCGTTATAACTAAACTCTTCGCCTGCGGCAAGACTTAATTTCAAACCTGTACGCGTTTGAGAGTCGTCGTCGTAAATATTTTTATAGGATGCTTGACCGTACTCCATAATAGACTTATTGCCGTCAGTTGAATACAACTTGCTTTTAACGGTAAACTTTATTTCTTTTGAAAGACGTTTTCCGTCAACGATTGCCGAATAAATCAAACGGTAAACGCCAGCCATATTAAGTTTATATTCACTTACGGTAAGTGGATTAGAGTCGTCGTCCGTATAACTTTTACCGTCAGGGAACTGCAGAGAAAATTCCGTGTCAAAAGATTTTTCTCCATTAGATACTTTTACGTTTGGAACGGTAAAAGTATCGCCTGCGTAAAACTCATTGCTTAGTTGCACTTCGTCAAAAGTATAGTCGTCGTCTGCAAAGCCGATTATCGCACAAACGGTGCTTACGACTAAAATGCAAACTAAACTTATTAAAACAAACAGTTTTTTACTTTTCATTATTTTCTCCTTATTCTTTTTTTAACCTTTAACGCCGCCTGCTATCGATACACCTTGCATCATCTTTTTGCCAAAGAAGATGAATAACACTATTATAGGTAACGCGCACACGAAACACGCAGTAAGTTTAACGGTTGCGTGGTTTATTTCAACCGGTGAAGATTTGAATTTGAACTTATACAATAGATAGCCTATCGTGGGGTACGACGGCATGTACATTAAACATGTCATATAGTTGTTCCAAGCAGCAACGAAGGACTGCAAGAAAAAAAGCAACACTATCCCTTTAACTAACGGCAACGCAATTTGCACCATAATTCTAAATCTACCCGCGCCGTCGACTTCCGCCGCCTCGAAAAAGTCGGTCGGAATTGAGAAGAAAGACGAATAGAATATTAAAAAGAAGAATTGCAAGGGGTGTGCGTTTAATATACACAGCGCCAACATATTGTCGTAAACGCCGAGTTGGTGATAAAGTTTAAGCCCCGACGCCGTTCCGCCCGCAAGCGGTAAGTTTATTGCTATGACTATTATTGCGTAGAAAACTCCGCTACTTCTAAAGCGACGGAATTTATAAAGGATATACGCCGTCGTAAAGCAAGATAGAAAGGCCGCCAAACTAGTACCTGCGGAATATAAGAAGGTGTTTAATAGCGCGTCTTCAAAATATACCCTTATAGGTCTAGTTCCCCTATCGA
>JAFTIG010000074.1 GCA_017457015.1 Clostridia bacterium | reverse complement strand
TGACTTTGGAACGGTCGTAAAGTATGATTTTGCCATTGCTTGGAAGTTGGCTTTTCGTGATTATCCCATAATTTTTATGTTATATAGTGGTTTATTCTATGAGATCGCTGCAAAGAAGGAGTGGGGCAATTTGAAACTTACCATAGCGACGGTTATTTTCCCTGTGTTCTGTTACGGGTTGACGTTATTAGGATATATGATTAGCGTTAATCACGTTTTAGTCGGCTTACTCATTTTGTTTGTAGTAATCATGCTGTATAGAATATTTTCAAAAGCAAATCATAGCGAACGCCTTTACGACCCAGATGTTGGAGACGATCTAACTCCTATTACTTTAAATAAACTTTTGGAGAAACGTTACAACAGTCTTAACCTTCTCAGACATGATAAAGTAGAAAGTTTTTCTGTCGTTTCAAGCTATTCGAATATGCTCGTCGTAAAATTATATTTTAATAAAGAGGCTCTTAGTTGGGAAATACAAAATGAAGTTTCGTTTGTAGAAGAAATGATCAAGGATCAATTCAGTAACTTCTGCGGGTACAGCGTAAGGGTAGAAGGGTATTGTTAAAAGATAAAAACAAACTCCCTGACCGGATAGGTCGGGGAGTTTTTATATAACTGTCAAATTATTTTTTATCAATGGCACTTACGGCGTCGGCTATTTCTGAATAGTTTGAAAGTCTGCCGTATTTATCTATCTTTAATCTATTTATATCGCCGTGAGTTAAGCAACCTGCACCACCTACGCAGCCGCCAACGCACGCCATACCTTCAATAAAGTTTCCGTCGAGCATTTTTTTACTTGCTTTGAGCAGTGCAACTCTACACGCGTCTATTCCGTCGCAGGGTACTGCCTTTAAGTCAAATCCGTCTATACCGCGTTCTTTTAATCCTTCAGCAACCGCTTCGGAAAGTCCGCAACTGCGCGCAAAAATTCTGCCGTAATAAGATGCACTGTTTATATCTTCTTCGGAAAGATTTGTTATCTCAATATCTCGGCTGTCGAAAAGTGCTTGCAGTTCTTCAAACGTAATAACCGTGTCAACGAAAGGAGCAACGTCTTCTTTTTTAAATTCCATTTTTTTGGCAGTGCACGGTCCTATGAAAACTATTTTAGCGGTAGGATCGTCTTCCTTGATGCGTTTTGCAATAGTTGCCATAGGGGAAAGATTGTGAGAAATATATTCTGAAAGTTCGGGGAACTGTTTTTTTACGAAAGAAACGAAAGCAGGGCAACACGAACTTGTCAAAAATCCTTTTTCCGCAAGTTCTTTAGCTTCTGACAGTGCAACAATATCTGCACCGAGAGCCGCTTCCATTACATCGTAAAAACCAAGTTCTTTTATGCCTTTTAAAACTTGACCTAATTTAGCGTAAACAAACTGGCTAGCAATTGATGGAGCGACGACCGCGTATACCTTATAGTTACTGTTGCCGTTACTATTCTTAATTAAATCTATGACGTCGAGTATAAAAGATTTATCGTTGATTGCGCCCCACGGGCATTGATAAACGCAAGCGCCACAAGCGATACACTTTTCGTCGTTGATTTTTGCCGCCTTATTTTCGTCCATAGATATTGCTTTAATCTTACAAGCGCGCTCACACGGACGTTTATGGTTAATAATAGCGCTATACGGGCAAACTTTTGCACACATACCGCATTCAACGCATTTATCTTTATCAATGTGCGCTTTTTGGTTAGCGTCTATCGTGATTGCGCCTTTTTTACAAGCGTCTTCACAGCGATGTGCTAAACACCCCCTGCAAGCGTCGGTAACTTCAAAACCGCCCATAGGGCATTCGTCGCACGCAATATCAATAACTTCTATCACGTTGCTATTGTTTTTGTTACCGCCCATTGCGAGTTTAACGCGTTCAACGACTATCGCTTGTTCTTTATAAATACAACAACGCATAGTAGGCTTTTTACCCGGTACGATAATCTGGGGGATATTCATAAGATTTTCTTGAAGACTGTCTTGCCAAGCAAACCGAGCGACTTCTCTTAAAACTTTATATTTTAAATGCTGAACTTTGGTGTCAAATTTTCTCATAGTAAAAATCCTTCAGTTTAAAAATATTTGCGTTTTGCGCCTTCGATCCTAGATATAAATTCGTTATCGAGTTTAGATAAGTGATATTTCTTTCGATAAATTAAAACGTCTTTATAAGTTTTGGTATTAAAGTCACATTTTCTTTCAACTAAATTATACTTGTCAAGTAGATCTTCCGGTATAGGGGAAACCCACATAAACGTGTTTGGAACTTGTTCTAAAAGTGTAAATTGAACTCCACGTTCAAAGACCATAATACGTTTTTTTGCAAACTCCGAAAGTTCTGCTCTTTTTACGTCGATAAGCGGAAGAGAAGGAACGTACGGGTCGCCGTGAGTAATTTCTATGCAGTTTGCAAGGTCTTCAGCGACGATAATGTCTTTCTTTGCAAGCGGATTGTTTTTACTTACCGCCATAACGTAAGTAAACTCGTTTAAAACTTCGTAGTTCAACTTTTTTTCTTCAAACAGGGTGAAAAAATATTTTTCAAACGCACTTTGATAACGGACTATTCCCAGATCGTATTCTTCTTTGACGACGTTAATAATAGTGCGCATTGAGTTGGTTTCTTTATAGATTATTTCTGCGCTAGACTCATCGTCAAGCTCTTTTGCAAAGTCGGAAAAAGCGTAAGAAAAATAACTTGCTCTCGGCACGGATACCGATAAGCGCAACTTCTTTTCGTTCCTATTTTCGTAAATAGATTCAATTTTCTTTATCTGCGCGAGTGCAGTTTTAGCGTAAAGTAAAAACTCTTCACCGTCGATAGTAATTTCTAAACCTTTGGACGAGCGTTTAAAAATCTTAATTTTAAGGTCGTTTTCTAGCGCTTTGATCGCTCGCGAAAGGTTTGGTTGCGACGTGTAAAGGTTTTCCGCAGCCTTGCTTATAGAACGGGTGTTTGCAACTTCTACCGCATATTTCATGTGTAAAATATTCATAGTATAATCCTTTTATGCGCCGTCCTTCTGCTTGGGCGGTTTTTTATCAAGTATAACATATTTTTTATATTAATACAAGTAAATTGATATATTAATAAACGGTAATTTTTGCTAAAATAAGTATAAAATTTAGCAAATAAAAAACCGCTTTGTGAAGAATAATATTTATACTTAAACACAAACTATAAAATAGTTAATACATTCGTGAAAAAATTTGCTTGAAAAATTTTTAAAATTTTATAAAAAACACTTGACAAGCAAAAAATATCGTGTATAATTATAATTGAAATTAGCAGTCGAGCATTGAGAGTGCTAACACTCAAAACAATCGAGTGCTAAAATCAAAATAAATAAAAAACAATATTATAAAGGAGACGTAAACATGAGAAACTTTTTAACAAACAACAGACGTAACGATTTAGGCTTGGATTTTTTTGACCGCGCGTTCGACGATTTTTTTAAGCCGGTTTTTTATACCCGCTCCGATAGTATGAGAACGGATATTAAAGAAACGGATAAGGAATTTGAACTTTCGGTTGACCTTCCCGGTTTTGATAAAGGCGATATTAACTTATCGCTTGAAAACGGATATTTAACAATCCAAGCAAAGAGAGAAGAAAAAGAAGAGAAAGACAACTATCTCAGAAGAGAAAGAAGTTATTCCTGCTCAAGGAGTTATTACGTTGGCGACGCCGTAACGGAAGAAGACGTAAAGGCAAAATACAACAACGGTACGCTCGTATTAAACGTGCCTAAAAAAGAAAAGCAAATCCCGCCGAGAAAAAATATAGAAATTGAGTAATCGGCAAAAACGCTCCCCGTCGGACCTCCTTACGGGGAGTTGTTATTTTTTTCTAAAATTAATTAATTTTGCTTAAAAAAGGTTGACAAACAAATTTTAGCGTATATAATATAAATTAGCACTTTAAGGTTGAGAGTGCTAAAAACTAATAATATGGAGCAGATAATATGAAACAGTTTAAGACCGAATCAAAAAGAATTTTGGATTTAATGATAAATTCAATTTATACTAATAAAGAAATATTTTTGCGTGAACTTATATCAAACGCAAGCGACGCTATAGACAAGTTAAAGTTTATATCGCTCACCGACACGTCCGTAGGCTCGGATTTTAAGATTAGCATAGAGATAGACAAGGAACAGAGAAAACTCGTTATTGAAGATAACGGTATCGGTATGAGTGAAGAAGATTTGGAAAAAAATCTCGGTACTATTGCAGAGTCTGGTACGCTCGCGTTTAAGAAAGAAAACGCAGGCAATACCGATAACGAACTTATAGGTCAATTTGGCGTTGGGTTTTATTCGGCGTTTATGGTTGCCGATAAAATTATAGTATATACTAAAAAATACGGCTCGGACAAGGCGTTCAAGTGGACGAGCGCAGGCGTTGAAGGATACACTATCGACAGTGCGGAAAAGGAAGGTTACGGTACTAAAATCGTACTCTTCTTAAAGGCGGACGTAGAAGACTTTAAGTATTCGGATTTTTTAGAAGAATATAAAATAAGTTCGCTCATTAAAGAGTATTCCGATTATATTCGTTACCCGATACAGATGGAAGTAACCCGTTCTAAAAGAAAAGAAGGCTCTCCCGACGATAAACCTGAATATGAACAGGTAAAAGAACTTGAAACGTTAAATAGTATGGTTCCGTTATGGAAAAAGCCAAAGGCTGAAGTAACGGATGAGAATTTAAAGGAATTCTATAAAAACGAATTTCACGATTATTCCGATCCGTTAAAGAGTATATACGCTAAAATCGAAGGCACGGTAACGTACGATACACTTTTATTCGTTCCGTCGCGCGCACCGTACGATTACTACTCAAAAGATTATAAAAAAGGCGTTAAACTTTATTGTAACGGCGTTATGATAATGGAAAAATGTGAACAACTTTTGCCGGATTATTTCGGATTCGTTCGCGGTATAGTAGACAGTTCAGATCTTTCTCTTAATATTTCCCGTGAAATTTTACAACAGGATAGACAAGTTAAGGCGATTGCAAACGGTTTGGAAAAGAAAATATCGTCCGAACTTAAAAAGATGATGGAAGACGATAGGGAAAATTACGAAAAGATGTTCGCAGAATTTGGTCTTTCTATTAAGTTCGGCGTTTACGCAGGCTTTGGTATGAACAAGGATAAATTAAAAGATTTACTTATGTTCTATTCGTCAAAGAAGGAAAAACTCGTTACCCTTTCCGAGTACGTCAAAGAAATGCAAGACGGACAAGAGTTTATCTATTATGCATCGGGTGAAAGTTACGATAAGATAGCGTCGCTTCCACAGATAGAAAAACTTAAAGAAAAAGGTTTTGAAATATTATTCTTTAAGGACGGTGTAGACGAGTTCGTTGCAAAAATTTTAATGGATTACGACGGCAAAAAGTTTAAGTCGGTATCAGAAGAAGACTTTTCCGTGGATAACGAAGTGGAGAAAAAAGAACTCGACCAAAAGGCTGAAGAAAATAAAGACTTGTTGAGTGCGATAAAAGAGTGTCTTGACGGAAAAGTTAAAGAAGTAAGACTAACCGCAAACTTTAAGAATTATCCCGTATGCTTAACGTCCGCAGGCGACGTTTCTATTGAAATGGAAAAGGTGTTTAATTCCATGCCCAACGCAGACGGAAAAATGAAAGCGGAAAAGATACTTGAAATAAGCAGTGAGCACGGCATTTTGGAAACACTTAAAAACAATGAGAACGACAAAGAAAAACTTAAAAAGTACGCTATCGTTTTATACGAACAGGCAAGAATTTTGGCAGGACTTAATATTGAAAACCCCACCGAATTCGTAAAAGCGTTCTCAGATATTATTTAAGAATAAAAAATCGACAAAAAATTTAAAAAAATAATAAACCTACGGTTATAAATTATATAAACCGTAGGTTTTTTCAATACAGTTTTAAGAATTTTATTGTATAATATATACAATATTAAATTCTATTATTTGAAGGAGCGATTATAAAATGTTGCGCTTAAAAAATATAACTAAAAATTATAGAGTTGCAGGCGGCGAGATTGAGGTGTTAAAGGGCTTAAATATCGCTTTTAGAAAGAGTGAGTTCGTTTCTATTTTAGGTCCGTCAGGTTGCGGAAAAACCACAACGCTTAATATAGTAGGCGGGCTTGATAAGTATACGTCTGGTGACCTTATCATTGCGGGTAAGTCAACTAAAAACTTTACCGACCGCGACTGGGATATTTACCGCAATCAAAGAATAGGTTTTATATTCCAAAGTTATAACCTTATACCGCATCAAACCGTTTTAGGGAACGTTGAACTTGCACTTACTATTTCAGGTATTCCCAAAGAAGAACGCGTTAAACGCGCTATGCACGCACTAGAGCGCGTGGGGCTTAAAGGAGAAGAAAATAAACGTCCAAACCAACTTTCAGGCGGTCAATGCCAAAGGGTTGCTATTGCGCGTGCACTCGTAAACGAGCCGGATATTTTACTTGCCGATGAACCGACTGGCGCACTTGACAGTAAGACTAGCGTGCAGATAATGGATCTAATAAAAGAGATAAGTAAAGATAAACTCGTTATTATGGTAACGCACAACGCCGATATTGCGGAGAGTTACTCTACCCGTATAGTAAGACTAGTTGACGGGGAAATAGTGGAAGATACTAATCCTTATTCTGAAGACGACGAGATAAAGGACGTTGAACAACTTTCCGAACGTGAAAAGAACAAAAAGTCTAAAGCCAAAATGAGTTGGTGGACGGCGTTTAAACTTTCGGCACGAAACTTACTCTCAAAGAGAAAGAGAACGATGTTGACTTCTATTGCAGGCTCGATAGGTATTATCGGTATATCTGCAGTTATAGCCGTGTCGACGGGGGTTAGGACGTTTATTGCAGATATGCAAGACGATATGTTGTCTGGTAATCCGATTACCGTTCAAGAAACGGCTTACGATATGGATGCAATCATGGGCGATATGTCCTTTTCCGACAAGGTAGAATTCGTTAAAAATAAAGGCTATGTAAACGTAGACGCGTCTATGGAACAACTTGCTAAAAGTTTTGACACGATGGAAAAGATATCGGTAAAGAATAATATTACTCAAGAGTATATCGATTACGTTTTAGCAATGCCCAAAGGTTACGCGGCGTTTAAGGTCGATTACGGTATTGACATAACCAACAATATTTATACCGACTTTAAGCGTGATTTCAACGTCGAGCATAATCAAACGGTGTCTATATCTGCGATAAAAAATATTTATACGAGCGTTATGAAGGAAACCGAGTACGCAGAGCAGGCATCACTTATAACTCAACTTGGCGCAACGTTTATGCAAGCCCCGTCCGATAACGATTACATAAAAACGCAGTATAACGTCTTGACGGGTGAACTTGCCGACGAGGCGGACGAACTTATGATAGTCGTAAATAAAGACCGTGCGCTCACCGACCTTACGCTTGCGCAGATAGGGTATTATACGCAAGAAGAGTTTATGAATATCGCTTACCGTGCGGTTAATACAGAAGAAGAGCCCAATATAAACTATAACCCAGATCTTGATAAAAAAGAGTTTACTTACGAGGAACTTTTAGGCAAAACTTTTACTTATTATCCTAACGATGTTATATTTGAAAAACAAACTAGCCCTATGAACCCGTTTACTTACAATTACAAAGTGGATTCAAGTTTTACAGACGGCATGACATTTAAAATCGTCGGGATTTTGGAAACCAAAGAGAATATAAATTTTGGTTGTTTAAAGGCCGGCATGTATTATACCCAAGCGCTTGCCGAAAAAATTATTGCCGACGAGCAGGCTAACCCTAGCGAAATCAACGTATTCTTAAATGCTCACGAAGCGAGTAGCGAAGGTAATCCTTTCACAAGTACCATATTGAAGCAACCAAGCCCTATAAACCCCGAAGAAACTATAGAAGTGCCTTACGGCATAACATATTCTTACGAATATTTTTATGATGAAACTCCGTCCGATACGGAAATTCCCGCTCTTAAAACGGCAACGGGGTTTGTTGGTTCAACTAGTTTTATGAGCAGTATGATGGGGATGATGGGAAATATGATGGGTAATTCATCTATGTCTACTGGTGGAGATTACTACATGCTATCCGCGCGCAACGTAGGCGGTGTACCCGTATCGAACGATATAAGCATTTATCCGTCCGACTTTGAAATGAAAGATAAGGTCACGGCTTACCTTGACGCATGGAACGGTGACGGCGATATAGTAGTAAACGGCGTAACTTATACGGCGGAAGATAGAGAAGAAATTAAGTACACCGACAATCTAGCGTTAATTATTTCAATGATTGACTCAATGATAGACGTTGTTACGATCGCTCTCGTAGCGTTTACGTCTTTATCACTCGTAGTATCTTGTGTTATGATAGCGATAATCACTTACGTTTCAGTCGTAGAAAGGGTAAAAGAAATAGGCGTTATCCGTTCACTAGGCGGTAGAAAACGCGACGTTTCCAACCTATTCAATGCAGAAACGCTCGTTATAGGTTTAGCAAGCGGATTATTCGGCATAGGGGTAACGTACGTTATTTCATTTATAGTAAATATAATCGTTAAGAGCGCCGCAGGCTTCTCTATAATGTTATTGCCAGTAACTTCGGCACTCATTATGGTAGGGCTGTCGGTGGGACTTACCGTTCTGTCGGGGCTTATCCCGTCAAGAAAGGCTGCTCACCAAGATCCTGTGGTGGCACTCAGAACGGAATAAATAAAGACAAAATCCAAGTGCTTTGCAAAGTAAATTTGCAGAGCACTTTTTTTCTTTAAAAACACGCGTAAATCTCTTGACAAAGGCGCATAATAGTTTTATAATTATGGTACGGTTAGCAGTTAAAGCAAAAGAGTGCTAACAAAAAGCCGTGATAAGTGCCAAAAGGGGTAACGGATGAAACTTTCAGACAGAAAGAAAAAGATATTGCAAATAGTCGTAGACGATTATATTTCCACAGCTCAGCCCGTATCGAGTAAGAGTATAACGGAAAAGTATATGAAGGACGTCAGTTCTGCAACGGTCAGAGCCGAACTCGCAGGGCTTGAAGAGATGGGATTTTTATCCCAACTGCACACGAGTAGCGGTAGAGTTCCGTCAATAGAAGCGTATAAACTTTACGTTTCCGAACTTATGGACAAAAGCAAACTCTCGGTAAAAGAAGTTGGGGTTATACGAGAAGCGTTTAAAACCCGTGCGGACAGTTTGGAGTCGGTAGTTCAGAACGCCGTAAAAGTAATAAGCGACTTGACCGATTATACTTCTGTAGGATATACGTCGCATAGCGATAAAGATAAAATCGTAAAGATAGATATATTCAAGTTTAAGCCTACGCAGGCGCTACTTTTGATAGTTACTGAAAATACTCTTATCCGCGACAGGTTTATAGACGTACCTGAAACTATGACGGATGCCGAGATAATAGAAGCGAGCGAAATGATTTCAAAACTTTTCGTAGGCAAAGAATTCGGCGAGATAATAAGTTTAGGCGACGTTATCAAACAAGAGTTCACGTCTTACCGTGAAATTTTCGATAGCGTTATGGACGCTATAGAAGATTATATCGTAAAGAACAATACAGAAGTTATTTTAGAAGGCGAGAACAAGATACTCAATCATCCCGAATATAGCGATTCGGAAAAGGTAAAGAATTTTCTCTCGGTGGTGACTAGCAAAAATAAACTTGCAGGACTTCTTAAAGACAGTAACGACAACATAGAGATAAACATTAAAATCGGTGGAGAAGACGGTAGAGAGATGCCGTCGGACTGTTCGCTCGTTACCGCAACTTATTCGGCTAGCGGAGTAAAGATCGGTACTTACGGCGTTATAGGTCCACTTCGCATGGACTACCAAAAGGTTGTATCGGTGCTCGAGGGCGTCGGCAAAATTTTAGAAGACATTTTGAATAATAAAAAATAAAGGACTATAAAAATGGACGAAAAGAAAAAGAATAAAAAGGCAGACGAAACGCCGATAGAAGAGCAACTCACTGAAAGAGAAACTGCGCTTATTGCGGAAAACGAAAGCCTTATCAAAGAAGTTGAAGACCTAAAAAAGCAGTCGGACGATTATAAAGATAAATGGATGAGAAACGTTGCGGAGTTTGATAACTACAAAAAGCGCAACGCCAACCAGTGGAGTGAAGCGTTTAACGAAGGTATAGCAAGCGTGATACTCAAAATTTTACCCGTAGGCGATAATCTTGACTGGGCGTTAGGTTTAGGACTTGATGAAAAGACTGCGGAAGGTATAAAGAAAATCCGTGCTAAATTCGACGATACGTTAAAAGGTTTGGAGATTGAAGAAATCAACCCTGTAGGACAGGTTTTTGATCCAAACGTAGCCGAAGCGGTTATGCAAGTTCCTGCTGAAGAAGGGGATGAGCCCGACACGGTAAAACAGGTGTTCCAAAAAGGATACCGCAAGAAAGACAAGATAATAAGATACGCTACGGTTAGCGTAGTAAAATAAATTTAACAATAAGGAGATTTAAATATTATGAAAACAATAGGTATTGACTTAGGTACTACAAACTCGTGCGTAGCCGTTATGGAAAACGGTGAACCCGTAGTTATAGCAAACGCAGAAGGATCGAGAACTACCCCGTCGGTAGTTGCTTTCCAAAAAGACGGTGAAAGACTTGTCGGTCAGGTTGCAAAGCGTCAGGCCGTATCCAACCCCGATAAGACGGTTGCATCGATCAAAAGACACATGGGATCTGATTACAAAGTAGCCATTGACGATAAAAAATATACCCCGCAAGAAATTTCCGCAATGATTTTAACAAAACTTAAAAAGGATGCGGAAAGTTATCTCGGCGGTACGGTTACCGACGCGGTTATTACCGTTCCGGCATATTTTTCAGACAGTCAACGTCAGGCTACTAAAGACGCGGGTAAGATTGCGGGACTTAACGTTCTCCGTATCATAAACGAACCTACGGCGGCGGCTCTTTCTTACGGTCTTGATAAAGAAGGCAAAACGCAAAAGGTTATAATTTACGACCTTGGTGGCGGTACGTTCGACGTTTCTATTATGGAGATAGGCGACGGCGTGTTTGAGGTTTTGGCAACGCACGGCAACAATATGCTCGGCGGTGACGACTTCGACAAGAGAGTGATGGACTACTTGATTAGCGAATTTAAGGCTAAAGAAGGTATTGATTTAACGGGTGACAAACTCGCAATGCAAAGACTTAAAGAAGCGGCGGAAAAGGCAAAAATCGAACTTTCCGGCATGAGCAAGACCAACGTAAACTTGCCCTTTATCACGGCAGACGCAACTGGTCCTAAACACCTTGACGTAGACGTTACTAAACAAAAATTCGACGCACTTACAGAAGATCTTGTCGCTGCGACCGTAGTTCCTATGCAAAACGCTATGAAGGACGCAGGACTTTCTTACTCTGAAATCGATAAAGTAATACTCGTCGGCGGTTCAACCAGAATCCCTGCGGTTATCGACGAAGTAAGAAAAGTTACGGGCAAAGAACCCTTTAAGGGAATCAACCCAGACGAATGCGTTGCAATCGGTGCGGCTATCCAAGGCGGTGTATTATCTGGTGAAGTAAAAGACGTTCTTTTATTAGACGTAACGCCGTTGTCGCTTGGTATTGAAACGCTCGGTGGCGTTTGCACTAAACTCATTGAAAGAAATACGACTATCCCCGTTAAGAAATCACAAGTATTCTCGACGGCAGCAGATAATCAAACGGCAGTTGATATTCACATTTTACAGGGTGAAAGAGAATTTGCAAAAGACAACAAGACGCTTGGTAACTTCCAACTTTCAGGCATTGCACCCGCACCACGTGGCGTACCGCAGATTGAAGTTACGTTCGATATCGACGCAAACGGTATCGTAAACGTTTCTGCTAAAGATCTCGGTACTGGCAAATCTCAAAACGTTACCATCACTTCTTCAACCAACCTTTCAGACGCCGATATAGACAAAGCGGTAAACGAAGCAAAACAGTATGAAGAAGAAGATAAAAAACGTAAAGAAGTGGTAGAAAACCACAACAAACTCGACGGTCTTATCTTTACCATTGAAAAATCAATGAAAGACCTTGCCGATAAACTTGACGCAGAAGACAAGGCTAAACTTGAAGACGCTGTAAAGGAAGCAAAAACTGAACTCGAATCTAACGATAACGACAGAATAGTAGCAGCGACCGAAAAACTTTCTAACGAATCACAGGCTATTTTTGCAAAGGTTTACCAACAGGCAAACCCCAACGCAGGTGATCCTAACGCAAACGGCGGTGCAAACGGTGGAGAAGAATTCCATCAGTAATGTTTATCTATAGGTATAGCTAATGAATAACATGTTATTTTCTATGGTAGAATTATCAAATAGCATGGTCAAAATGTTAAATAACACGCTCGGCATTTGGTATTTGATTATACTAAATGCCTTTGGCGTTATAGCAATAATTTGCAAAATCTTTGAATATCAAGTTAAAAGTAGAAACAAAATGTTTCTACTCGTTTCAGTAGCAAACGCGTGTTGGGTAATTTATTTTGCACTATACGGTAATTTTGCAAGTGCTCTGACTTGTTTGTTAAATACTATTAGACTGCTCGTATTTATGCAACGCGGTAAGCATAAGTGGGCGGATGGTTCATGGTGGTTAATATTTTTTCTCGCATTACAGACAGTAGTTGCTGTATTTACTACTAAAAGCGTTTTTGACGCGTTTGCAATTGCTGGTGGGTACGTTGGAATTTTCGCATACTTTGTTACTAATCAAAAAATGTATAGGTTTATTTCATTTTTCCACATGAGTTTGTGGGTTGTAAACAGTGCGATAAACTTCTACTTAATAGCACTTTTAAGCGATTTGTTTAGTACCATTTCGTGTGGCGTAGCAATATATCGTTACGATCTTTCAAAAAATGCAAGGAAACTTAATAGCGAAAACGTATCTGAAAAAGAACAAAACGTAGACTAATCAAGGAGAATTATGGCAAAAAAAGATTATTATGAAACTCTAGGCGTATCAAAAAACGCTACGCCCGACGAGATAAAAAAAGCGTATAGAACGCTCGTAAAAAAATATCACCCTGACCTTCATCCAAACGATGCTGCCGCTGCGGAAAAGTTTAAAGAAATCAACGAAGCGCACGAAGTTTTATCTGATGAAAAGAAGAGAAAAAATTACGATACTTTCGGTGATCCTAACGGTAATATGGGCGGCTTTGGTGGAGCAGGCGCAGGTGGATTCGGCGGTTTTTCCGATTTCGGCGATATTTTTGGCGATATATTCGGTGGGTTTGGCGGTTCTCGTCAACGCGCGCAAACTAAAACCAAAGGCGACGATATAACGGTAGAATTGTCTTTAAGTTTTTTAGACGCGGCAAAAGGATGTCGCAGAGAAGTCGTATACACTAGAAACGAACCTTGTGCGGCTTGTAAAGGGACGGGCGCAAAATCTGGTACGGCGTATAAGACTTGTGAAAAGTGCGGTGGATCGGGATACGTTCAGTATACGACTAGCAACGGCTTTTTCCGTCAGGTAACTTCACGTCCTTGCGACGAGTGTAGAGGAACGGGCAAAAAGATTATAGACGCATGTAAAGAATGTAACGGTAAGGGTTATACGCGCGCGTCGACCAAAGTGGTTTTGGATATTCCCGCAGGCGCAGATACGGGCAGTTATATAAGGAAAGCGGGCTTTGGTCAAGCAAGCACTAACGGTGGAGCGCCGGGAGATCTTATTATAGTGATGAAGGTCGAGCCGAGCAAACTCTTTAAACGTAAAAATTTCGATCTTCACGTTCAAGTCCCTATAAGTTTTAAGACGGCGGCACTTGGTGGAAAGGTTAAAGTTCCACTAATCGACGATACGATTGATTACACTATTCCAGAAGGCACACAGAGCGGAAAGGTGTTCTTCGTTCGCGGTAAGGGTATTAAGTCTTCTCGCGGTACGGGCGACCTTTACATAGAAGTTATGGTAGAAGTTCCCGGTAAACTTTCCAAAGAGCAGAAAAAGATTTTAGAGCAACTTGAAGACGCTACGGACGTTAAGCAGTGTCCAAATATGCGCCAGTATAAAGACAATTTAGAAAGTATGTACGGCAAAAATCCTTACGGAAAATAGGAAAATGGCGGTTGAAATTTTTCAGCCGCTTATTTTATTTGACTAATGCATAAAAAAATATTAAAATAAAACCGATATGAATAAATTTATTGAACTAACTATAAACACTACGCACCTTGGCGGAGAACTCGTTTCAGACGTTCTTTGGGGATATACGGACGCAGGCGTAGTAATAAGCGATATTGAAGACGTTATAGCACTTGCGCGTGACGGCAGAGCGTGGGATTACGCAGACGAGAGTATATTTAAGGCGGATAAGACCGTGCTAGTAAAAGCCTTTTTTCCTATTGATACCGCTAAAAGCAGTATAGGTGCGGTAATCCGCGATTTAGAAAACATGAAAAGCAACAGTCCGCTCGATCTCGGCACGCTAGAAACGGCAACGCGTGAAATAGACGGCGACCTTTGGCGCGAGCAATGGAAGGAGCATTTTAAACCTATTCCTATCGGCAAAATAGTGATAGTTCCCGAGTGGATTAACTATAAAGAAAAAGACGGCGAGATTAAAATTCTGCTCGATTCAAATATGGCGTTCGGTACGGGCGAACATGAAACTACTTCTATGTGCGTAGACTTTTTGTCTAAATACGTCACCGAAAAAGATACCGTATTAGACGTCGGTTGCGGTAGCGGTATACTCGGTATTACCGCAAGTAAACTTGGCGCGGATAGAGTTATTATGACCGATATTGACGAGTGTGCGGTTACAGCGACCGAGCACAATATGAAACTCAATCGTGTAACAAACGGAGTGGTAATGCTAAAAAACTTGCTCGACGACGAGAGCGTTAAGGGTAACGTTATCGCATGTAATATAATGGCGGACGTGCTAATTGCGTTTGCACCGTACATAGGTAAAAATTTACTCGACGACGGCGTAATTATTTTAAGCGGTATACTCGTTGAAAAACTCGGCGCGGTAAAAGACGCCTATGTGTCTAACGGGTTTAAGTTCGTAGAAGAAAAAATAAAGGGCGAGTGGTCGGCACTCGTAGTTAAAAAGTAATGAAAGCGGTTGTATTTACGCTCGGATGCAAAGTAAACGAGTGCGAAAGTGATTCTCTCATTGCAGGGCTTATAAAAAAGGGGTACGCAGTGAGTGATAAACTCGTCGTTGCCGACCTATATATAGTCAATACTTGTGCAGTTACTAAAGAAGCCGAAAAAAAGTCTAGACAAACGGCGGCGAGAATAAAAAAACTAAACCCCAACGCAAAGATAATTTTTACCGGTTGTGCGGTGGAAAAAGATCCGCAATCTTTTATAGATAAATCGGACGATTTTTTAGTGACGGGCGTGTTTAACAAAAATCAAATTCTTGAAATGCTTGACGATAAGGGTGTTAAGGTCAGTCCGCAATGCACCGAGTTTGAGGAACTTTTGCCTACCGTATCCCTGCGTACCCGTGCATATATCAAAGTGCAGGACGGGTGTAACAACTTTTGTAGTTACTGTATAATCCCTTATTTAAGGGGCAGAAACCGATCGAGAAATCCGCAGAGCGTTATAGATGAAATAGTGGCTATAAACCCCAAAGAAGCGGTTATAAACGGAATAAACTTGTCTGCGTATAACTACGACGGCGTTACGCTTACGCATCTTATGCAAAAGCTTAGCGCGGTGGATTGTAGGATCAGACTTGGCTCGCTTGAAGTCGGGGTTATAACCGACGATTTTTTGTCGGCGTTAAAAAACCTAAAAGATTTTGCACCGCACTTTCATTTGTCCTTGCAATCGGGCTCTGACGTAGTACTTAAAAAGATGAATAGACATTACACGGCAAAAGAATACGCCGATAAGGTGGATTTAATCAGAAAGTATTTTCCCGACACAGGTATTACTACCGATATAATAGTAGGTTTTCCGACCGAAACGGATGAGAATTTTGTTGAAACGGTAAAACTTATTGAGCGCGTTAATTTTTCCGATATACATCCTTTCCCGTTCAGTCCTAGAAGCGGAACGGTCGCGTTTAAGATGGAAGATTTGCCGTCCGAAATAAAAAAAGAAAGACTTAATAGATTGCTTGATATAAAGGCGAATAAGAAATTAGAGTTTGCTAAAAAAATGGTCGGTAAAACTCTAAATATGTTGCCGGAAGAAACTAAAGAAGGTTATACCGAAGGTTATTCGGAAAATTATTTGCGCTTATATATTAAGGACTATAAGGGCGAAAAAAATATTGTAAAAGTTAGGGTGGTCGAGCCGTTTAAGGACGGTGCACTCGCTGAAATATAAGGAGAATTAAAAATGGAAAACTGTTTGTTTTGCAAAATTATCAAAGGGGAAATCCCTGCAACTAAAATGTATGAAGATCAAAATATGCTTATCTTTAAAGATATTGATCCCAAGGCAAAAAACCACTATCTTTGCGTGCCCAAAAGCCACTTTAAACTTCTCGCGGATATGACCGAAGAGCAAAGTGAAATGCTGAAAGCGTGCTTTAAGAAAATTCCTGAACTTGAAAAGGAGTTGGGGTTGGAGAACGGATATCGCTTGGTTATAAATCAGGGAGAAGACGCTGGTCAAACGGTATTCCACCTACATATTCACATATTATCAGGACAGAAAATGGGGTGGACACCCGCTTAAAAAATTAAATATTAAAAAGAAGACGGCACGTTGCAAATATTGCGACGTGCCGTTTTTGTCATATTAAGTCAAGTTAACAAAACTTTTACAAAACGGTTAAAAAATTCAAACTAAATTAAGACTTTTTAAATACACTGAGATGTTAAAATATCTAGGTAAAAAAGAAATAAAATTTTATTAAGGAGAGTATTGATGAACGCGATTGAAATTACAGGACTTAAAAAAAGTTTTCGCGGTATGTACGCATTAAACGGTCTTAACATGACCGTGCCAGTAGGGGCTATATACGGTTTTATAGGCGAAAACGGTAGTGGTAAGTCGACTACCGAAAAACTTATATGCGGACATTTAGTCCCCGATTCGGGCAGTATTAAACTATTTGGCAAAGATTATCGCGACGCAGGCGTTAGGATTAGAGTCGGAGCATTGATAGAAAACGCAGGGTGTTTTCCAAGTTCCACCGTATACGCAAATTTAAAGATGCAGGCGTTAAATTTGGGTATTGAAGACGCAGATAAGGATATAGAGAGAGTGCTTAAAATCGTACGCATGTATGAGAATAAAAACTTAAAGTTCAAAAACTGCTCGCTCGGTATGAAACAACGTATCGGCATAGCGATGGCACTTTTAGGTGATCCTGCACTCTTAATTTTAGACGAGCCGATAAACGGGCTTGACGTTGACGGCATGCGTATTATGAGAGAAATTTTAGTTGATATAACCAAAACTTACGGTTGTACGGTATTGATATCTTCGCACGTTCTCGGTGAACTTGAAAAAATTGCTACTCATTACGGTATAATACGTCGTGGAAAAATGATAAAAGAAATTACGGCAGAGCAAATGGAAAAACGTTCGCGCGTGTTCGTATCGCTTAAAACGGACGACATTTTGGGAGCAGAACGCGTTTTAAGGGAAAAATATATAACGGTTAAAAAAGAAGGGGAATACTTGCGCGTTTACGACGTTTCCGACGCGGAAAATATCGTAGATTATTTATTTAAGAACGGACACGTCGTCAGTGAGATAAAGAGCAATAAGATAGGGCTTGAAGAATATTATATAGAATTAATGAGCGAAAAGGAGAACAACTGATATGTCAAATCAAAATAGTTTGAGTTTTAATTCGCCAACGTTTATAAGTAGGCTAAAAGGTATGCTTGGCGTGGATTTTTACAGGTTATTTCATACTCCGCTATATTACGTTTTTCTTGTAATTGCTGCGATTATACCAGCAATGATACTCGGTATGACGGGCATGGAGAACGCGCAAGGCGTAGTCGAGCCACTTTACGATAACACTTGGCAAGTGATTGCGGCAAGTTCACCTTTATACGCAGTATCTGATATTGCCGAATATGCTAATATGAACATGGTGTATATTTTCGGCGGTATAATGCTATCGATTTTTATTGGTCACGACTACAAAAGCGGATACGTTAAACAACTGTTTACCGCTCACCCCAAAAAGCAAGATTATATAATATCCAAAACTGCGATAGGTGCGTTTTCAATGGCTTGTATGTGCATTACTTACCTATTAGGTACGGTAATAGCGGGTTTATTTGTGCAGGCGTCTTTTGAAGTCGATTTAGGCTCGCTTATATGTGCGCTTTTAGGCAAGATAATAATGAGTATAGGTTGGGCAAGCCTTTACACTTTTTTGAACGTTATATTTAGAAAATATTTCGGTATATCTATAGCGTCGTGTTTCTTTTTTGGAACGGGTATACTTATCGTTGCTGCTGGCGCAATAGTAGGAAACGGCGCAATTTTAAATGTGTTTTTATACGGCTCGTCAGTGTATGCATGTTTAAGTAGCAATATTATCACAGTGATCGTGTGCTTGGTGGTATCGCTTGCGTGGACAGGAATATACGGAGTTGCGGGAACGTGTATATTAGATAGAAGCGACGTTTATTGATAGGAGTTTAATATGAATGCAATAGAAATAAGGAACTTAACTAAAAAATTTGGCGATAAGTGTGCACTTAACGGTCTAAACGCAAGCGTACCCGTAGGCAGTATATACGGATTTATAGGCGAAAACGGTAGCGGTAAATCTACCACTGAAAAAATTATATGCGGACTTATACACCCTACGGGCGGAGAGATTAAACTCTTTGGCAAAGATTATACTGATCCTGACGTAAGGGCAAAAACTGGCGTGCTTATAGAAACACCGGGCTGTTTTGCTAATCTTACCGTGTGGCGCAATCTTTCCTTACAGGCCGCTAATTTGAGTCTTGAAAATCCTGATAAGCATATTAAAGAAGTGCTTGAACTCGTTCGTATGGAAGGTGCGGCTGGTAACAAATATAAAAACTGTTCGCTTGGTATGAAACAACGCGTAGGTATTGCAATGGCGCTTTTGGGTGATCCGGAACTGTTGGTTTTAGACGAGCCTATAAACGGGCTAGACGCAGACGGTATGCGAATTATGAGAGAAATACTTATTGATTTATCGGCGCGCGGAAAAACTGTTTTAGTATCTTCGCACGTTTTATCGGAACTTGAAAAGGTGGCGACGCACTACGGCATAATTCGTGGCGGTAAAATGATTAAGGAAATGACCGCTGAAGAACTCAATCAAAACTGTAGGACGTATACTTCTCTTAAAGTAAAGGACAAAGACAAGGCTTTAAGTGTGTTAAAATCAGCCTATAACAGAGCGGAGCAAGATGATAAAGGCTACTTACGCGTATACGATAAAGTATCACCGCAAGACGTTGTGACAAAACTTTATCACGGCGGTATTGTCGTCCAAGAAGTAACCACCGAAAGAATAGGTCTTGAAGAATATTATACCGACCTTATGGCAAAAAAGGGGGATAAATAAAATGGAAAAGGTATTTATAAAAACGTCTTTTGCAAAAAGGGTTAAGAGCATGCTTAACGTAGATTTTAAGCGAGCGTTCACGTCGCCGTTGTTTTATATAATGATAGGTGCATCACTCGTTATGCCTGTGTTAATACTCGTAATGACTACAATGATGGATGGAACGGTTAGCACTGATCCACAGACGGGCGTACAAACGGTAATGGAAGGCTTTAAAAACGCTTGGCAAGCAATCGGGGCAGTGAGTGGAGCAAGTTCTGCTATGGATATGAGTTTAACGAGTATGTGTAATATCAATATGCTATATTTTTTAATGGCTATAATTACTTGTATATTCGTGTCTGATGATTTTAGGAGCGGTTACGCAAAAAATATTTTTACCGTGCGTGCAAAAAAGAATGATTACGTTCTGTCAAAAACGCTCGTTTGCTTTATCGGTAGCGCGTGTATGCTCGTGGCGTTCTTTGTAGGTACGGTGCTCGGCGGAGCAATTGCAGGACTGCCGTTTGATACCGAAGGATTTAACGCGGGTAATCTTTTAGCGTGTATGTTATCTAAAATCTTGCTTTCGTCTGCGTTCGTATCAATTTATCTACTCGCAAGCGTAATTGCAAAACAAAAAACATGGCTTGCAATACTGTTGTCGTTTGGAATAGGTATGTTGTTTTACACTGTTGCGCCTATGGTTGCACCGCTTGATTCAAATATAATAAACGTACTTTTATGTGCGGTTGGCGGCGTAGGTATGAGTGTAGGGTTAGGGGCAATATCTAATATCGTATTAAATAAAACTGCATTAGTATAGTTGGTGTAAAAAAGCGCGTTGCCGTTGCAACGCGCTTATCTTTTATTCGGTTTCTTTATTATTAAAATAGCATTTTACAAATTCTGCGAGAGAAGTTGACAGTCTATCTAAATCCCAATCGGTAGTGTTTACTATAAGGTCGTATGACTTTCTGTGTCCCCACTCGCCGTCTGCTATTATATAGCGTGTGCGAGCACGGTTTTTGTCAATACGCTTAATCATACGCTTTATTTCTTTATAAGAAAGTTGTTCGTCTTTGTCAGCACGTTCTTGGCAACGCTTTATTTTTGATTCCATATCCGCGCAAATAAAAATATCGAGTGGATTTTTATCTTTAAGTAAAACGTCGGCGTTTCTACCTACTATAACGCAGTTTTTACCCGTCGCGGCAATTTCTTCAATAATCTTTCTCTGTTCGTGTAATAATTTCGCGTCTGGGGACTGAACGTAAATAGGTGAAACGAACGAGTGGTGAAATGAAAGTGAGTAAGTTTGCCAAGCGTGGTTATTCAGTGCATAATCAACGTATTTTTCGTCTACGTTATGTCGCTTTGCAATTTCCGCTATAATTTCTCTGTCGTAATAGTCGTATCCTAAAATGTCGGCAACTTTTTTACCGATTTCTCTTCCGCCACTGCCGAATTCACGACTGATAGTTACAATATTCATAAAACCCTCCTAAGTCCATATATTAAGTACACAACTAATCCGTTGCGTTTTTCTAAATATATTATACTACAAATCATCCGTAAAATCAATAGGTTTTTTAAAATTTTTCATTTATGACATATGTATGTCATATTAAGTTATTAAAATAAAAGACGAAAATAAATTAACGGGTGAAAATATGTTTAATCGTAAATATAATAAAGATAGAAGTAGTGATAATTCAAATAAACGCAGTTTGTGTTTTTTCTGGCTTACGGGGTTACTCGTGCTGATAATTATTGCAATTATTGCCGATTTAATATAAAATTGCTTAAAAAAATTAAATCAAACTAAATTAAATTGTATTCAATGTTTATTTTGGGTAATATTGAGATACTATTTCGTTGACGGGGAAAGGCTAAAAATGTTAAAATAATTAAAAGGACAAGGAGAATAATTATGCTTGATTTTATTTATAATACCCCGACTACCGTATATTTCGGTAAAGATAAAGAAAGACAGGTCGGTAAAATAATAAGCGATTTAGGCTATAAGAAAATAATGATGCAATACGGAAAAGGCAGTATAAAGAAGTCCGGATTATACGATATCGTTATGAATTCACTTTCCGATTTTGGGATAGAGGTCGTTGAACTTGGCGGTGTAGAGCCCAATCCAAAGTTGGAATTCGTGCGTAACGCCGTAGAACTTGCAAAAAAAGAAAAGGTGGAAATGATTTTAGCGGTCGGTGGCGGTAGTGTAATCGATTCTTCAAAGTTTACCGCGCTCGGCGCAAAAAACGATTGTGACGTTTGGGACTTGCCGATAGGAAAGTGCGTTCCAAAAGACGCTTTGCCAGTAGGCTGTATTTTAACCATGTCCGCCGCAGGAAGTGAAATGAGTTCGTCTGCAGTGCTCACTAATTTAAGCGAAAGCAAGAAAAAAGGGTGCTCTACCGAACTTAACCGTTGTAAATTCGCTATTTGTAATCCTGAACTTACCTTTACAGTAGGCAAGTATCAAACGGCTTGCGGAGTCGTGGATATAATGTCGCATACAATGGAAAGATATTTTACCGTGTGCGAGCCGACCGATCTTACCGATAGAATTTCAGAGAGCATATTAAAGTCGGTTATTGACGCTGGAACTACGGCTATTGATAATCCAACAGATTATAACGCGCGTGCAACGATTATGTGGGCGTCAAGCTTATCACATAACGGCTTAACGGGTTGTGGTAGAGAAAACTTTCTTGCCGTGCATCAATTAGAGCACGCCGTCAGTGGAGAGTTCGACCACGTTGCACACGGCGCAGGTCTTGCAGTGCTTTTCCCCGCATGGGCAAAATATGTTTATAAATACAATACACCGCGTTTTGCGCAGTTTGCACGCCGTGTTTGGAACGTTACTGAAACGGACGATATTAAAGCGGCAGAACTTGGCATAAAGGCAATGGCGGATTATTTTAAGGAGCTCGGCATGCCAACTTGTTTAAGAGAGTTTAATATCCCTAAAGATAGTATTGATAAACTATCCGACCTTTGCACCAACGGTAGAACGCGAGTTATTAAAAATTATATACCGCTTGGATTTAATGAAGTAAAAGATATATTTAAAAGTTGCTATTAAACCCCTTTAACAGCGCATAAACAGGGTTAAGCATATAAAAAACACATCGTAAATAAACGATGTGTTTTTTTATTTTACACTTTTATTAGCGGCACGGTAACCGTTTATTTCTCTAAATTTTTTCGGGGAGTAACCACAATAGGTCTTAAACAGTTTAGAAAAGTGCGCGCTATCAAAATAGCCTAATTCTTCCATAATTTCGTTTATAGGCCTATTAGACTGCTCTAATAACGTTTTAGCCTTGTCTATTTTAAGTACGTTAAGGTAGTGCATAGGCGAGTGCCCAGTGCGCTCTTTAAACCGCCTTAAAAAATATCCCTTACTAAGGTTAGCCGTGCGACAAAGGTCTTCTAATGTAAACTTTTCGTTGTAGTGGCTCTTGATATAGTTTACGGATTTATCGATCTCGTCTTCACGGACGCGACTGTCGAAATAAGTGCAGTGATCGGCGTAAAAAGAAAGCAATGAGCAAAGCGCCGCAGAGCAGTTTAGTTTATCTGAAAGCGACTTGCTTTCGGACAGTTTAAGTACCGTCTGAAAAAGTCCTTCTACGTAATCGTTTTTACCTATATGTATTTTATAGGGTAGAGAAAAATAATCGAAAAGATTATTTCCGTTAACAGTCACGTCTACGTGTAGCCAGTACTTGCTTGCATAATTTTTTTTAGACAGATGAAAATCGTGTTTTGTCCCTGCAGGGATTAAAATCATATCGCCACTTTCAGCAAGAATCTCTTCTTTCTCCGTCCGAATTACTATTTCTCCGTCAGTTATATAAAATAGTTTACTGTCAGGGCAAATTACGTCCTTATCTTGCCAAAAATCAGTCAGTATAACCCGTTCACCATGGTGAAAGGTTGCACTGATCTTGTCCACCTTGATTCCTTTCATATATGTACTCCGTTTTTCCTATTTTATTATACTCTAAAAAACACAAAAAAGTCAAATAAAAATTTAATACAAAAAAGTCAATTTTATACAACGATTAAATCAATATTATTATACCACCTAATTTTTTTAGGGTGTATAATTAAGATATAACTTAAAAAAGTTTATGGAGAAAAAATTATGATTTTATGTATAGGTGAAATTCTTGCCGACATGATAGGTAGTGACGTCGACAGAATAATGTCCTTTAAGGCGTTTTGTGGCGGTGCACCGTTTAACGTCGCGGTAGGAGCACGTAGAGCGGGGGCAGACGTCGGGTTTATAGGTAGAGTAGGGAATGATCCCGTCGGTAAATTTTTAAAAGCCGAAGCCTTAAAAGCAGGCCTAAATTTTTGTACGATTCAAACGGATAACGTTCGCAACACCACTCTTGCGTTCGTAACGCTAACCGACGGAGAACGCGACTTTGCTTTTTACCGTCATGATACTGCCGATTTTAACGTGGATATCAACGCGATTGATTTTGGCGAATACGAAGACCTTAATATCGTGCATTTAGGTTCGCTGATGCTTTCAGAAGAAAACGGCAGAGCGCTCGCACAAGCAGTTGTCGATAAAGCAAGGGCGCAAAACAAACTTATAAGTTTCGACCTTAACTTCCGTATGGATATATATAAGGACTTTAACGACGCGTTAAAGGCGTATAAACCGTTCGTAGAACAAGCGGATATAATCAAGTTTTCCGACGACGAATTAAAAGATTATACGGGTAAAGACGGCGTTATTGAAGGGATAGAAAGCATATACAAAAAAGATACGGTAGTCGTGGTGACGCTCGGTAGTCGCGGTAGCGTGTATTATTATAACGGGCTAAACGGAACGGTTGGTACGGAAAAAGTTAAGCCGATAGACACTACGGGCGCGGGCGACGCGTTTTTCGGTACTTTCCTTGCTAATATTGAAGGCAAAAAAATCAATAAAGAAAATTTAGAGAGCGCGCTTATTAAAGCAAATGCAGCAGGCGCGGCGGCAACACAATTTTTAGGAGCAATACAGTTATGAAAAATTTAGATAAAATAGTAAGAGAACCGATATTTTTCGAGCGCAATAGAGTATACAGAATTTATCTTGGCGGAAAGCCGTATAAGGAAATTTTTAACGACGTCTTTGACGACGGAACGGACAATATGTTTCCCGAAGAGTGGGTTGCGAGCAAGGTAAAGGCAATAAACCCCAAATACTTTGGAGAACGTGACGGCGTTTCGGTCATAAAGGGAACGAACGTATTTTTCGACGATTTACTCAATAACTATCAAGAGCAACTTTGCGG
>JAFTIG010000012.1 GCA_017457015.1 Clostridia bacterium | reverse complement strand
GGGGAACAAGTGAAAAACGGAAATTTTTCCGTTTTGTTTGTTTTCAAGCGCCATTATAGGCGACGCCGATTCGCAAGTCCTTACCCCCGTGTTTGCGGCGGTAATTTGGGTTGCAAGCGTCGTCCATCTTCCCACGCACTCGTGTTGCCAACCGTTTGTCTGCGTGAAAACGTCGTATTCACCGCCTTCCAAACAAAAACGGCTATTAAGCGAATATGCGCTAATTTTCTTTCCGCTGATATTTTTAAGACTGTCCTGCCTTAAAACACCACCGTTTTCAAAAAAAGTAAATTTCGCTTTGAGTTCAACCGCGTCGTTTTTATAAGAATAAATAACGCCCGTATCGGTTTTTTGCTCGTCGTAAATAACCGTACCGTCAATAATCCCAAAAGATCCGATAACCGAAAAAAGTCCGGTCATGGTATCGGTATTAAACTCACCTTTTTGTTGCTTTACGAATCTGTCAAGTTTCATAATTCACCTATTCTTCAATCTTGAAATAGTTTCTAAACGACACGGGGTTTTTCCCCTTGTCTTCAATTTTTCCTAAAATAAGTTTTGCCGCCGAACGCATAGAGCACGCACTGTCGCCAAACGCGTTGATATACGTTTTAGCGTACGGGAAATCGTAAATCTTATACGGATCGTCTAAACTAACGAACACCATACCAGGATGGTGCAATACCAGTCCGCGCCAGAACGACATAATATTTTTCCACCCCATGCGGAGCGTCGCGCCGTGGTAGTGAATTTTAGTTACCGCAACCACCAAATCGTATTCGTCCATAATCGATTCAACTTCGGTGTGGTACGGATCAAAAAGTTGCTTAACTTCACAGCCCTGCTTAATAAACTCGTCCGCCATTGCCTGCATTTCGTCGCCTACTACGGGCTTATAGTAATAGTGCCCCGTGAGATTTATCATTAACACTTTTGGGTTGGGCTTTTTAAATGGAATAACGCTATCAAAGTTTCTTATAACGTGTACTGCGGTATCCGATATTTCTTGTCCTAACTTTTCAAGTTCACTTATATCCCCCGAAATATCCCCTATTTCCGCGTCAATATCAGTATCTTCAAAAAGTCTTAACTTTGCTTTCATCTCTAAAACGCGCGTAGCAGCGTCTTTAATACGCTCTAACGGTATCTCGCCCGTTTCCACCGCGCTAATTAGTCTTTCGAGTTCGCCTTTTTCAGGGAAAAGCATAAGGTCACCGCCCGCCTTAAAGAAGGTCACGCCGAGTTTTTCCGGCTTAATACGCGCACAAATGCCTATCATACTCATAGCGTCCGAAATTACGCACCCCTTAAAGCCGAGTTTACCTTTAAGTAGCCCCGTGATAAGGTCGTAACTTGCAGTACCTGGAAGATACCCCGAAAAGTCTTTTTCTTCTTCCGTTTGAAAGGCTGGGCAAGAGACGTGCCCGACCATAACCGACATTACCCCTTGATCAAAAAGCGCCTTATATACTTTGCCGTAAGAGTTTAGCCACTCTTCTTGCGAAAGGGTGTTTTCGTTGGTTAAAAAATGCTGATTTCTATCGTCAATGCCATCTCCGGGGAAATGCTTTAAGCACGCGCCAACGTACCCGTTTTTCTGCACTCCGCGAACGTACGCGCCTGCAATCTTAATTACGCGGTCGGGATCGTCTGAAATAGAGCGAATACCCACGTTTGCCGCTTGAAAGTTAATATTTAAATCGACGACGGGTGCTAATATATGGTTTACGCCCGACTTTCTACAAATTCTGCCCGTAAGTTCCCCCGCCCTTTCAATAAGTTCAGGGTTGTTGCACGCACCCCAAGCCATAGGGTTTGGCATGTGCGGAAAATCCCAACAATACGAGCCGGGACCGTATTCGACGTCAGTAGTCATAACGCAAGGCAATCCCGTGATTTTACGGGCAATATCATGATAACTTTTATCGTTAGAAAACTTTTCTTCAAGTTTGTCTAATCCAACGTACTCTTCTACTTGGTCGCAGTAGAACGAGCCAACCGGCTCACTCTCAATCCTTTTTTTAATATCACTCGGATCGTGCTTGTTGCTGAGTGAACGAACTAATACCTGTTGACAAAGTTCTTTTACGCTCATTGCGTCTATAATTTTCTTAACGTCCATATCTGTTTCTCCGTTGTCGTTGTTTTCAAATTTAGTGTTTTATATGGTTTTGTTTAGTAATCTTTTAGTTAATGTCAAAATATTAATTTCATATTCTCTCACAAAAAGTATCGATAGAACTTTTTGTGATACTATTTGTATATTCGGGTGGGGATTTCTCCCCACCCCTATACTTTTTTGTTTTTTAAGCCTTAAAAGACTTCGGTTTTTACGCTACTGAAACAGCACCGTTCTTGTCAGTAATGCTTGACGTTGCGTCAAGTTTATATTCTGAAGAAATAGCCCCAAAAGTGCCGTTGGTAGAAATCTTTGAGTTAACAAGATTTACAGTTATTGTTCCAGGGTGACAAGTACATACTTTATGGAGTGAATCTCCATTATCTAATTGACCTGATTTTCTAGTAATTTCAATGCTAGAATTAATAAGATTTATTATTGTACCACCTCTAACTGTGCTTACTAATAACGGTCTAGTATCATCTCCCTTGTTATAGCATTTAAGAGTAACGTTTTCTAAAGTAATAGTTCCCAAACAATCGTTTCCAAAAATCGTTCCAAACGTTTCCGTTTTAAAAGTCATGTTCTTAAAGGTTGCGTTGTTAAATCCATTAGTACTAGCCAAGCCAGAATATTCATAGAAAGTCCCTATAGTATGGTTCAATCCGTTGAATGTGAAATTAGCACAATATCCGCTCTTAATTTGGTCGCTTCCCGTTAAAACTATACTAATATCGTTTGCTGCAACCGCATAAGAATTGCTCTTAGTAGATCCTTCCCAATAAGTCGTAAAGTTTGACTGATCAGTTAAAACGTGCGTTGCGATAATGGTATCGAAAACGTAAATCTTGTTTGCGGTTACAAGTTTAACGTTCTTTTCACCATAAATAGAACTGCTGATTGAAATAGTGTCGCCTGATTGACTTGCAGAGCAAGTAGTTCCGTCAACG
>JAFTIG010000073.1 GCA_017457015.1 Clostridia bacterium | reverse complement strand
GGAAACGTCTAATTTTTAAGGTCGTCTAAACTTCGTTATGCTGCGTTACTGTCCACAACTCGCGACTTCGATAACCAAAAAGGTTAATCTCACCCGCTCGTTGGGACGATCCTTGCCTAACTCGTTTATGCGCCCTTAAAATGTGTAAAATAAAACCAATATTTAAAGAGCGATTTTTTGTCGCTCTTTTCTTTTTTTAAGGTCGTCTAAACTTCGCATTGCGTCGTTTACTGCTTAGTGTTTGGACTTCGATAACCGACAAGGTTAATCTCATCCTTTTGCTCGGGCGAGCCTTGCCTAACTTGTTTATACGCCCTTAAAATGCAACTTAAACATAGTTTTAGAGTTCTAGTCTATAAACTAAATAACAACACAGGTTATCAATAGGACGTAGACTCGCACCTATAATAGATATTTAAAAGGTTATGATAACTTTTACTCCACTCCACCCACCGACCGTATTGCGGTCGGTGGGTGGAGTGGGGAATATAAAAAGACTAAATTTTTTATATTATTAGTTAAAGTAGGATTTAAAAATATATGTGTAGCATCATGCTCTCATTGTACTTGATTGAAAGTGTTATAAATAATTTAAAAATTAAAAAGTCGAAAGAGTTTTTTTCTTTCGACTTTTTGGTATAACAAAACGTTTAGATAATGAAAAGTTTTCTAGGCGTTTAACCTTTGGGTATATATTTCATATTGTTGAATATTTACTGTATATATCAAGCGAATTTTATTTTGAGAGTTTTTTAAATAAGTCGGCGAGCAACTCGTCGCGTTTTATAAAATAAACGTAAGAGATAGGATGACCGTTGGGGTTTAAGGTGTAAAAGTTGTCGTACGTTGGCAGATGTGCAGGGACGATTCTTGAAAGCATAAACCTATTATTGTCGTTTAATAGCCAAGCAACGGCAGTTACGTCCCAAATGCAACGTGACCACGGTACGTCGCATATTCCTTCAAATTCTTCAACTTCGCGTATAGCGTTTTTTGCTAAATAATCTGCGATCACGCTTTTGCCTAAAAGCCACTTCTCAAGGTCGTATTTAGAAACGGTAAAGGAACTTACTACGCCATTGCACGGAAGTTGCACAAACGGTACTTTGCTGTTTATAACCACTCTTGCCGCAGCAACGTCCTGCTTTAAGTTAAACTCTTTTGCATCGTGATAATGTAGAGCGTGTCCGCCAAGCCATACGACTACTATGTTATCTTTAATTTCAGGATTTAATAAAATTGCCGATGCAACGTTAGTAATCGCACCTATTGCGACAACGTAAAGGGGATTCTTGGGAGAGTAGGTCATTGCGCGACGTGCTAAGTCTTCCGCGGCGGGAGAAACAACAGGCGTGTTTTCGTCGATTAGATAACGTTTAGAACCCTTATAAACTTCTCTTTCTTCATCGAGAAGGGATAAAAGTTTTTTTATTTCGTTGTAACTTTTAAGCATTCCGTCTTCTGGTCCGTTGGAGTGTGGATTAAAAAAGGGAGCGGCGTAAATAGCGACGGTGTTTAATTTTTCCTTTGATCTAAGTAGGTAGGAAATTGCAAACTGATCGTCTATTTCGTTATAAGCGTCAGAGTCTATAACTACGTCTATTTTTCCTATCGGGACGGCAAGATTGTTTATTATTTCGTTGCTTGTCATATATTATATTCCTTTCAACTTTTTTAAATAAATTATATTTTAGTATATGGACCATGAGAATAATTGTCAAACATTTATTAAAATAATATCGAAAATATTGCTTGAATTGATAATATCTTTACTTAATTTGATATTGAAATATTTTTTTAATAAATGTATAATTAGAGTATAAAAATAAAGTAACGTGGCAGTTTATGCCATGTGTATTAAAGCGTTTTATATAAACGATACGTTTGACTATAAATTTATCGTAAGGAATATTTATGAAACTTGACAAGATAAAAGATTTACTAAAGGACGAAAATTTAAGTGATTACAAGGCGTTACCGTTCTGGAGTTGGAACGACGAGTTAGAGCCTGAAGAGTTAAAAGAGCAAATCCGTTGGATGAAAGAACAAGGTTTCGGCGGATACTTTATGCATGCACGCGCAGGGCTTACGACTGAATATCTAGGGGACAAGTGGTTTGATTGCGTATCGGAGTGTATCGATCAAGGCGAAGAGAGTGACATGCAGAGTTGGGCTTACGACGAAAACGGATGGCCGAGTGGTTTTGCAGGCGGAATACTCCTTGAAGACATGGAAAACCGCGATAAGTTTTTGACTTTTAATTTCGGGGAGTTTGACGGCAGTGCTAAAGTGTCGTATTATCTTGGTGAAGAAGAACTTGTGCGCGCGGTAAGCGGTGGTAAGGGCGAGTATCTTAATATTTACGAGCATTATTCGGCGGCGACGGCGGATATACTCAATCCCGCAGTAGTGGATAAGTTTATTAAGTTAACTCACGAAGAGTATAAAAAGCGATTGGGGGAAAAGTTTAACCGTTCTCTAAAAGGCTTTTTTACAGACGAGCCACAGTACACGCGTTGGTATCAACCGTATACCAAGATGATTGAAAAGTATTTTAAGGAAGTTTATAATCAGGATATTTTGGACGGGTTAGGACTTTTATTCGTCAAGAAAAAGGGGTATAGAGAGTTTAGATATAAATTTTGGCTAGGTATGCAGACGCTAATGCTAGACTCGTTTGCTAAAAAGATTTATTCATGGTGCACTGATAACGGCGTTATGCTCACGGGGCATTACGTTGAAGAGCCGTGTCTAGAAACTAATATGCACTCGTGCGCGGGGATTATGCCGTTTTACGACTATATGCATATTCCCGGAATGGATCACTTATGTTTAGGCACTAACTCACCCGTTGCGCCCAAACAGGTAGCGTCCGTTGCCGCACAGACGGGTAAAAAGCGGATACTTACCGAAACGTTCGGGTGTTGTGGTTGGGATACTACGCCAAAGCAATTTAAAAAGATTGCGGAAAAGCAGTTCGTGTGCGGAGTAAACCTTATGTGTCAACACTTGTTGCCATACTCTGAACACGGTCAGAGAAAACGCGATTATCCTGCGCATTTCTCGTGGGCTAATCCGTGGGTAAGAAAAGATTACAAGTCGTTTAACGATTATTTTGCTCGACTTGGGTATTTAATCGGAGAGAGTACGGAAAACGTTTCAGTTGCGTTGTTCTGCCCGATTAGAAGTATGTATTTGCATTACGTACACCCGTCGGTTGAAACCAAGGAATACCCGATTGACAAGAGTTATTTAGCGCTCGCTAAAAAATTATCAGCTATGAACGTGCCATATCATATTATCGACGAAACGGTTATGGAAAGGCACGGTAAGGTTAACGGAAATAAACTCGTGGTAGGTAATTGTGAGTATGATTTTATCGTATTCCCGAAAACCGAAGTTATAGGCAAAAACACTAAAAAATTATTCGACGAATATTATAATAACGGCGGAAAGATGCACTTTACCGACGACAAACCGAGCCTATTAGAAGGCTTAGAGTGTGAGTTTATTTACGATACTAACGTTACGCTTAACGATATAGCGTCGGCGCAAGAGTACGGGGTAACCGATCACGGTACGGAAATTCAGTCGTGCTATCGTGAAATAGACGGACAAAAGTTTATTTACGCAGTCAATCTTTCTAACGATATTATATACGACTTTGAGTTTACGGGTGACTTTAACGGCTTTACCGCGCTTGACATTGAAAGTCTAAAAACTTATCCGCTTGGAAAGACCGTGCGCTTTGAGCCTATGCAGTCGTATATTCTGTTCCCGAGTAAAGATAAGAACGAATACGTCGGTGAAGAAAAGACGTTTACGCTCTCTGCACCGTTTAAGGTAGTTGAGTCGAGTGATAATTATTTAACTCTAGATAAGTTGCAGTTTTCTTGTGACGGCGTAAATTATAGTAAACCGCTAACTTATATGGGCGTGTTCAACGAACTTTTGGAGCGCAGGTATAACGGAGAATTGTATCTTTGCTATTCGTTTGATGTAAAAGACTTACCGAGTAGACTTTACTTTTTATCTGAAGACATGAACAATATTTGGTGTTCGGTCAACGGCGTTAACGTAGAGTTTGACGGGGTAAGTGATTTTGAAAAGAAGATTTACCGCGCGGATATAGTGCGTTACGTTAAGACGGGCGTAAACCGCGTAGTGCTTAAAATAAATTTCTTTGAGTCGGAAAAGGTGTATTACGCACTTTTCGGTGAGAACGTTACCGAAGGGCTTAAAAACTGTCTTGCGTACGATACGACGATAGAAGCGTGCTATCTTCAAGGCGATTTCGGCGTATACTCTAAAGGCGAGTTTACCGACGGTGAAACGGCAAATATCGTATTTGCGGACGATTTTTATATCGGTAAGAAAAACACGACGGTTACCGATCCCGTTAGAGAAGGCTATCCTTTCTTTGCAGGGGATATAACGCTTGAAAAAACTTTTGATTACGACGGTGGGGCAACCGTGATTGAATTAAAAGGAAGGTACTCGCTTTCGGAAATAAAGATAAACGGCGTAGCGGTGGAAAAATCGTATTTTGCGGATAAGGTGGACTTAAAAGACTATCTAAAGGTTGGTAAAAATACCATCCAAATAACACTTTGGACGGATAACCGTAATTTATTAGGGCCGTTCCACTATGCAGAGAGCGAAAAACCCGTATTCGTCGGACCTGCAATTTTTGAACTTTTAGGCTCGTGGAAGGACGGGGAGAGCAGTTTGCAAAGAAAGAATTACGCGTTAGTGAGATTCGGACTTTTCGATAAATAAAAAATAAGATTTTAAGCGCCTTGCGAAAGATTTTGCTCGGCGCTTGTTTTTTACGTCGCTTTATGCTAAAATATAAAAAAGACTAAAGGAGAAAATTATGAAAAGATTAGCGGTCGTTTTTGCAAACGGCACTGAAGAAATTG
>JAFTIG010000072.1 GCA_017457015.1 Clostridia bacterium | reverse complement strand
TTCTTGCGTTTCTCTTTGAGCTTTGACCTCTTACGGGTAAGCCCTTTCTGTGACGAACACCGCGGAAGCAGCTGATTTCGATAAGTCTTTTAATCGAAAGGTTAACGTCTGAACGGAGTTCACCTTCAACGCGAAGGTTATGTTCGATATATTCTCTTAATTTAGAAACGTCACTTTCGGTTAAATCTTTAACTCTGACATCGGGATTTACACCCGTTTCCTTCAATATTTTTTGAGACGTTGCAAAACCAATACCGTAGATGTAGGTAAGGCCTGCTTCAATACGTTTGTCTCTGGGTAAATCTACACCGGCAATACGTGCCATTGATTTTAAACCTCCGTAATTTCCTTTTTATACGATTTTTTTATATATATAGATTTTTTACGCGCCGAGGTTGGAATGATCCTTGACGAGTAAAAAGATTATTTTCGTTAGCCTTGTTTTTGCTTGTGGCTCTTATCTTTAGAGCAAATGCACATTACTTTGCCTTCTCTTTTGATAATTTTGCAATCTTTGCACATAGGCTTAACAGACGGTCTTACTTTCATTTTTAATTCCTCCGAAAAATTTTTGTTTGCGGCGGTCAGTTCTTGCTGCGCCAAACGATTCTGCCTTTCGTTAAATCATAAGGGCTCATTTCCAGCTTAACACCGTCACCGGGAATGATTTTAATATAGTTCATTCTAAGCTTACCAGAAATATACGCCGTAATGATATGCCCGTTGGACAATTTGACTTTAAAAGTTGCGTTAGGCAATGCTTCTAATATCACGCCTTCGGCTTCTATAACGTCTTCCTTAGACACTTGTTTACCTCCGATTTTTTATTAAAGGGTTAGTATTTCAACGCCGTTTGCAGTTATTGCAACGGTGTTTTCGTAATGCGCTGATGGCATACCATCGCGCGTGACGCATTTCCACCCATCGATAATAACTTCGTGCGTGCCCATGTTAATCATAGGCTCGATTGCCAAAGTCATACCCTCTTGCAGGCGGATACCCGTGCCCTTTTTTCCGAAATTGCGAACTTCAGGATCTTCGTGCAGTTTTCTGCCTATTCCGTGCCCTGTCATTTCGCGAACGACGGAAAAACCGTTTGACTCCGCATAGGTCTGCACCTGATAGCCTATGTCGCCTATCGCACTACCCACGCAAATATCTTTTATACCCTCAAAAAAGCACTGCTTGGTAACTTCAATCAGCCTCTTTTTTTCGGGACTAATGTTCCCTACGTAAAAGCTTCTTGCCGCATCGCCGTTAAAACCGTTTATACAAGCGCCAACGTCGATCGAAACAATCTGCCCTTCTTCTATTACCCTATCTGACGGAAAGCCGTGTACGACCTCTTCATCAATCGAAGCGCATATCGTGCTCGGAAAACCGTATAGCCCTAAAAAGTTGGGCCGAGCACCGCACTTGGTAATATAATCGTAAGCTATTTTATCGAGCTGTTTGGTTGTAACACCCACTTTAACGTTTTCTTCAATTAAGTTTAAAACGTCGCGAGTGATACGGCAGGCCGCCCGCATCCTGCTTAATTCTTCAGCATTTTTTAAGTGTATCATATTAGCTCAATTTATTGCAGATTTCTGCAAAAACCTCTTGCGCCGACTGATCTCCGTTTACTCTTATTAACTTGCCTTGCTCCTTGTAATAATCAATGAGAGGCTGCGTTTGATTGCGATAAACGTTAATGCGTTTTGCAACCGTTTCTTCGGTATCGTCATCGCGATGAATAAGTTCGCCACCGCACTTACAAACGGTTTTGCCGTTTAAAAAGTCTACGTGGTAGGATTCGTTACAAACCTTACAAACCCTTCTGCCCGTTATTCTGTGGATAAGCTTTTCAAATGGAACTTCTATATCTACAACCCAATCGATGCTCGCAAACTCGCTTAATGCTTGCGCTTGGTAAACCGTTCTGGGAAAACCGTCAAGCATAAAACCGTCTGACCGGTTGTTTTCAGCGAGCCACTGTTTAACGATTTCTATCGTTATATCGTCGGGAACGAGTTGGCCTTTATCTATAAACGACTTAGCTATCAACCCGATTTCCGTGCGCTCTTTGATATTATATCTAAAAATGTCGCCCGTGGAAATGTGCATTAGGTTATACTTTTCAGCAAGCATGAATGCTTGCGTACCCTTACCTGCACCGGGTGCTCCCAACAAAATAATTTTCATAATCAAAACTTTTACCCGCGCCCTGCCCTTTTAAGTGCAGGGCGCGGTTATTATTTTTTATTTTAAGAAGCCTTTATAGTTCTTCATCATGAGTTGTGATTCGAGTGCAGTGTTAAATTCAAGTGCAACCGAAACGCAAATCAACATACCTGTTGCGGTAAATGCAGACGCTGAGCTTGGATCGATTAATCTAAATAAGATTGAAGGAATAAGTGCAACGAGTGCAAGGAAGATTGCGCCGAACAAAGTAATTCTGCCAGAAACGCGTTTTAAGTGTTCAGTAGTGGGCTTGCCGGGTCTAATTCCGGGAATAAAGCCACCGTTTTGTTGAATACTCTTTGAAATATCTTCCGGATTGAACTGTAAAGTAGTGTAGAAGTATGCAAATGCAAAAATAAGAACGCAAAGAACTACCATGTAAATCCAGCTAGAAGTGCCCATGTACTGTTGCCACCATAATAAAGCGTTTGAGGTGGGCCAGAACATCGTCATGATAAGTTCGGGGAATGAAAGGATAGAGAACGCAAAGATAAGGGGCATAACGCCGTTTGCATTAACCTTAATGGGGATTACGGTTGATTGACCTCCGTACATCTTTCTTCCCTTAACTTGTTTTGCATACTGAACGGGAATTTTTCTTTCAGCAAGGTCAACGAATACGATACAACCGAATACTACAACTAAGATTGCAACGTAACCAATCAACTGCCATAATACCGTTAAAGAAGTATTATTATCGGTAGCGGTTGACATTCTATCTGCAGCAGAAAGAATATATTGACCTGCGGTAGCGATGATACCAGCGAAAATGAGGATTGAAATACCGTTGCTTACGCCCTTTTCGGTAATTCTTTCGCCAATCCACATAGTAACAGCAGTACCTGAAGCGTAGAATAAAACAACTACGATATAAGCGAGCCATGCTTGACCAAATAACACGTCGGCAAGTGATAATCTGCCGGTTGCATTGATAAGGCTGTCGCCATAGTTAAGTAAGATACCGATCGACTGAATAATTGCTAAAAATATAGCAATATATCTGGTAATACTATTTATTTTGCGTCTGCCCTCTTCACCGCCCTTGCTTAATCTTTCAAGAACGGGAATAGCAACAGTTAAAAGTTGAATAATAATGGATGCGTTGATGTAGGGGCTGATACCCATTGCAAACCAGGTGCCTTGTGCTAAAGCACCACCGGTCATCATCGACATAATCGATAAGTAGCTTACGTCTGCCAAACTGTCTGCCGAGATTAATCCTTCACCGATGCCGGGTACGGGAATATAGCAGCCAAGTCTGTAAATTAAGAGGAAAAATAAGGTCCACCAAATTTTAACTCTTATTTCTTTTACTTTGAAAGCATTTTTTAAAGTTTCAAACATCTTTCGCCCTCCGTATTATGCAATTAGTTTTCTTCGCAAGTTCCGCCAGCTTTTTCGATGGCAGCTTTTGCTGTTGCAGAAAACTTTGCAGCCTTTACGGTAAGAGCTTTCGTTAATTCGCCGGTGCCAAGAACTTTAAGGCCTACTGCGCCCTTAACTTCTTTAACATAGCCTGCAACATATAATGCTTCATAATCAACAACGCTGTTTGCTTCAAAGCTTTCTAAAACGTTGATGTTAACGATAGCGTATTCTTTTCTGAAGTGGTTCTTAAAGCCCCTCTTGGGAACTCTACGGGTTAAAGGCATTTGACCGCCTTCAAAACCGGGGCGAACGCCGCCGCCACTTCTAGCCCATTGACCTTTATGACCTTTAGCACTCGTTTTACCGAGGCCTGAACCTATACCTCTGCCCAATCTTTTTTTGGAAGTTCTTGAGCCCTCAGCAGGTTGTAATGTATCTATTCTCATAACAAATAAACTCCTTATATTACTGCTTTTCAACTTTAACAAGGTGAGCAACCTTTGCTATCATACCTTGTAAGGTCGGGCTGTCTTTGAACTCTTTGGACTGACCGATTTTGTGAAGTCCTAAAGCTGCAACGGTAGCCTGCTGATTTTTTAATCTTCCCGAAGTACTCTTGATAAGAGTAACTTTTACGGTATTGTTTTCGTTAGCCATTTGGTGCCTCCTTAACCGATAATCTCTTCAACACTCTTGCCGCGAAGTGCTGCAACCTGTTCAGCAGTTTTTAATTCGTTTAAGCCTGCTATAACAGCCTTTACCATGTTGATGGGGTTGTTAGTGCCGTGAGATTTCGTTCTGATATTTGTAATACCTACAGCTTCCATTACCGCACGAACGGGACCACCGGCGATAACACCAGTACCTTCTTCAGCAGGAAGAAGTAAAACAGATCCGCGACCGTATTTTGCTACGATACTGTGGGGAATAGTGTTGCCAAGAAGTGCAACGGGTTTCATATTTTTCTTTGCTTGTGCAGTTGCTTTTTCCATTGCTTCGGGAACTTCGTTAGCTTTACCCATACCGCAACCTACTCTGCCGGCACCGTCACCTACTACAACTAAAGCTGCAAAGCGCATCTTACGACCACCCTTAACAACCTTGGTTACGCGGTTAACGCAAATATTTTTCTTAATGAGACCGTCGTTAGCTTCTTGTCTTCTCTGAGGTCTATTATTATCTCTTGCCATACTATTTTGCCTCCCTTAGAACTTAAGTCCGGCTTCTCTTGCGCCGTCAGCGAGTGCTGCCACTCTACCGGTGTAAAGGTAACCGCCTCTGTCGAATACAACGGTGTCGATTCCTTTTGCAAGTGCCTTTTTCGCAAGCTGTTCACCAACGATTTTTGCAGCGCCCTTTTTGTCCGTATCAGCAACGAGCTTGATAATTTCTTTTTCTACCGTTGAGCAAGCAACTAAAGTTACGCCGTTGGTATCATCAATTATCTGCGCATAGATATGGTTAAGACTTCTGTAAACGTTAAGTCTGGGGCATTCAGCCGTTCCGGAAAGTTTAAGGCGTACTCTTAAGTGTCTTTTCTTTCTATCTTGATTTTTATTAACTTTTGAAATCATACTACTTTACACTCCTATTACTTACCGGCAGTCTTGCCTTCTTTACGAACGATAACTTCTTCTTTATAACGGATACCGTATCCGTGATAAGGTTCAGGAAGTCTTACCGCTCTGATATTAGCAGCAATTTGGCCTACAGCAACTTTATCGATACCCTTAACGGAAATTTCGGTTGCAGAAGTGCAAGCGAGGGTGATTCCTTCGGGAGCTTCCATTTCAACGGGGTGTGAAAAACCAACGTTCATAACGAGCTTTTTGCCCTGCATTTGAACTTTCCAACCAACACCGTTAACAACGAGGTTCTTTTCGTAACCTTTGGTTACGCCGGTTACCATGTTTGAAAGCAATACTCTGTAAAGACCGTGTTTTGCTCTGATAGGACCTAAATCACTTGATCTGGTTACGGTTGCTACGCCATTTTCAACGGTAATGGTAATAGCGGGATCGTAATCTTGGGTAAGCGTTCCTAAAGGTCCTTTAACTGTAAATTGTGTTTCTTTAACTTCAACCGTAACGCCAGCAGGGATGGTTACAGGTTCTTTACCTATTCTTGACATAAAACCTTAATACCTCCTTACCAAACGTAAGCTAAAACTTCGCCGCCGTGGTGAAGCTTTCTTGCTTCTTTATCGGTCATTACACCCTTAGGTGTAGAGATGATAGCAATACCTAAACCGCCAAGTACTTTGGGAAGCTCTTCGCTGCCTGCATATACTCTTAAGCCGGGTTTAGAAATTCTCTTTAAGCCGGAGATTACTCTTTCGCCCTTTGCACCGTACTTAAGGGTAACTTTAATGGTTTCGCCCTTTTCGCCAACGATATCATAAGCTTTAATATAACCTTCAGCAAGAAGAATTCTTGCGATTTCTTTCTTCATATTAGAAGTAGGAATTTCTACTTCTTCATGCTTTACAACAAGCGCATTTCTGATGCGGGTAAGCATATCAGCAATAGGATCTGTCATATTCTTTTTACCTCCTCTTACCAGCTAGCTTTTTTAACGCCGGGAATTTGACCTTTATAAGCCAAATTTCTGAAGCATATTCTGCAAATGCCGTATTTACGGAGAACTGCGTGAGGTCTGCCGCAAATAGAACATCTGGTGTAAGCTCTTGTAGAGAACTTGGGAGTTCTCTGCTGTTTGTTAATCATTGATTTTTTTGCCATATCCGTTCTCCTTACTCAGCTTTGAAGGGCATACCAAGAGCTCTTAAAAGTTCTCTTGCTTCTTCATCGGTTTTAGCGGTCGTTACGAAACATAAATCAAAACCCCTAACCTTTTCGATTTGATCGTATTGAATTTCGGGGAAGATAAGTTGTTCTTTAACGCCCATTGCGTAGTTACCTCTACCGTCGAAAGACTTTGTGGGGACACCCTTGAAGTCTCTTACTCTGGGGAGAGCGATTGATACGAGCTTATCAAAGAATTCATACATTCTGTCGCCACGTAAGGTTACCTTAATACCAACGTTCATACCCTGTCTTACTTTGAAGTTTGCAACTGATTTTTTAGCAGTTGTTAATACGGGTTTTTGGCCGGCGATTTGGGTAAGTTCTTGTTGAACGATTTGAATGCTCTTTGCATTATCTTTAATGTCGCCAAGACCACCGTTGATGGTGATTTTAACGAGCTTGGGAACTTGGTTAACGTTTTTATAGTTAAACTTTTTCATAAGATACGGTACGACTTCTTGGACGTATTTCGTTCTTATTCTACTAACGTACTTTGAATCGGTTGCAGGTTCGTTAGCAACCTGAGTCTTTTTTTCTGCCACTTTGAAGTCCTCCGTTATGCTTCTTCAGCTTTCGATTTTTTCTTGGAAGCCTTTTTAGCCGTTTTATCAGCTACGTCTTCCTTACCTGCTTTTTTAGCAGCTTTTTTGGGTGCTTCTGCCTTTACGTCAAGAGACTTTTTGCATTTTTTGCAAATACGGGTCTTCTTGTCGCCTTCGAGCGAGTATTCTACTCTGGTAGCCTTGCCACAAACGGGGCAAATTACCAATACGTTACTAGCATCGATGGGGCCTGATTGCTCTATAATTCCGCTGGTGTCTTGTGCAGAACGAGCTTTTTTATGCTTTTTCTGAACGTTTACGCCGTCAACGACGATTTTGTTATCAGAGGGAATAGCGCGTAATACTTTACCGGTTTTGCCGTTATCTTTACCCGTTAAAACTAAAACGGTATCGTTCTTTTTAACTTTCATACTATCTTCTGCCCTCCTTATAACACTTCGGGTGCGAGAGAAACGATCTTCATGTAATCTTTTTCACGAAGTTCTCTTGCAACCGGTCCAAAAATACGGGTGCCTTTAGGTTGTTTTTGGTTATCGATAATAACTGCAGCGTTGTCGTCAAATCTGATGTGAGTACCGTCAGCTCTTCTTAAACCGCTGGTGGTTCTAACGATAACAGCTTTAACAACTTCGTTTTTCTTAACTGCGCCGCCGGGGGTAGCAGTTTGAACGCTTGCAACTATAACGTCGCCAATGTTGCCGCTCTTGCGGAAAGAACCGCCAAGAACTTTAATACATTTAATCTCTTTTGCGCCGGAGTTATCGGCAGCGATTAATCTAGATTCAGCTTGGATCATATTGCTTCCTTTCCTCCTATTACTTCGCCTTTTCGATTATTTCAGCAACACGCCAGTTTTTATCTTTACTTAACTTTCTGGTTTCAACGATTCTTACTTTATCGCCAATGCCACATTCGTTATTTTCGTCGTGTGCTTTGAATTTAACTGTTTTAGTGATTGTCTTTTTATAGAGAGGGTGTTTAGACTTTTGTTCGATAACTACTACAACGGTTTTATCCATCTTATCAGAACAAACGAGACCTACTCTTTCTTTTCTGAGATTTCTTTCCATAAATCAATCCTCCGCCTTAGTTTGCCTTGAGTTCGCGTTCACGAATCACGGTTTTAACTCTGGCAATATCCTTCTTAACCGTCTTTAAAACGTTGGGGTTTTCGAGCTGCCCGGTAGCGTGACGGAAACGAAGGTTAAAAAGCTCTTCTTTAAGACTAACTAGCTTGGTTGCTAATTCGTCGTTGGTCATATTATGAATTTCTCTTGCTTTCATTAGCCTTCACCGCCTTCTGCCATAACTTTTTGCTCTTCTTTCTTCACGATTTTGCATTTGCAGGGTAACTTGTGTGAAGCAAGACGTAAAGCTTCTCTTGCATCAGCTTCAGAAACGCCGGCGATTTCGAAGAGCATTCTGCCGGGTTTAACTACTGCTACCCAATATTCAACACTACCCTTACCGCTACCCATTCTGGTTTCGGCAGGTTTTTCGGTTATAGGTTTGTGAGGGAATATATCAATCCATACTTGGCCGCCACGTTTGATGAATCTGGTCATTGCAATACGAGCAGCTTCGATTTGGTTTGAAGTAACCCACGCGCAGGTATCTGCAGCTAAGCCATATTCGCCGTATGCTAAGATATTGCCCTTATGTGCTTTGCCTTTCATTCTGCCGCGTTGTACTTTTCTTCTTTTTACTCTTTTAGGCATTAACATGATTATGCTTCGCCTCCTTCTTTCTTGATTCCGCCAAGAACTTCACCATTGTATACCCAAACCTTAACGCCGATTACACCAAAGGTGGTGTGTGCTTCGCTAAAGCCGTAGTTGATGTCCGCACGGATAGTCTGTAGAGGGATAGAACCTTCGTGATACTGTTCGGTACGAGCGATTTCAGCACCGTCAAGTCTTCCGCTAACCATGATCTTAACGCCCTTAACGCCAAGACGCATAGCTCTACCGATAGCTTGTTTCATACATCTTCTGAATGAAGCTCTCTTTTCGAGTTGACCTGCAACAGATTCAGCAATAAGCTGAGCGTCACAATCGGGCTTTCTTACTTCAACGATGTTGATAGCAACTTGTTTGCCCTTCGTAAGCTTTGCAATTTTGCTCTTGATAACTTCAACTTCACTGCCTGCCTTACCGATTAAAACACCGGGGCGAGCGGTATGAATGGTAATAGAAATTCTATTTGCAGCGCGTTCAATACCGATAGTGGTAACTGCTGCTGAATAGTATTGTTTTTTAAGGAATGTTCTGATTTCGTAGTCTTCTTTAAGGTTAGCACCGAAATCCTTTTTATTAGCGTACCATTGGGTATCCCAACCTTTAATTACGCCTACTCTTAAACCATGTGGGTTAACTTTCTGTCCCATAGTGTCCTCCTACTTAACTGCATCAAGCACAACGGTAATGTGGCTTGTTCTCTTGAGAATTCTGTAACCTCTGCCTTTGCTTACGGGCTGCATTCTCTTAAGCGTGGGGCCCATGTCAGCAAAACATTCAGCAACCTTAAGGTCGCCTCTGTTCATATGCAAGTTGTGTTCAGCATTAGCTGCTGCAGATTCAACAACCTTTAAAATGGGTTGTGCGCCTGCTTTAGAGGTGTTAGCTAAAATAGCAACTGCTTCGTTAACACTCTTATCTCTGATAAGATCGAGAACCACTCTTACTTTGTAAGGAGAAATTCTGATATATCTTGCAACCGCTTTGGGTCTTCTGTCTTTATTTTCTCTTCTAAATTGAGCTTTCTTTTTGGTATTACCAGCCATTTTTAATTACCTCCTTAACCAGTAGTTTTGGAGCCGGCATGGCCCTTGAACGTTCTGGTGGGTGCGAATTCACCGAGTTTGCATCCTACCATATCTTCGGTGATGTAAACGGGAACGTGCTTTCTACCGTCGTATACAGCGATAGTGTGTCCTACCATTTGGGGGAATATAGTTGATGATCTTGACCAAGTTTTGAGCACTGATTTTTTGTTTTCAGCATTCATCTTTTCAACTCTTTCAAGTAATTTAGGTTGAATGAAAGGTCCTTTTTTAATACTTCTACTCATTTACACCGACCTCCTTAGTTCACTCTCTTAAGAATAAACTTATCAGTTCTGTTCTTCTTCTTTCTGGTCTTGTAGCCAAGTGCGGGTTTACCCCAAGGGGTAACGGGACCGGGTCTACCAATGGGCGAACGGCCTTCACCACCACCGTGGGGGTGGTCGCAGGGGTTCATTACAGAACCTCTAACGGTAGGTCTGATACCCATATGTCTGGTTTTACCTGCTTTACCAACGCGGATAATTTCGTTGTCGAGGTTACCAACTTGACCGATGGTTGCTTTGCACTTAACGCTGATAAGTCTCATTTCGCCGCTGGGCATTTTAATGTGTGCATAAACGCCGTCACGTGCCATGAGCTGTGCGCTCATACCAGCTGCTCTTGCGATTTGGCCGCCCTTACCGGGTTGTAACTCGATGTTGTGGATCATAGTACCAACGGGGATGTTTTCGATTTTTAAGGTGTTACCAACCTTAATATCTGCGCCTTCGCCGCTGAGTAATACGTCGCCAACGGTTAAACCGAGGGGAGCTAAAATGTATCTCTTTTCGCCGTCTGCATATTGCAATAAAGCGATGTTTGCCGTTCTGTTAGGATCGTATTCGATGGTTTTAACAGTTGCAGGGATACCGTCTTTATTTCTCTTAAAGTCGATGATACGGTATTTGGTCTTGTTGCCGCCGCCGTGATGTCTTACAGTGATTCTGCCGTTTGCATTTCTGCCACCCGTATGTCTTTTATCTTCTAAAAGAGATCTTTCGGGTTTCGTGCAGGTTATTTCTTCATACGAGCTAACCGTCATAAAACGTCTAGCAGGTGAAGTAGGTTTATATCTCTTAATACCCATTATACTTTACCTCCGATTAGGACAAAGATTCAAAGAAGGCGATTGCCTTGCTATCATCCTTGAGTTGAACGATTGCTTTCTTATAAGCGGGTGTATATCCTTCGTATCTGCCCATTCTCTTTTTCTTGCCGAGGCAGTTGATAGTGTTAACTGAATCAACGCTTACGCCAAAGATTTGTTCGATAGCGAGTTTAATTTCGGTTTTGTTAGCGCTTTTTGCTACGCGGAAAACGTACTTTTTATTTTCGATATCTCGATAGCTCTTTTCAGAAAGAACGGGGGCTATAATAATATCTCTTGCTTCCATTATTCTCCGTAAACCTCCTGTAATTTTTCAACAGAACCTTTAGCTAAAACAACTACTTTGTTTACTACTACGTCGTAAGTGTTGAGTTGTTCAACAGGTAAAGTGTGAAGCTTTTCAATGTTTCTTGCTGCTCTGATTACCTTTTCGTCAGAGTTGCACATAACTAAAAGAACGCTCTTTTCAAAGTTAAATGCTTCTAAGAAAGCAACCATTTCTTTGGTTTTGCCGTTTGCTACAGCAACTTCGTCGATTACGTAAAACTCACCGTCGGTAACCTTTTTAGATAAAGCAGAGAACATAGCGGTTCTTTTTGCGGTTACGTTCATCTTCTTTGAGAAGTCTCTTGACTTGGGTGCGAATACTACGCCGCCCTTGATGAACTGGGGAGCTCTGGTTGAACCTTGACGAGCATTACCGGTACCTTTTTGACGGTAAGGCTTCTTACCACCGCCTCTTACTTCAGTTCTGGTAAGAGTGCTCTTGGTGCCCTGTCTTTCATTTGCAAGACGGGCAACAACAGCTTGGTGAATCAACGGTTCGTTATATTCCATTTGGAAAAGTGCATCGTTAACTTCGATTGCGCCTACTTCCTTTGCTTGCATGTTGTATACTTTAATATTAGCCATAGTCCTTCAATCTCCTTAAGCTTTTACGCTGTCACTTATGCAAACTACGCCGCCCTTAGGACCGGGGATAGCGCCTTTGATAAGTAATACGTTTCTGGCTACGTCAACCTTAACAACTTCAAGGTTTTGAATTGTTACTGGTTCGTGACCATACTGACCGGGAAGGCGTTTGTTCTTAAATACTCTTGAGGGTGAGCTGTTAGCGCCCATTGAACCAACTTCCCTGTGAACGGGGCCTACGCCGTGAGATGCCATAAGTCTGTGTTGGTTCCAACGTTTAATAACGCCGCTGTAACCGTGACCTTTAGTAAGGCCAACTACGTCAACCTTATCTCCGTCTTGGAAGATCTCAACGGTAATGTCTTTACCAACTTCATATTGAGCTGCACTGTCGAGTCTGAATTCTTTAAGGTGTCTGCAAGGAGCAACGCCTGCTTTTTTGAATTGACCGAGTTCGGGTTTGTTAAGTGCTTTTTCTTTAACTTGTTCAAAACCAACCTTAACAGCTGAGTAACCGTCTCTTTCCACCGTTTTGATTTGAACTACGGGGCAAGGACCTGCTAAAACGACAGTAACCGGGGTTACTTTTCCGTCTGCGGAAAAGACCTGAGTCATGCCTAACTTCTTTCCTACGATTGCTTTATTCATAGATAAAGTTCTACCTCCTGTGATTTTGCTTTTAGAGCTTTATTTTAACGTCAACGCCTGCGGGAAGATGGATGCTATCCAAAATCTTTGCATTGGTTGAGTAAATGTCGATAAGTCTTTTGTGAGTTCTGATTTCAAACTGTTCACGGCTGTCTTTATATTTGTGGGGTGAACGAAGAATGGTTACTATTTCTTTTTCTGTGGGTAGAGGAATAGGTCCACTAACCTTCGCACCGGCCTTTTTAACCGTTTCGATAATTCTTTGCGTTGCTTGATCTACCATTTCGTGATCGTAAGCTGCGAGTTTGATTCTGATCTTCTGTCCTGCCATTTTTTAGTCCTCCGATTTTTATACTAACTTTTTACCCTTGTTTTAATGGCTTTTTTTGTTATCAACAAGAGTTTTACAACTTTGCCGTGTGTGTCAACCGTTTGGCAATAAAAAAATCATCTGCGCTGTGTGTTAAGCAGATGATAGTCCTACCCCATAGGTTGGTTAGTCGCAGGAGTTAAACCCCCACACTTGTCAATGAAAATTATCTTCCTAAATGGCTTTGCGGAGTTCCGGAGTCCGCAAAATCGCAAGGATTAAGTAACTTTTCATCTCAACCCAAATTACACAGCCTAATGAGAATACCATATATTTTATGCTATGTCAACTAAAAAACAGCCATTTTTTAAAATTTTTTTATTTTTGTGAAAATTTGTGAAATTTTTTTAAAAAATCGCTTTCGCGCGCGACTTAATTATATAATATATATAAGCGTTTGTGCCTTTTGCCCCCTTTTTTGCGCATTTAAATTAAGCCGCTAAAAAAATTTTACTACTACCCCGGCTGTATCGCGAATAAAATTATTAAATAGCTTAACGGTTTTTATTTAGGCAAATATTTTATTTTTATTTACCACCTTTTTACGGCGACGTAACGCACGCGCGAGCAAGCTTGCAAACGGCAATACTCCCGTTTTTCTTTACTCTTTTGCGCCTAAAGAACAAAAAAGGCAGCTGCTTTAGCTTGAACTGCACCCCAAAAAGTGCACGGATAAAAAAAGGCTAAACAGGAAGGAATTAAGTTTTCTTCCTGTTTTTTAATCTTTTAGTATTGTAAAATTCTAACCAATCTTCAACAATTGCTATGTATTCTTCTAAACTTGTGA
>JAFTIG010000071.1 GCA_017457015.1 Clostridia bacterium | reverse complement strand
TTTCGGCGTTGGGGCTTGCGTTTATAGGCTCTACTATTGTTTTTATACCTATATTCTTTTTGTTAAAACCAGTGCTTACGCTACTTAAAAAAATAAAATGGTTTAATTCTCTTGCATTAAAGGTGGAAGATTATTTTAAGAGCAAGGCTGATGAAACGCTACAAAAACAGCAAGAAAAAGGCTCGAAAAGTAAGGTTTCGGACACGTTTATAAAACAAATCGGCGTATTTATTTTCGTGGCTATACCATTACCAATGACGGGTGTATGGACGGGTACGGCAATAGCCGCCTTTTTGGATTTGAAATTTAAGGACGCGGTTTTGCCGATAGTTTTGGGCAATCTCGTTGCAGGATTAATAATATCCGCGCTCGCCGCTATATGTTTACATTTTTGGACTATTGAAGTTTTAGATTATATTTTATATGCGTTATTTGCGCTTGCGGTCATACTTTTGGCGGTAGTTATCATAAAGATATTAAAACGCAAACCACAGGGAATGGATAAATGAAATTTTTCAACTTTTTATTTAGAAGACAACCTAAAAAAATAAAACTCGGCTTGGCACTAGGATCTGGTGGAGCAAAGGGCTTTGCGCATTTGGGTGCGCTCAAAGCGTTTGAAGAAAACGGTATAGAGTTTGACGTTATTGCTGGCACGAGTATCGGTAGCGTTGTCGGTGCGTTTTACGCGGCAGGCTATTCGGCAACGGATATAACCGAACTTTTAAGTAGGATAGACTTTGGCGAAATTAAAAATCTCTTTATGATAAAGATGGATACTTTCGGGATGTTTAAGGTTATCGATAGAGAGATGGGCTCACTCAATATAGAAGACTTAAATAAGCCTTTCCGTGCGGTTGCAACCGTTCTTGAAACGGGCAAGGAACACGTTTTTAAGAGTGGTAGCGTAGCGGCGGCATTAGCGTCGTCAAGTAGTATTCCGCCCTTTTTTAAGCCGACTATAATAGACGGCGTAAGGTACGTTGACGGTGCTTTTACCAACTCTATTCCCGCCGATCAAGCAAGGGATATGGGCGCGGATTACGTGGTTGGAATAGACCTTTCCACTCGCGACGAAAAACCGAGTGTATTAAGTAAACTTTTTCCCACTTATAAATCGGACGTAGAAGAGCCGTGGGCTAAAGGTTATGAATTTAGTGACGCAATGATACACCCCGATTTGAGCGAATTTAACGCCGTTGCATTTTGGCATGGTAGCAAGATGTACGATATAGGTTATAATAGTGCGCTTACTTTCATCCCAAATATTAAAGAAGATATAGAGAATTTAAAAAAGAATAATAAATAAATATTTTTATGCAAAAGAAAAAGATTTGTGCGCTCTCCTTGTGTATAGTGTTTGCGTTTTGTATATTTATTTGCGGATGTAGTCCGTTACCCGAACAAAAAATAAGCGTTTACGAAGGCTTTTCCGTACACTATCTCGACGTAGGGCAGGGCGACTGTATTTTTATAAGACTGCCAGACGGCAAGAATATGCTTATCGATACGGGGATAAACGACGAGCGCGAAGACGTAATTAAATATATTAAAACGTATCTTAACGCATACTCGGTTACAAAGATAGATTATTTGGTTTTGACGCATCCTGATGCCGACCACGTAGGGAACGCCTACGGCATAATAGATTCTTATAAAATAGGTACGGCTTTTATTCCGTTCGTGTCGAGTGCCGTTATGGATACTTTTCCGCTGTACGAACGCGCAGAAAACAAGTTGAAAGAAAATGGCGTGCAAACGGTCGTATCGGAAATATTTAGGTGCGTAAAGGGCGAAGGCTATGCGTTCGCGTTTTTATCACCTGCGCCGTTAGGCTCGTCGCAAAGTAGTTACGGGGATCTAAACGGAGCAATCGTTCCCGAAGGCTCGGTGGTTAACAACGTTTCGCCGATAATATATCTTCAAGTGGAAAATACGCGGTTCTTATTTACGGGTGACGCGCTCAAATCTCAAGAAAATTACGTACTAGACAACTATCGGTCGGGACTTTATTCGTCATTTTTTAACTCACTCGGTATAAGTATAAACCTTTCGGGGATAGATTATCTCAAAATCGGGCATCACGGCGCGGATAACGCTACGGGAGAAGATTTTTTAGCGCTTTTAATGCCAGCAAACGCGATAATCTCGGTCGGGAACGAAAACGCTTACGGGCATCCGTCTAGTACCGTACAAGAAAGGCTGTTAAATGCTAACCCTGCGTATACACTTTATCGCACCGATCGTTTCGGCACGGTAGTAGTACATAAAAAGAACGGTGCAATGGTAGTTAGCGCACAAGGTTAACGTATGCGCAAGCGTTGTTTTAGGTGTGCTTTTAGCAATAATTGCACATATATTTATTGTAAATAATTAAAAAACGATAAAAAAAGAATATCCACAAAAATAGTGGATATTCTTTTTTTAAGGAAAAAAATGAAAAAGAAAACTTATCGCTATGCAGTTTTAAGCACCGTTATAGACGCACCCGTGAGCGTTGCTTCAGATGCAGACGCGTTGTAGATGGAGAGCGTGCTAGGCGCAGCAGTGGTTACAAGTACGGTTTTACTACCTGCACCACCTTCGGGTTGAACGATTGTTTCACCCGTTATAGGCGCACCGTTTAGGTATAATGCAGTAACAAAGTCGTCACCTTCTGCCACCGTTCCGTCTGCGTAATAAGAAACTAGATAAGTTCCTGCCTCAGATAAGTTCACCGAGTTTGCGCTTACCGACATAGTAGTCGTGGGTGTGGACGCCGTTAAGGTCAAGGGAATAATAGCCCCTGCCGCTACGACAGCCGTACCACCGCTTGCATAAATAGCGTCACTCGTTCCCGAAGGTCCGGCCGGACCTATAGGACCTTGTGGACCGGTAGCGCCAGTAGCACCGGTCGCACCAGTAGCACCAGTCGCACCGACCGGACCTTGTGGACCGATAGGACCTATCGGTCCAGTTGCACCAGTTGCGCCAGTCGCACCCGTAGGACCTATCGGACCTGTAGCACCCTGCGGGCCTTGTGGACCACGCGCACCTTGCGGACCTGCAGGACCTTGTGGCCCGCGAATAACTACGGTGTTATTATTTCTGTTGCCGTTACAATTACAGTTATTGTTGCCGAATAAACAGCACATATTGAGCAAATTCCTCCTTTGTAGTATTATAAACTATAGAAGTAAATATTTTGCTAATGCAAAACATTTTGTAAAACTAGCGTTTTACCGTAAAACTGTCGTTTTTACACTTCAGTTTGAAATACGGCGAAGTTGCAAACCCTTGCAAGCAAGTTTTGGGCTTCTTGTATTATATACTATGCAAGGAAGTTAAAAAAGGTTAAAAAAAACGCCTTGCATTTTTGCAAAGCGTTTAATATTATTTTTATTTATTTAACTATTTCTGGAAAGTCTATTTCTTTTAAGATTAACGGCATTTCGTAAGGCATCTCTTCATGCAAACTAGTTTGACCGTTAAAGGCACGGGCAAAGGGTATTTTAAAATATTTTGCACTACCTTCAACGAGCAAAGTGCCGTCCATAGAATAAACTTCACCTTTTGCGGTAAAGCCACGCGTGGAATTAAACGTGAGATAACCGCGCGCTTTAACGGGCGTGTCAAGCGGTACGGGTTTGCGATAGGTGATATTAAGCGTGGTAGTAACTCCAAACATATCAGGCTCGTTAATCCATAGCGCTCTGCCCATAAGTTCGTCAAGTAGTGCGCTCACCATACCGCCGTGAGTACGGTCGGGGTAACTTTGGTGTTCGTTCCTAAAAGAAAAAACAGAGCCTACGCTATTGTTGTCAAGATTATAAAAAGTTGCTTTAAGCCCCAAGGGGTTATCCATACCGCAAATAATGCAATTTTTGCTATTACGTTGAGTGCTGATAGTTTTCAAGATGTTTCTCCATCAAAAAATTTTATACATTATATAATATAACGGTTAACTGAAAATTAACGTTCGTTATTTTTTATAAGTTCGCAAAGTTTGTCGGGAAAGTTAACCGTCATACCGTCCGCCCCTGCAAAATAAACCTGTTTCATAAGTTCTTCATTTGCAACGCCCCAAGCGCGCACGGAAAAGCCTTTATCATGCCACTCTTTGCATTTTTCCAAAGTGATGAAAGGTGCTCTAGGGCAAATTTCAAAAAGCCCGTCGGCTTTCATTTGCTCAATCAACTCGTCGTCGATAGGGCGATTATATACGAGATACCCCGTTCTAATCTCAGGAGCGTACGATCTCATATCTAACAGTTCGTTGTATTTAAATGACGTTGCTATAACTTTGTTTTCTATGCCGAATTTTCTTATTAAATCGGCAGTGGGGATTGCGGTTTTATCACCTTTTAATTCTATAGCGAACGTAAGGTCGAAATGCGCAAAATTGTCTAAGAATTCTTCAAAAGTAATAATCTTGTCTTTGTATCCGTTCTTTAGAACCCAAAGAGATTTAAGTTCTTTTAAGGTGTAATCGTAAACCTTTCCCTTGCCGTCGGTAACGCGATCGACCGTATCGTCGTGGAACAGTACCGGAACGCCGTCTTTGGTTAGTTGAACGTCCGTTTCAATGCCGTTTGCCTGCATAAAAAGTCCGGTATAAAAAGATAAAAGGGTATTTTCAGGCGCGTATTCACTCGCACCACGGTGAGCGTAATTAATAAAATCTTTTTTCATAATATATTTATTTTAGCATAAGCTGTAAAATATGTAAAGAAAATTTTTTGAAAATATTTGCGTTTTGCTTGACTTTAAAGGAGTTTCAATAATATAATATAAGTATGAAAATTCATATTTTTCACACAAATCTTATTTTGGAGTTATGAAATGACGGCAGAAAATAACGGCAAATATATATTCGGAGTATGCAAAGTTGGAGAGCGCGGACAAATTGTTATACCTAAAGACGCGAGAAAACTTTTTAATATTAAAGCAGGCGATAGTCTGTTGCTTTTAGGCGACGAGAAAAAAGGGCTTGCGCTATTAAAGACCGAAGTTTTTACTTCACATATGGACGATACTTTTAAGGACTTATAATTATGGCAGACATTATAAAAATAGAAAATTTAAGCAAGAGTTACGGGCAGGTAAAAGCCGTGCAAAATCTTTCTTTTAAGGTTAAAGAAGGTGAACTTTTTGCTTTTCTCGGCGTTAACGGCGCAGGTAAATCCACGACTATTTCGGTAATGTGTGGAACGCTTTTAAAAGATAGCGGAAAAGTTTATATCGACGGCGTCGATACAGACGGCGATACTGATGAAATCAAGCGTAAAATAGGCGTTGTTTTTCAAAATTCCGTCCTTGACAAATCCCTTTCTGCGCGTGATAATTTAGAGCATCGCGCCGCACTTTACGGCATAACTGATAAGCAATTTGACGATAGGCTTGACCAACTTATTAAACTTCTTGATTTTAAAGAATTTGTCGATAGGCCTATAAGTAAACTTTCGGGAGGGCAGAAGAGAAAAATAGACATTGCTAGAGCGCTTATTCATAATCCTAAAATACTTATTCTTGACGAGCCGACTACTGGACTTGATCCGCAAACGCGCGCAAAGTTGTGGTCGGTGGTTGAGAGTTTAAGAAAAAATTCGGGTATGACCGTATTTTTGACAACGCATTATATGGAAGAAGCGGCAGACGCTGATTACGTCGTTATAATAGACGGCGGAAAAATTGCTGCGGAAGGCACTCCGCACGAACTTAAAAATATTTATACGGGCGATTACGTCACCGTTTACGGTATAGATAAAGAGCAGGCGGACTTACTTAAATTGCCGTATGAAGAAGTGGCGGGCGCTTATCGATTTGCAGTGCCGAATACGCGTGCGGCAACCGAACTTATAATATCCAACCCGTCGCTCTTTAACGATTACGAAGTTACCAAAGGCAAGATGGACGACGTTTTCTTAAAGGTAACGGGTAAAAATCTTACGGAGGACGGACAATGAAAATATTTTGGATTTCGGTGAAAAGAAACTGTAAACTTTTCTTTAAGGATAAAGGTTTGTTCTTTACGTCCTTAATTACACCGCTCATACTCTTGGTGTTGTACGCGACTTTTTTATCTAACGTATACGAAAATTCCTTTAACGCGGTCTTTCAAGAATTCGGGGCAAACGTTCCAAAAAAGGCGTTAAAAGGACTAGTTGGCGGACAACTTATGTCGTCGCTACTTGCAGTATCCTGCGTTACCGTATCTTTTTGTTCTAATATGCTTATGGTGCAAGATAAGGTAAGCGGTGCGAGCAAAGATCTTTTAATGACGCCTGTAAAGCGTTCGCAACTCGCACTTTCTTATTACGTTTCTACAACGATAAGCACGCTTATAATATGTTTTATCGCGTTAGGGGCAACGCTCGTTTACGTTGCGGTAACGGGATGGTATTTAAGTTTTGCAGACGTTGCGCTTTTGATTTTAGACGTACTGCTATTGACTACTTTCGGCACGGCGCTATCTTCAGTTATAAATCATTTCTTGTCGTCGCAAGGTCAAATATCTGCGGTCGGTTCAATAGTAAGTTCTTGTTACGGCTTTATATGCGGTGCGTATATGCCACTTTCAAGTTTTGGATCGGGATTAAGAAACGCGGTGATGTTTTTGCCCGGTACTTACGGCACTTCACTCATGCGTAACCACTCGCTTAATGGGGTAATGAACGAACTGTCGAAGACTTTGCCAAAAGACGCGATTATAGGATTAAAAGATTCAATCGACTGCAATATCTACTTTTTTGATTCACGGGTGGAAATCTGGGTTATGTATTTAATAATGGCGTCGACTATCACTTTGCTTATCGGCGCGTACGTATTAATAAATAAATTTGGCAAAAGAAAAAGCAAATAATAAAAAATATCCAAGATACGGTAGCGTAAAAACTACCGTATTTTTATTTACAACACCCGTTTACTTATGGTAAAATATTCTTAATGCGTATATCTTTTTTTACCTTTATACAAAATATAAGGGGAAGGTAGTGTATGCAGGACTTAAAGACGAAAGAACTTTTGAATATTTTACTTACGCAAGACAATCCGTACGGCTATAAAATTTTTTCTTTTGAAGAACTTTCTTCGGCAATGCCCGAATATCTCGGTGCGGACGTCGATACTGTTAAAGAGTGTATAGACTTGCTTAATAGAGAAGGATATATATCGGTTAAATACCGTGATCTAGAGCAAATTTGTTTGTGCCTTATACACTCTGAACGTAAGGAAAGCGACGTTAATAGGCCTATCAAAAAGAGTTTTTCAAGCGCCTTTTTAGGCGGTGTAACGGGTGGACTTATCGGTGCGCTAATAACGCTTGCATGCTCTATAGTAGGTGGCGGAAAATGCTAAATAGGATAGAGAGTAAAATAATGGGCGTTCTTTATAAAGAATGTAAAGAGCGTTCGGCTTTTTTAATAAGTCCAGTGGACTTAAAAAAGATGTCGGGAACGGAAAATTTAAGCCACAAACAGTTAGAGTGCGTTATAAAAGATTTGCACGCCGACGGATATTTTGACTTGGTGTATTCGGATCGTCACGGGGAAACGGTATACTGTATAAGTCTTACCGAGAAAGGCAAGGGCTTTTTAAGAAATAGCGAACTTATGAAAAGAAATCTTATCTATCGCGTATTTCTCTCGGTCGGTCTTGCAGTATTAAGTTTTGCCGTAGGACTTTTACTAAAAGCGATTTTTAATTAGATTATGGAAAAAAGGGATTTTAAACTTCACTCAAAATTTAAGCCTACGGGCGATCAACCGCAGGCAATAGAAAAACTTACTGAAGGCTTGCGCGACGGGTTAAGGACGCAGGTCCTTTTGGGCGTTACGGGCTCTGGCAAAACGTTTACGATGGCAAACGTCATAGCAAATTTAAACCGCCCTGCGTTAGTTATTGCGCACAACAAGACGCTTGCCGCGCAACTTTGTAACGAATTCAGAGAGTTTTTTCCGGAGAATAGAGTGGAGTTTTTCGTTTCGTACTACGACTATTATCAACCCGAAGCGTATATCCCAACGACTGATACTTACATAGAAAAGGACCTTGCGATAAACGACGAGATAGATAAACTCCGTCACTCGGCGACCTGCTCGCTATCCGAGCGCACCGATACGGTTGTGGTTGCGTCGGTATCTTGCATTTACGGCTTGGGCGCGCCCGAAGAGTATTATCGTTTGGCAATATCGCTCCGCCCTGATGACGAGATAAGTCGTGACGAACTTATGCGAAAGTTGGTGTCCGTACAGTACACGAGAAAGGATATAGACTTTTCCCGTTCGTCCTTTCGCGTGCGCGGAGATATAGTTGATATTTTTCCGTCGTCAAATACGGAAATTTTGATAAGGGTAGAATTTTTTGGTGATACGATCGATAGGATTTGTGAAGTGGAATTTGTGTCGGGTAAAGTTATATCCGAACTAAAACACGCGGTGATATTTCCTGCTAGTCATTACGCCGTTGCAGAAGAAAAATTAAACGGTGCGGTTGCAGCGATTGAGCGTGACCGCGACGACGAAGTACGATTTTTTAACGACGATGGAAAACTTATAGAAGCCCAACGCTTAAAACAGCGCACCGATTACGATATAGAGATGATAAGAGAAATTGGGTTTTGTAAGGGCATAGAAAACTACAGTAGATATTTTGACGGCAGGGATATAGGCGAGCCACCTTTCACGCTTTTAGATTATTTTCCAAAAGATTTTATCGTGTTTATAGACGAGTCGCACATGACCATACCGCAAATAGGCGCGATGTATAACGGCGACCGTTCAAGAAAGACTAACTTGGTTGAATACGGGTTTAGGTTAAAGTCGGCGTTTGATAACAGACCGCTAACTTTTGGGGAGTTTGACGCTCGCGTAGGTCAGATGGTGTGTGTGTCGGCAACCCCTGCGCCTTACGAACTCGGTCAAGCAGGGCAGGTGGTAGAGCAACTTATCCGTCCTACGGGGCTTATAGATCCTGAAATTACGGTTAAACCTACTAAAAATCAAATAGACGACCTTTTGATAGAAATAAACAAGGTCACAGCCGATAAGGGTAGGGTGCTTATAACTACTTTAACCAAAAAGATGGCGGAAAGTTTAACCGAATACTTGAAAGAAAACGGCGTTCGCGTTAGGTATATGCATAGCGATATCGATACTATGGAGAGAATAGAGATAGTATCTGCGTTACGCAACGGCGAGTTTGACGTTCTTTGTGGTATAAACCTTTTAAGAGAAGGACTTGATTTACCAGAAGTTAAACTCGTGGCTATATTAGACGCCGATAAAGAAGGTTTTTTGCGCAGTGAAACGTCGCTTATTCAAACGATAGGCCGTGCGGCGCGTAACGCAGAGGGTAGAGTTATAATGTATGCCGACGTTATGACGGGCAGTATGAAACGCGCGATAGGCGAGACGGAGAGAAGAAGAAAGGTACAGTCGGAATACAATTTAGAGCACGGTATCGTTCCCAAAACTATCGTTAAAGACGTAGTAAATACGCTTGAAATAACCAAAAAGACTGATAGGGTTAAAGACGTTAAAAAGCAAGATATACCCGAAGAGATAGAAAAGTTAAAGGCACTTATGAAGATAGCGTCTGCAAATCTTGATTTTGAAAGATGTATCGAGATACGCGACACTATCGCAAAACTGAAAATGAAGATGAGAAAATAATTATGGATTGTTTGAAAATAAAAGGAGCAAAAGAGAATAACCTTAAAAATATAGACGTTACTATTCCGCGCGATAAGCTCGTGGTGTTTACGGGGCTATCGGGCAGTGGTAAGAGTACGCTCGCGTTTGAGACCATTTACGCCGAAGGACAAAGACGGTACGTTGAAAGTTTGTCGAGTTACGCTCGTATGTTTTTGGGGCAAATGGAAAAGCCGGACGTAGAGTCAATTGAAGGACTATCGCCTGCAATATCAATCGACCAAAAAACCACGTCGCACAATCCGCGTTCTACCGTAGGTACGGTAACCGAGATTTACGATTATTTTAGGTTATTGTTTGCGCGCGTGGGCGTTCCGCACTGTCCGGAGTGCGGTAGGGAGATTTCTCGTCAGACGGTTGACCAAATTGCCGATAAGGTTATGGCACTGCCTGAAGGTGCTAAGATTTTAATAAACGCACCCGTAGTGCGTGGTAAAAAGGGCGAATATACCAAACAATTAGAAGGCTATAAAAAGAGCGGATACGCGCGCGTTCAAATCGACGGCGTTATTTACGACCTTGGAGAAGAGATAAAACTTGATAAAAATAAAAAACACGAGATTAGCGTAGTTATAGACCGTTTAGTCGTAAAAGAAGGGATAGAAAAGCGTCTTTCAGACAGTCTTGAAACGGCTATAAAACTTGCCGACGGATTAGTCAGTATTGAAGAAGTAAACGGCGAGAGTACCCTTTATTCTACAAAATATTCTTGTCCCGACTGTGGGATTAGCATTGAAGAGATTGAACCGCGCCTATTCTCTTTTAACAACCCTTACGGCGCGTGCCCCGAGTGCGCAGGACTTGGGTTTAGAAACGAAATCGACGAAAAATTAGTCGTTCGCGATCCGAATAAATCTTTAAGAGAAGGCGCAATGACTATTACGGGTTGGAATTTAGATAACGGCAAAATGGCAAACCTTTATTTTGAAGCGCTTGCAAAGCATTATCATTTTAGCCTTGATGTGCCCGTAAAGGATTTGCCCGAGCATATTTATAAAATGATGCTTTACGGCAACGGCGGTGAAAAGATAAAGATAGAGTATCAAACGCGCACTATGAGCGGTAGTTACGAAGCCAGTTGGGAAGGGATAATCCCCAACCTTGCAAGGCGGTACAGGGAAACGTCAAGCGACTATACCAAGATGGAAATAGAGCGTTATATGACGGTCAGCCCTTGCAACACTTGCAACGGAAAAAGGCTTAAAAAAGAAGCGCTTGCCGTGACCGTAGGGGGCAAAAATATAGCCGAACTTACCGATATGAGTGCAGGCGAACTTTACGCCTTTATAGACGGACTTACCTTTGGTGCGACGAACACCCTTATATCCGCGCCGATAATAAAAGAGATTAAAGCAAGACTTAACTTTTTGATTGACGTTGGACTAAACTATCTGACTCTTTCAAGGAGTGCGTCCACGCTCTCGGGCGGCGAAGCACAGCGTATCAGGCTTGCAACGCAGATAGGCTAGGGGCTTACGGGCGTACTTTATATACTCGACGAGCCGAGTATAGGCTTGCACCAAAGGGATAACGAGAAACTTATCGGCACGCTTAAAAAGTTAAGGGATTTAGGTAATACGCTAATAGTCGTAGAGCACGACGAAGACACTATGCGCACGGCGGACTATATCGTAGATATAGGCCCGAAAGCGGGCGTGCACGGCGGTGAAGTGGTCGCTTGCGGTACGGTGGAAGATATTATGAACGAACCGCGCTCTATTACCGGCGACTATCTTGCAGGCAGAAGAAAAATAGAAGTTCCTACCGTTCGTAAAGTTCCCGACGGTAGATACCTTAAAGTCGTGGGCGCAAGGCAAAACAACCTTAAAAATATAGACGTAAGTTTTCCCGTAGGTTTGATAACGGCAGTTACGGGCGTTTCGGGCAGTGGCAAAAGTTCACTCGTCAA
>JAFTIG010000070.1 GCA_017457015.1 Clostridia bacterium | reverse complement strand
GTTACGACCGATTATAAGTTCTATTTGGATACTAATGAAAACGCGTTCGTACATATCACCGACCAAGTGGTTGAAGAAAAAGATACTTACTATATCCATAAAGACGACGGTATTTGGCTACTCTTGTGCTTTAAGGGCGTTGGTTTTGAAGACATATGGATAGATGGAAACGGAAACGGGATTGAAGATGAAGGAGAGTGGGTTGATACGGACGGAAGACCGGAAAAATACGTTATATCTGATTTTACAGTTAAGTCGTTAGAGAGTTCAACTACAATAAAAGACGTTTTGACTAGTGCAAGGATGCAACAGTTTATCGACGCAGGTATATTTACTGCGGACGGAGTAAAACAAGAGTTTAAAACTTTACCGCTCAGTTATATCATTAATCCGACGGCGTAGGGAAATCTTTAATATATATAATAAAATAATATAAAAATAATAAAATTTATAAAAAATAATTGACAAAAGATGCAAATTTTGTTATCATTATGGAACTTATGGCAATTTTGCCGTAAAAAAACCTTGCTTGCTTAAAGGCAAGCCGAATAAGTCCGGGAGGTAAAAAATCATGACGAAATACGAGATGCTTTATATTCTCGACGCTTCTCTTTCTGACGAAGCTAAAGACGGGATAATTAAGAAAATCGAGGATTTGGTTAGTAAAAACGGCGGTGTTGTAGAAAAGACCGATCGTTGGGGTATGAGAAAATTGCAATACCCGATTAACTATAAGTCCGAAGGTTACTACGTATTGATGACGTTCGAAGCGGCTAAAACGCTCGTCGTTGAAATCAAACGTATCGTAGGCATTACAGACGGTATCATCAGAAGATTGATCACCAAGATTTAAGTAGGAGAAAATTTATGAACAAAGTTATCTTAGTAGGAAATTTAACTCGCGATCCTGAACTTACCGAAACCCCAAGTGGCGTTGCGGTATGTAGATTTGCTATTGCTGTATCGAGAGATTACGCGGCGGCTGACGGTACGCGTGAAACGGATTTTTTCAATATTACCGTTTGGCGTGGTAGAGCAGAAGTTTGCGGTAAATATCTGAAAAAAGGTAATAAGGTCGCAATAGTTGGTAGCCTTCAAAACCGTTCTTATGAAGATAAGGACGGTATTAAGAGAAACGTTACCGACGTTATTGCTAACGAAGTGGAATTCTTAACACCTAAAAACGCGCAGTCCGAAATAGACGACGCGCCCGTAGTTTCTTCAAGAAGGGAAAGACCTCAACTTGAAGCAATCGACGATAATCAGTTGCCGTTTTAAGAATTTCAGCACGATTTTTTAAGGAGTATAATAATGGAAGAAAATACCAACGTAACCGTTCAGGCTGCTCCCGCTGCTGCAGAAGCCGCACCCGTTCAGCCTAAAGAAGTTAAAAAATTTGTTAAGAGAATTCCCCGTAAAAAGGTTTGTGCTTTCTGCCAAAACAAAGTTGAAACTATCGACTATAAAGATATCAACACTTTGAAGAAGTACATCACTGAAGGCGGAAAAATTCTCCCCAGACGTATGACCGGCGTTTGTGCAAAACACCAAAGAGTTTTGGCAAAAGCTATCAAACGTGCAAGATTGGTTGACTTGTTGCCTTTTAAGGGTGAATAATCTTTTTAAGGTCGTCTAAACGTCGCATTGCGTCGTTACTGCTTAGTGTTTGGACTTCGATGACAAACAAGGTCAATCTCACCCCAAACACTTCGCGAGCCTAGCACTGCTTGTTTATACAACCTTAAAACGTATTAAATAAAACCAACAAATTAAAGAGTAGTGAAAGGTCGCTACTCTTTTTTCATGCGCGGATGCGTAACAATATATAAAAATCTTTAAAAAACGCGTAAAAACGTTTGCTTAATATAGCGTTTTGTGCTAAAATAGGTAAGCAAAAATTCGCACCCGATTGTCGTGGGGCTTACGTGTTTCCGCAAAAAATTATCTATCGGCGGAAATGTTGCCCTAAAAAAGACGGCGCGGGGAGGAATAACGGAGGTAAATTTTATGGCAGTTATTACAATGAAACAGCTCCTTGAAACGGGCGTACACTTCGGTCACCAAACCAGACGTTGGAATCCGAAGATGAAGAAGTACATTTTTGGTGAAAGAAACGGTATTCACATTATCAACCTTGAAAAGACCGTTGAACTTATCGAAAACGACGTTTATCCTTTTGTAGTAGAAATGGCTAAACAGGGTAAGAGCGTACTTTTCGTAGGTACTAAAAAGCAGGCTCAAGACGCTATTAAAGAAGAAGCTGAAAGATGCGGTCAGTATTACGTTAACCAGAGATGGCTCGGCGGTATGCTCACCAACTTTAAGACTATCAGATCCAGAGTTGACAGACTTAACAAACTCAACAATATGGAAAAGATGGGTGAGTTTGATCTTCTTCCCAAAAAAGAAGTATCTAAACTCAAAATCGAAAGAGATAAACTCGAAGCAAACCTTGGCGGTATCAAGGATATGAGAACTCTTCCCGGTCTTATGTTTATCGTAGACCCTGTAGCAGAAGACATTGCAGTTAAAGAAGCAAGAGATCTTAACATCCCGATCGTAGCAATCACCGATACCAACTGTGATCCTGATTTAATCGATCACGTTATCCCCGGTAACGACGACGCTATCAGAGCGGTTAAACTTATTGCATCGGTTATCGCAAACGCAGTAATTGAAGCAAACCAAGGCGAAGAATTCAGAGTAGAAGAAGACGACTCGGTTGCACCTGAACAGGTTATGGAAGAAGCACCCGTAGCCGAAGACGCTGAATAATTAAATATAAAGGGAGATAGAACTATGATTTCAGGTAAGGAAGTAATGGAACTCCGTCAAAAGACTGGAGCAGGCGTTGCAGATTGTAAAAAAGCACTTGAAGCTACCAACGGCGACATGGAAAAGGCAGTTGACTTTTTGAGAGAAAAAGGTATGGCTACCGCTGCTAAAAAGGCATCCAGAATCGCTGCAGAAGGTATCGTATTAGCAAAGGTTAACGGCAATACGGGCGTACTCGTAGAAGTAAACTGTGAAACCGACTTCGTTGCAAAGGGCGATCAATATATCGCTTTCGTTGACGGCGTTGCACAATACGTTTTAGATAACGACGTTAAGGATATTGACGAACTCGTAGCGGCTAAAAACGACGAAACGGTTGCAGCTACCGCTAAAATCGGTGAAAAGATCGCTATCCGCCGTTTCGCAAAATATACCGCAGACAACGGTATCGTTGAAAGTTATATCCACATGGGTGGTAAGGTTGGCGTTTTAGTAGAAGTTGCAGGTTGCACTTGTAACGGAGCAAAAGAACTCGCACACGACGTTGCACTTCAAATCGCTGCCGCTAAACCCTTATATCTCGTTGCGGACGAAGTTCCCCAAGACGTAATCGCTCACGAAAAGGAAATTCTTCTCGCTCAAATCCAAAATGATCCCAAGCTCGCTAACAAGCCCGCTCAGGTTATCGAAAAGATGGTAGAAGGCAAAATCAACAAATATTACGACGAAAACTGTCTTATGAAACAGGCTTTTGTTAAAGATCCCGGTATGAATATCGAAAAGGTTGTTAAATCCTATTCCGATAAGATGGGCAAGACTCTTTCTATCAAACGTTTCGTTCGTTTTGAAATGGGTGAAGGTTTAGAAAAGAGAAACGACGACTTTGCATCAGAGGTTGCCGCTCAAATGAAAAAATAATCTTTTAAGGTTTATTTTAATTCAAAACAAATTATGCACACTATATTTTAGTTATGAAGTATAGTGTGTTTTTTGTTTATAAAATTATATTGAATAAAACCATAAAAAAATCCACTAGAAGGACTAGTGGATTTTACTTTATAGTTGATTAGGTTTTGTTTTTATATGGTTTCGGCGGGGTAGGTGATGGTGTATCCCGATTGATTGATGGTAACGGTTGCAAGTAATTCTTCAGTAACGGCGTTATTTTCTCTAATAAACGCGTTTGCTGTAACTAATTCGTTTGCAGTAATAAAATTAAAGTTGTAATATACCGTTTTACCTGCCAACGTCGTAAAGAAATAGGGAACAATTTCTCCGCTCGTAACTTTTTCGTATACTGCGGTCGTTTCGACAATTCTTTCGCCATCAAAGTCGTAAGTATATCTAAACGCTTGTTTACCTGCTTGGAATTTTTGTTCTATAAAAACTTGGGTGTTGTCGCGTTTCGGCTTATTGTCAGAGCCAAGAACGACGTTGCCGTCGTCGTCTCTAACGGGGGCGTAAAGAAAAATATCTATATCCGTTTCACCAAACTCTATTTGTTTTTTGCCTTCAATAATATAGATGTTTTCCGAGTCACCGTTTACGATAACGACACCGTCAAGTTTAATATCGCCAGAATCGTCAATTTTATAAGACGTCTTGTTATAATAAAAATCGTATTCGGTAGATTCAGTTCCCGATTGACATACTATTACTTTTTTAGTAAGTTCGTAAGGAGATTTATCTGAATTTCTTTCATCTTTATCATCAACGTCTCTGTCAAAAGTACTAGCTGCGATTGCAACGTTAGCAACGAGTTTTTTCTCTTCTTGAATAGAAAGCGTTTCAGTTTCTGAATAAGTTTCTAAACCAGAATTACCAGAAAGTATAGAATCTTCATTTTCAATGCCCGAGTTAAACAAGCCTATTCCGCCGATAGCCGTGTAGTAAAAGGCACGGTCAAAGTTAAGTATCTGATTTGCTCCGCCGTTTGAAGCATTGTTGCAACCTACTAGATTGCCAACGCACAAAGTTAAAGCAAGTATGCAAGCGCAAAGCGCCTTAAAAAGTTTTTTCATAAATTTACCCGTCAATAAAAAATTAGTATAAATACTGTCTAAACGATTTTATATTTATTATATATAATGTTAGCGCAAAATTCAATTTTTGTCAATCCCTTTTAAGATATTCGTTATTAAAAGAGAAAAAAGATAAAATTTATAAAAAATTTTTTTAATTTTTGTTTTTAATTTTTTAAGTTTTTACGGCAGAATTAAAGTGTAGTTTCAAAGGCTGAAAAACAGCGATTTTTGGCTGTTTTTACCCTTAAAAACCCTAAAAAACGTACAAAAAAGGGTATTTTGAAAGTCAAGAAATCTAGTTAAAAATTAACACTGCGTGTCAAAATTTAACATAATTTTCCATATATTAAAAAAAGTTGTGAAAAATTTTCAAAATTTTTTTAAAAACCCGTGAAAAACGCTTTACTTTTTTTGTCGAATGTAGTATAGTATCATTGTCGAAAGGAAATAACGACTTACGACAACAAAAATGCTCATCATTTTCCCCCTTATCATATATTATTCAGGAAGCAGTAAACAGTGTTTATTGCTTTTTGAATTTTAAACTGAAAATTTTATAAACTTCGTTTCAGGTCGTTTCTGCCTTGCAAAAAAGACTTCGATGACCAGCAAGGTCAATCTCATCCTTTTTGCAGTCGAGCATACTGCAACTCGTTTTTAAACCTTTCAGTAGTGTTTTGCGCATTTTGCCTAACGTATTTAAATATGTAAACAGTGTTTATACTTTACGGGCGGTCGTTTTAGAGAAAACGACCAAATTTACGGTAGGGTATTGCATTAATAGTAAAAATATGGTATTATTATATCGTAAAGGAGAAAACTATGGGAAAAGGGCAAATAGCAGTAGAAAATTTTGCTACGGGTATGAATTGTTGTCAAGCGGTTGTGCTTGCGTTTAAGGATGAAATAGGGCTTGACGAAATTACCTTAAAAAAGTTGTCCATAGGATTCGGTGGTGGACTTGGCAGGCAAAGGCTCACTTGCGGTGCAGTCAGCGGTATGTGTATGGTAATATCGACTTTAAAATCGGACGGTGTGAATAAACTTGCAATATATAAAATTATTCAGGATGCGTGCGCGGAATTTAAAGAGTATACTGGTTCGCTTATTTGCGGTGAACTTTTAGACGCGCTTTCTGCAAGTGATACTTCCCCAGTGCCGGAAGAGAGAACGGCTGCGTATTATAAAAAACGCCCTTGTTCGGAGATGTGTCGTATTGCTGCGGAGATTGCAGAAAAGTATATAAAATAAATCGTTTAGGGGGAAAGATGAAAGATAATAAACTTTACCGTGCGGAAAAAGTAAAAAAACCGTGTGGAAGATATACCGTACTTATGATAATTTCGGCGGTTATTTACCTTGCAATAAATATTTATCTTATCGGCAGATTATCGCGCACAGTCAACATAGAAAAGTCTGCAGAGCGTACCGCTGCGATAGCAGTATTTCTTACTATAGAATTGATTTTACTAGGTGTCACTTTTAATGCAGTAGCAACGATTTTCGGTGCAATCGGGTTAGTTTTAACCTTGATAAGGCGCAATAAGGGTGAAAAAGTCGCACAGATCGTACTATTTGCCCTTCTTACGGCTTTGCCGATCGTTACTGAAGCCGTGCTTATCTTTATAGTGACCGTAATATTTTAAACGCGCTATAATATAAAATCGAGATTAATATTTTATTAGGGGCAAGGTTGCCCCTTTTATTTTATAATACTCTTTACGCTAAATGATAAATTAGTCATTTATTATAGTAATAGTATTTCATAAATTTAAAAAATGTATAAACAACCTATATAAAACAGTTGACTTTATCACTTTACCGTGCTAAAATGATAAACGACTAAAGTAAGGACGAGTGAATATGGAGAATTTTCATATAACGATGTTTGACGAATTTTTTGACGCGGTGTTAAAACTCAAAGATAAGGAGAGTTGCCGCAAATTTTTTGAAGACGTTTGCACGATTAAGGAGTTACAAGACGTTACGCAGAGATTAGAAGTGGCTAATCTTTTAAAGTCAGGCAAGAATTATCAAGAAGTTTCAAAGATAACGGGGGCTAGCACCGCGACGATAAGTAGGGTAAACAAATGCCTTAATTACGGCAGTGGCGGTTACGCGCTCGTACTGAACGATAAAAAGGAGAAATTATGAATTTCGATCCCGTTTTAAGGAGTGATGAAAAGGCGGTTTTTGCTCTCCGCGCCCTCTATCGTAAATACGGATATAAACAGTATAAGATGAGCAAGTTTGAAGAATACGGGCTGTATTTAAATAACAAGGACTTTTTGGTGTCCGATAACGTTATAACCTTTACCGATACCGACGGTAGGCTTATGGCGCTAAAACCCGACGTTACCTTATCTATTATCAAAAACGGCAGGGACGTTCAGGGCGGTTTGCAAAAAGTGTATTACGACGAAAACGTATACAGGGTTTCAAAGGGTACTAAATCTTTTAAAGAAATAAGACCGGTCGGTTTAGAGTGCCTTGGGGACGTGGACGATTACGCCGTTACCGAAGTGCTTTATCTTGCGAGTAAGAGTTTACAGGGGATTTCCGACGAATATCTTTTAGACGTGTCTAGTTTAGACGTTATAAAAGGGGTTATGGAAGATGCTAATCTATCCTTGTCCGCGCAAAAGGAAATTTTATATTACCTTTCGGAAAAGAACGTAAACGGAATAGAGCAGGTTTGTCAAAAGGAAAAGGTGGAAGATACCGACGCGCTTATTAAACTCGTGAAAACTTACGGTAAACCCGAAAAGGTAAAAAAGGTATTGGACGAGATTAGTTGCAGTGAAAAAACGCGTTTGGCTATCGTTAGACTGCTATCGATAGTGGACGCGCTCTCGGCGTTTGGTGAAAGTGGCAAGATTGAGATTGACTTTTCGGTTGCTGGCGATATGAAATACTATAACGGCATAGTGTTTAAGGGCTTTATAAGCGGTATTCCTACGGGTATACTTTCGGGCGGTCAATACGATAATCTTATGGAAAAGATGGAAAAGAATTCGCGAGCGATAGGCTTTGCAGTATATCTAGACGAACTCGGCAAGTTTGGCGGAGAAGTAAACACTGGCGTGGACGTCGCTATTCAGTATAACGACGCGCCTATTGAAGAAGTCGTTAAACTCGTTAAAGAGATAACCGAAAATGGAGAGAGCGTTATTGCCGAAAAGGTAATACCTTGTAAGACAAAATATAAAAGACTTATCGAACTAGGAAAAGGAGTAAAACTGTGAAAACTATGCTTAACGTAGCGCTCCCTAAAGGAAGACTTGGCGAAAAGGTTTACGGCATGTTTGAAAAAGCAGGCTTTCCTTGTCCGTCTATAAAAGAAAACAATAGAAAACTTATATTTGAAAATCAAGAAGTAGGGGTAAGATATTTTTGGGTAAAACCGTCCGACGTCGCTATTTACGTCGAGCGTGGTGCGGCTGACGTGGGCGTTGCAGGCAAAGATATTTTGCTTGAATACCGCCCCGACGTTTACGAACTTTTAGACCTTGGTATAGGTAAGTGTCACATGGCGGTTGCTGCAAAATCGGATTTTATTGACGATAGATCAAAAACTCTTAAAGTCGCTACTAAATTTACGAGCATTGCAAAAAACTATTATTCGGCGCAGGGCAGAGATATTGATATAATTCACCTTAACGGTTCAATCGAACTTGCGCCTATATTAGGGCTTTCGGACGTAATAGTGGATATAGTGGAAACGGGTGCTACTCTAAAAGAAAACAAACTTGAAGTCGTGGAAAAGTTCGTGCCTATATCGGCGCGCCTTATAGCGAATAAAGCAAACTTTAAATTCAAAAGCGACGTGATAGAAAATATTATCGCCGAACTTAAAAAACAGACGGAGAACGTTTAATGATAAAGATATTAAAAGACGGCGTAAGTAATCGCGAAGAGATTTTTTCGGTAGTAGAACCGAAAGTTGACGTTAGTTTAATAGTGTCGGAGATTATAGACGACGTAAAAAAGAACGGAGATTCAGCGCTCTATAAGTACGCCGAAAAGTTCGACAAGGTAAAACTTGATAGTCTTGCCGTCTGCAAAGACGAGATTGATAGGGCTGCAAAAAGCGTTGAGCCGGAATTTTTAAGAATATTAAACGACGCGGCTAATAACATCAGAGAATTTCATAGCAAGCAAAAGCGAGAAGGCTTTGAGTTTAAGCGTGAAAACGGCGTTATCGTTGGACAAAAAATTATACCCGTAGACGCAGCGGGGCTTTACGTTCCGGGCGGTACTGCGGCATACCCTTCAACCGTGCTTATGGACGCTATTCCTGCAAAGATAGCGGGGGTTAAAAAAGTGGTAATAGTAACTCCGCCCGATAAAAACGGTAACGTTAACCCCGTAATTTTGGCGGCGGCGTCGGTTGCAGGGGTGGACGAGATTTACAAAGTTGGCGGAGCACAGGCTATTGCGGCGCTCGCTTACGGTACGGAAAGTATTCAAAAGGTGGATAAGATAGTAGGACCGGGAAATGCGTTCGTTGCCGAAGCAAAAAAGCAAGTTTTCGGAAAGGTGTCAATCGATATGATTGCAGGGCCGAGCGAAATCCTGGTTATCGCCGATAAAAAGTCTAACCCTGAAGTGGTGGCGGCAGACATGCTTTCTCAAGCCGAGCACGATAAACTCGCGTCGGCAGTTTTGATTACAGAGAGCGAAAGTCTTGCGACGGCAGTCCAAAGCGAACTGGAAAGGCAGATAGCACTCCTTCCGAGAGCGGAGATTGCAAGGATTTCAATCGACGATAACGGAAAAATAATAATAGTAAAAGATATAGAAAGAGCAATAGAGATAGCAAACGACATTGCGCCCGAGCACCTTGAACTCTGCGTTGACGGTGCAATAGAGTATCTTGATAAAATTAAGCATGCGGGCTCGGTATTCGTGGGAAGAAACTGTCCCGAAGCACTCGGCGATTACATGATAGGTATGAATCATACTTTACCGACTAGTGGGACGGCTAAATTTTCAAGCGCGCTGTCCGTTGACGATTTTATTAAGAAAACGCAATACGCTTACTATACCGAGCAGGCGTTAAGTAAAATAGCAAAAGACGTAGAGTATTTTGCAGAGAAAGAAGGACTTACCGCACACGCAAAGAGTGCGGTAGTAAGATTGAAGTAAAATGAGCAGATTTATTAACCAAAGAGTGGGTAACTTAAAACCTTATACTCCGGGTGAACAACCCAAAGAGCGAGAGTATATAAAACTCAACACCAACGAATCACCCTTTCCGCCGTCAACGTTAGCGATAGAACTTGCAACGGCGCAATCGCAAAAATTGCATCTTTATCCCGATCCCGATTGCAAAGAGTTGACGGCTGCAGTCGCAAAAGCGTGCGGTGTTAATAGCGAAAACGTAATTCTTACCAACGGCTCTGACGAAGTGTTGAATTTTGCTTTTATGGCGTATTGCAGTAAAGATAAGCCCGCTTACTTTCCCGACATAACGTACGGATTTTATAAAGTATTTGCAGACGTAAACGGCGTGCCTTATCGCGAAATACCGCTAAAGGACGATTTTTCTATCAATATAGACGACTACGATAATTTAGACGGGGTAATTTTTATCGCAAACCCAAATGCGCCGACTGGAAAAGTATTGCCACTTTTAGACGTGGAAAGGTTGCTTAAAGCAAATCCGAATAGGATTGTGGTTATAGACCAAGCGTATATAGATTTTGGCGGGGAAAGTGCGATAAAACTTATCGATAAATACGACAATCTTTTAGTGACCGAAACTTTTTCCAAGTCACGCTCAATGGCTGGCGCAAGACTTGGGTACGGCGTGGCAAGTAAAGAGATAATAAAAGACTTAAATACGGTAAAATATTCCACCAACCCTTACAACGTAAACAGGATGAGCGCGGCGGCGGGTTTGGGTGCGATAACCGACCAAGCGTATTTTAAGGATAACTGCAAAAAAATTATAGAGAATAGAGAGTATACCGAAAGCCAACTTATTAAACTTGGTTTTACGCTCGATAAGTCTAACGCGAACTTTACTTTTGCAAAATCCGATAAAATAGGCGGTAAACAACTTTATTTAAGATTAAAAGAAAAGGGTATTTTGGTGCGCCATTTTGACAGCGATAGGATTAAGGACTATATCCGTATTACTATCGGAAGTATGGAGCAGATGAAAATATTTATTAAAAAGGTAAAAGAAATTTTGGAGAAAATATAAATGAGAAAAGCACAGATAAAGAGAGTTACGGGCGAAACGGACATAGCGTTAGAACTTAACCTTGACGGTACGGGTAAGGCGCAAATAGATACGGGATGCGGTTTTTTAAACCACATGCTTAACCTTTTTACTAAACACTCAAGGTTTGACCTTATGGTAAAGTGTAAGGGTGATATTAACGTGGATTATCACCACACTACCGAAGATATAGCAATCGCGCTCGGTCAAGCCTTTAAGGACGCACTTGGCGAAAAGAAGGGCATAACCCGTTACGCAAGTACTATTTTACCTATGGACGAATCGCTAATTTTGACTGCGGTTGACGTATCTGGTAGAAGTTTTATCGTAAAAGAGTTTGATATAAAGGCTAATAAGGTAGGCGATTTCGATACCGAACTTTTAGAAGAGTTTTTAATCGCTTTCGTTTCTAACGCGGGAATAACTCTACACGCGCGCCAAATAGCAGGCTCGAACGCACACCACATAATAGAAGGAACGTTTAAGTCGCTTGCAAGAACTCTAAAGGCGGCTGTGGCGATAGATCCGTCGCTTAATGGTGAAGTACCGTCTACTAAAGGGGTGCTTTAATGATTGCGATAGTCGATTACGGCGTGGGAAATCTTTTTTCGCTTAAAAGTTCGTTTAAGTCTATAGGGAAAGACGTCGTCGTCACGGGTGATCGTGCGGTTATAGAGAGCGCCGATAAGATAATACTGCCCGGCGTCGGCGCGTTTGGTGACGCTGCGGAAAAACTCTTTTCGTTGGGATTAGCGGACGTCGTTTTAGAGCAAGTTGAAAAGGGCAAACCTTTAATGGGCATTTGTCTTGGTATGCAACTTTTATTCGATAAGAGTTACGAGTACGGCGAGCATAAGGGTTTAGGACTTATAAAAGGCGAGATACGCCCTATTAAAGACGTTCTTCCCAAAGATTATAAAATACCGCATATAGGCTGGAACGCCCTAAAATTTAAAGGTGAAAAAAGTCCGATATTTAAGTATTTAGACGACGGGGATTTCGTATATTTCGTGCACTCTTTTTACGGTGCAAACTGCGACGACGCAGTGATTGCAACGGCAGAGTATGGTGCAGAGTTGACGGCGGCAGTGCAAAATAAAAACGTTTACGGCTGTCAGTTTCACCCAGAAAAGAGTGGAGAAGTGGGACTGAAAATTTTAAAGGCGTTCTGTGAGTTGGAGTATAAATTATGAAAATATTTCCCGCAATAGATTTATTTGGCGGAAAGGCTGTAAGACTGTATAAAGGTGATTACGCACAAATGACCGTGTATAGTGACAATCCGCCCGAAATCGCGCTTGATTTTAAGGCACAGGGAGCAGAGTGGATTCACTTGGTGGATTTAGAAGGCGCAAAAAGTGGTCTTACTCCTAATATAGAAGTAGTTAAAAAGATAGTCGATAAGTCAGGCTTAAAAGCAGAAGTCGGTGGCGGTATTCGCAGTATGGAAGTTATTAAAAAGTATATCGACGCAGGCGTTTCAAGGGTAATACTCGGTACGGCGGCGGTTACAGACAGAGCGTTTTTAGAAAACGCCGTTAAAACTTACGGGGATAAAATTGCCGTCGGCGTGGATATTAAAGACGGATTCGTTGCTATTAAAGGCTGGACTGAAAAGTCCGATTACGACGGCGTGGATTTTTGCCGTCAGATGCAAGATTTAGGCGTTAAGACCGTTATTTGTACGGATATATCCAAAGACGGGGCAATGCAAGGTACTAACCACGAACTTTACAAAACGCTTTCAAGCGAACTCGGCATGCAAATTATTGCGTCGGGTGGGGTTTCAAGTATAGACGATATTAAAAAACTTGCCGCGCTCGGCATTTACGGCGCTATAATAGGCAAGGCTTATTATACGGGCGCAATTAAAATAGAAGACGCGGTAAAGGTGGCAAGATGATAACTAAAAGGATTATTCCCTGTCTTGACGTAAAGAACGGCAGGGTGGTAAAAGGCGTAAATTTTCAGGGACTCTCGGACGTGTCTTCGCCGGTAGAACTCGGTAAATATTACAGCGACAACGGTGCGGACGAGTTGGTTTTTTACGACATAACGGCGTCTAGTGAAGACAGAGCGCTTTTTACCGATATATTGAGAGAAGTTGCAAGCACTATTTTTATACCGCTGACCGTCGGCGGTGGAATAAACACCGTGGACGATTTTGACAGAGTGTTAAAGTGCGGTGCGGACAAGGTTAGCGTCAACTCGGGCGCGATAAAAAATCCCGACCTTATTTATCAGGCGGCAAAGCGGTACGGCGATCAGTGCGTAGTGCTGTCGGTCGACGCAAAGCGCGTGGACGGTGCGTTCAAAGTATTCGCTAAAGGCGGGCGAGAAAACACGGGCATTGACTTAATAGACTGGGTAAAGCGCGGTGTAGATAACGGCGCGGGCGAGATAGTATTAAACTCTATAGATACCGACGGAGTAAAGGGCGGTTTTGATTTAGAGATGTTATCTGCGGTGTGCAAAGTCGTTTCCGTTCCCGTAATAGCGTCGGGCGGTGCAGGTAATATTGAACATTTTACTACGCTTTTTAAGACTTTGCCAAAGGTAGACGCAGGGCTCGCAGCGTCAATCTTCCATTTTGGAGAAGTCAGAATAGACCAACTTAAAAAAGAACTTAAAAGTAACGGTATACCCGTAAGGATTTAAAGGTGAAATTATGATAGACATTGAAAAACTTAAATTTGACGAAAAAGGACTTATTCCTGCAATAGTGGTGGACGCTATCACTAAAAAGGTTTTAACTCTTGCGTATATGAACAAAGAGAGTCTTAAAATCACTATGGAAAAGAAAAAGACTTGTTTTTGGTCAAGGTCAAGAAACGAACTTTGGCTAAAGGGTGAAACGAGCGGTAATTATCAACACGTCGTTTCCATCACCGCAGACTGCGATATGGACGCGCTTGTAATCGTGGTTGAAAAGGACGGTCCTGCTTGCCATACTGGCGCGGACAGTTGCTTTTTTAACCCCGTTTACCAAAACGACGAGATGAGTGAGTTTTCGCTTGAAGGACTTATGGGGCTTCTTAAAGGCAGAAAGGAACTTATGCCGGAAGGCTCTTATACTACCTATCTTTTCCAGAAGGGTATAGATAAAATCTTAAAGAAAGTCGGTGAAGAAAATACCGAAGTTATAATCGCTGCAAAGGCAGACGACAAAAAAGAAACTATCTACGAGATTGCCGACCTTTGTTATCACGTCATGGTGCTTATGACCGAGATGGGGATCTCACTTGAAGAAGTGCATAGAGAACTTGCGTCCCGTCACGTTATCGACCATAAGGTTAAACAGGAGAAAATGACCAAATGATTTATTCCGATTTGCACATGCATACGCATTATTGCGACGGAAAAAATTCCCCCAAAGAGATGGTGTTATCCGCAATAGAAAAGGGGCTTAAAACGGTTGGGATATGTGCTCACGCACCTATGCCGTTCCGCGCAGACTGGTGCATAAGAGAAAAAAATATAAAAGAGTTTATAGATGAAATAAAAGACCTTAAAGAAAAATACCGCGGTAAGATAAACGTACTTTGCGGTTTAGAAGACGACGTTTACGCCGTTTGCGACCGCTCGCAGTTTGATTACGTTATAGGCTCGGTTCACTTTTTTAAGGTGGGAGAAAAGTATTACCCTATAGATTTAAGCGATAAAGACTTGCGACTAGCGGTAGAAGAAGGGTTTAAAGGCGACGCGTATGCGGCGGCAGAGCAATATTTTGAAAACGTAGTTAAAGTCGTAAAGGACGCAACCGTAGTCGGACATTTTGATTTAATTACCAAGTTTAAGGATAAAGATAAGTTGTTTGACGAAAACTGTTCGCGTTATAAAAAAGCGTGGATGGCGGCGGTCGATAAGATTATTCCGCTTAATATTCCGTTTGAGATAAACACGGGCGCAATATCACGGGGGCATAGAACTACGCCTTATCCGTCTTTTGAAATGATTGAATATATCAAAGAAAAAGGCGGTAAGTTGGTTATTTCAAGCGATAGCCACAATGCACAAAACGTTGCGTTCGAGTTTGATAAATGGAAAGATTTGGTGTAGGTGAGTATGGCAGACTGGTTGAATACCGCGTTTTACGCTTTCGATAAAAGCGCGTTTATATCGGCAAACGCCCTTGTAAAATCTTGCGGTGCAGTATTGTTGCCGATAGCGGAAATTTTCGCGATTTTAGGCAAGGGCGGAATATTCTTTATCGTTTTATCGATAGTTTTAATTTTGTTTAAGCGTACCAGAAGAGCGGGGGTAAGTATGTTTCTTGCAATAGGTGTTGGCGCGCTGTTCACCAACGTGATATTAAAGAACGCCGTAGCGCGACCAAGACCGTATTTAAATGAAGAATTCAAGTCGTTTTGGCAAGCGGTTGGCGCAAGTACGGAAAGTGAGTATTCCTTTCCGTCAGGACACACGACGGTCACTATGACGAGTATGACTGCGCTGTTTTTATCGGCTAACAAAAAATGGAGTTGGATAGGCTTTGTAGTTGCCGTGATTATGGCACTATCTAGAGTGTATCTTATCGTACACTATTTAACCGACGTCATAGCAGGACTGATAGTTGGCGGTATATCGGGTGTTATAGGTTATTATCTATCTAAACTAATCTTTCAAGTAATGGAGAAAAACGCCGATAAAAAGTTTTGCGCGTTTTCCCTAAATGCTGATATTAAAAACCTTTTCAAGAAAAAAACCGACGATAATTTAAAGGACTGACTTCAGTCCTTTTTTATTTGTAATAATTTGTCGAAACGGAGCATAAAGTTTACTATTCTATAAAAAGGGGGATAGTAGTTTTGTGCGAGGAAATCGTTAAAAGGGTTATTGATGAAGCCGAATATATCGCTCAAACGGGCGTAACGGTAAGACAAACTGCCAAGGTTTTTCATTTTTCCAAGTCTACCGTGCATAAGGACGTGACTGATCGGCTTAAAAATATTGATAAAGATTTATATAAAAAGGTTAAAACAGCGCTTAAAATTAATCTTGCAGAACGGCATATTCGTGGCGGTGAAGCAACGCGTTTGAAGTATGCTAAAAAACTTGACAAACGCTTTTAAATCTTGTATACTATTTACACAATAACCTGAGCATTAAGGTTCGCCTGACGGTAAAGGGGTTAAGAAAAGGATTATACAAGGCAAAAGCCTTGATAAATCACGTCCCGCCCTTACCTTGCATTTAGGTTAGGGCGTTAATTTTTTTAAGGTCGTCTAAACTTCGCATCTCTACGTTGCGTTCCGTGCTGTTCGGGTTATGTACAGACGTACGCGCCCCGTCACAGTACTCACGCGCCTTGACCTGCTCGTTTATACAACCTTAAATAGTGCACGAGCGGAGTTAAGTTAGGGTTAAGCGTCACGCTTACGAGCCTTGCCTAACTCGTTTATACAACCTTAAAATGTAACTCTAATATAGTTTGAGAGTTCTGGGTTATAAAATAATAACAACACAAGAGGTCAACTTGTGACAGGCGTCACGCCTGCTTGTATTTAAACCTTAAAATATTACCCAAGCGGAGT
>JAFTIG010000069.1 GCA_017457015.1 Clostridia bacterium | reverse complement strand
GCTATTGCAGACTTTAGAAAAGTTGGAGAAGAAACAGGCGATAAGTTCTATCTTGATTTAGCGGACATCTGCGACAAGAACAACGGTATTTGGTCAGACGAAGCAGAAAAATATTTGCTCGCTAACGCTAAAAAAATTTAACGGGAGAGAATTATGAAATTAAAACTTTTAGGCACTGCCGCTTGTGAAGGCGTGCCCGCAATGTTTTGTAATTGTGAAAATTGCGTAAAGGCAAGAAAACTTGGCGGCAAGAACTACCGTGCGAGAACGCAGACGCTTATCGACGGAGAAATGCTTGTCGATTTCGGCGCGGATACTTACTCTAACGCAAAGCGGTTTGATATAGACTTAACGGCGGTTAAATACTTTCTTATAACGCATACGGATCACGATCATTTTATTCCGCAAGAGTTTTATAATTTTACTTTCGGCGCGAACAAAAAAATTGAAAAAGTTTATTTGATCGGCTCGTATGACGTTAAAGACGAATTCGTGCGCATTATGGGTAAGGAAGTTGCCGACGAGTATTTAGGCTCGTGTATAGAGTTTATCGAGCTTAAACCGTACGAAACGGCGGTTATAGGGGATTATAAAATTACGCCTATGAACGCATACCATAAAGACGGCGCGTTCGTGTACGTTATAGACAAAGGGGATAGACGGATTTTTTACTGCCTTGATACGGGAAAGATGCCCGAGCAAAACTTTGAGTTTATGCGTTCACTTGACAAGCCTTTTGATCTTGTGCTTTTAGACTGTTCTTACGGCAGAGTGCCTGCCGATAAATACGGCGGACATTTGAGTTTGTACGACGGGGTTAACCAAGTCGCAAAAATGAGAGAGTCGGGAGCGGTGACTGATAATACCAAAATCGTAGCTACGCATTTTGCGCATTGGCATATTCCATCGCACGAAGAGATGGAAAAACTTGCGGCTGAGTTTGGTTATACGGTAAGTTACGACGGCGCAGAGTATTAATTGTTTGTTTTTAATTTTTTACAAATTGTTTCAGTTTTGTCACTTTTAAATAAATCGTCAGTAATTTACTGACGATTTTTCTATATTTTAAATTTTGTTGTAAATTTAGTGTCATATAATATTGATTATCAAAAATTTACAGAGTATATTTTTATTGAAGGGAATAGTAAAGAAGACTTGTTTGAACTTTGGGGATATAGTATAATGGACTCAAGGTACTTACAACAAGAGTTTATTAAACAAGCAAAACTTGCTTATTCAGTTGGAGATTATGAATTAGGCAAACTTAATGATTATGGTCGTTTTAATCAAAGTAGCCTATATATTTTACGTCTAAATTACTATTAGGAAACAAGTGGTGAAATAGATCGATAAAATAATCGTCGGTCATACTCGCTACATAGTCTACTACTATTTGGTTAGGCTCAGTGTTTGCGTACGGTGTAGAGCGTTTATAGTATGGTGCGTTAAGGTATTCGACGTGATGAGTATAAATCGGGGACGATAGATTTTTATTTTTCAAGTCGGATAGTAATTTATCATAAATCATTGCGGTCATATCTTTTATTGCACCGTAAGAGTTTGTTAACGTTGGGTTTTTATAGATATTGTCGTAATTTTCCTTTTTGCACATTTTTAAGGCATTAAAATGTAGTTCGTCCATTTTTATATAGTTTTTGCCGTAACTGTTTTCAATAACGTTTACAATAAGATTATTTACTATCTCGGCGTTTATCGTGCCGATACCGTAGTCGGAAAAGTCACGGGTATTGAAAATTTTGCTTTTTTCCGCGTCGTGGCGATCTTTACCCAAATATGCGATTATATCCGAAATGCGAACTACGCACCCTTCCAAAGTGGACGGTGTAAGGCGTTTAACGTGCTCTTGATCGATATAACACTTTTCTATTTCTTGATCAAATACGTTAAAGTCGGAAAGTGGAACGGGCTTGTATTCTTCAAGTTCCAACTCGCCGTTGTGTGCGGCTATACCGTCCAAGGTTTGCAACGTTACGTTGAGTGGAAAAATTTTATCGAGTACGCGTACCGAGTGGATATTGTGTGCAAAACGTCTACCCGTATGGGAATAATATAATTGATCTAAAATATTTTCGCCCGTATGTCCGAAAGGCGTATGTCCTAAATCGTGACCGAGTGCAATCGCTTCGATTAAGTCAAGGTTAAGGTTTAGGGCTGCCCCGATAGTTCTCGCCGTGCGTGATACTAACTGGACGTGTAGACTTCTATGCGCTATATCGTCGTTTTTGTAAAAGGAAAAAACTTGCGTTTTGTCCGCATAACGATTGTAAAACGGGCAGTTGATTATCTTATCTGCGTCACGCATAAAAGCATTGCGCCATACGGTTGAATAGTCGTGTGGATTATCTTTTCTACGAACGGCGTTCTCGTCCTTAAATGCAACAGGTATAAACGAACCGTCTTGTTTTTCTGATTTAATTCTTTGGGTAAGTTTACCCGATAACGATTTGTAATTCGACATATTTTTATTATAGCATATAAAAATCAATAATTCAAAGTGATTAAACTCAAATAAAATTCGCTATAAAGAAAAAATAAAAACTTTTTTCATTTTGTTGACACTCATTTGTTATAGTGATATAATTTTATCGTAAAATGTGCTTTTGCTAAATAATAAGTAGAGAGTTGGGGGTATGGCTCAGTTGGGGCGACGCGTAAAGACAACAGTCCGGTGGACTGTTGATAGCCAAAGCCCGCGAGTGCCCTTATGGCACGAGAGCGGAAGAGCCTTGGGCTCTACCAACTGCTAGGGTAAGTAGAGAATAATATATATATTAAAATTAAATAATAAGTAGAGAGTTGGGGGTATGGCTCAGTTGGTAGAGCGTCTCGTTCGCAACGAGAAGGCCAGCGGTTCGAATCCGCTTATCTCCACCACAATCGGCAAAGTTTGAACACACGCTATATCTTTATAAACGGCGTTGTAGGCTTTGCCCAAAAAAGAGAACAAGACAATGCGTAAAAGCATTGTCTTTCTTTATTCCCCAACCCAAGCACCCACCCGACGGGCTTTTGCTTAAAATTCGACTATTTTCCACCCAAAAGTGTTACAGTGTTACAGGGTGGCGTGGTAATACTAACGCCACCGACACACGGGCGGCTATCGCCGCCCGTATATTGCCGTTTGTTGACTGTTTATTACTTTTTCCGTAATATCATAAAATAGGGGTTTTCTTTCGTTTGCTATATGGATAAAAAAATATGCGGTGGACGATTTGCCCACCGCAGTATTTTTGTTTCAAGTCTGTTCGTGTTTGTTCGCGTAGCAGGCTTTTTATTTTGTTTGGGTTATTCTTCGGTAGTATTCCAAACGACGATATTGCCGTTTTCGTCATAGTGCCAATACTTGCCGCCGTCGGCGGGAACGTCATTTTCGTTTTCAACGTAATAATAACGCGTTGCGTCGGTCAAATTCCCATTATCCATAGAATCGATACTTATACCGTTCCAATCCGTTGCCGTACCCTTGTAATATACGTTCGTGAGTTTGCTGCAACTACCGAACGCAGACCAACTTATCCTCGTAACGCCGTTGCCTATCACAACACTTGTAAGTTGTGTGCAACCACCGAACGCCATCGAACCTATGCTCGTAACGCTGTCGGGAATCGTAATGCTTGTAAGGTTACTGCAACCATAGAACGCCGTCGAACCTATGCTCGTAACGCTGTCGGGAATCGTAATGCTTGTAAGGCTTGTGCAAAGTTGGAACGCACTATCACCTATGCTCTCACACCCCGAAAGGGTAAGATTGATACTGCCGTTCGCTACGGTTTCGGCGGAAAGAGCCTGCTTTATAGCGTTGAACATATCGGTAGACGCGGCTTGGGGCAAGTTGATTTCAATCTCCGTTTCACTCTGGGAAAGCAAAGAAGTGAGTGCCGTACTTAATGCGGTCGTATCCATATTCGCCGCATTGATTATAGACTGCTTTTCAAAGAGCGCATTCGTAAAGGTGGCGGTAGTAACACCGTTTTCATCAGTAACCGTATTCACCGTTTCGATTGCTTCTCCGCAATCTACACATTCGCCTGCCTTACAGGTAGAATAATCGACAGCCCAAATGTAAGTAATTCCGTTTCCGCTATCATCGACGGAACAGGACGCGCTTTCAGTAACCACACCACAGCAGGAATACGTGCCGTAATGCGTACCGTCGTTGTTAGGGGTATAAACAAGCGTTCCGCCGTGCTTGCCCTTAATGCAGTTTTTAAGGGTTTCATTTTCCTTTTCAAGCTCGCTCTTTTCGGATTCAAGAGCTTCGTTTTCCGCTTCAAGAGCAGTTATGTCGGCTTCAAGCTCGGTTTTCTTAGTGGTGAGAGCCGCTTTCTCGCCTTCAAGGGTGGTGATTTTTGCTTCCTTTTCGGCAATATCCGCATTAAGCTCGGTTATCTGCTCGTTCAAGGGGGCAGTTGCTTCGTTTACGGCGTTATCTATATCGTCTTGATTTGTACAAGCGGTCAGAGAAAACGCCATAGTAACGGCTAAAAGAGTTGTAATGATTTTTGTTTTTGCTCGTTTCATAAAATAAGCTCCTTTGATTTTTTATAACAAAAAACCGCTTAATAGACGGGCGTAATGCGCCGAATACTAAACGGTTTGTCGTTCCTAAGAAAAAAGCGTGCGAAAAGAGAGCGTATTACGGCATAATTACGCCCGTCTGTCTGTCTGTCTGTCTAAACGATTATACGCAAACGGCATAAACAGTCAACTCCTTTTCGCAAATTTTTGATGATTTATTTTAGCATATTTTTCAAATTTTTGCAACATGTTTACATAAGTGCAAAGATATTTTTTTGTCAGTAATTAAAATTTTTTATTTTTACCCATTTTCGCCCAAATAACCCGCGCTGAAAGGCTTGCAAGGTGTTCAAATTCAATCCCCAATAGCCCACCACGCGAAGGACGGCTGTTAGCCGTCTTTTTTGTGGTGGAGATAAGTATCACTTCGGCTCGCTTGGTTCGGACACCGTTGATGAGCGAAATAGTGTGTATTTTCCGTGCGAGATATTATATAGCATAAAAAGTCAAGATTTTTGCATTTGTTTTTGTTATAATTTTGTTATAATAAATATTACGGAGAAGATAAATGAGATGGATTGAAAGGATTCAAAACGCTATTGATTATATAGAAGAACATATAACGGAAAAAATAGATTACGCACAAATTGCAAAGCAAGCGTTTTGTTCAAGTTATCATTTTCAAAGGGTGTTTGGAATAACGTGTGGTGTTACGGTCGGCGAGTATATTCGGATGAGAAAACTTACGCTTGCAGGAGAAACGTTAATAAACAGTAAAGAAAAAGTAATAGACGTTGCTTATAAATTCGGTTACGATACGCCCGAAAGTTTTTCACGCGCGTTTTATAAGTTTCACAAAGTTTTACCGTCTAAAATAAAAGGTTGTAAGTTAAATTTTTTTCCGCGTATGACTATCAATTTTGACGTATTAAATGATAAGGCTATGAAATACAAGGTTGAAAACTTGCCGGAAAAAATTCTATTTGGATACAAAAAGCGTTTTTCGGGTGTTCCGTACGGTGCGGAACGCGAACGCCAAGAAAAAGAGTTTTTTACTACTACGCGATTTAAGCAATGGTTGCTTTTGGGTGCGTCGTGTGATTATAGTACCGATTATTGTATTATAACTGACGTTGACGACGACGGCTATAATTTTTATATTGCTTATCAATTAGACGAGTATACTATACAAGATTTGTTTGATCCTAAAGTTACAGGCGTCAACTTCGTAAACGACTTAAATTTTGAAAAGATAGTTATTCCTAAAGGTAAATATTTAATTTTTGAAACGGAAAAGAAAAAATATCCTATCGTGGATTACCTTGATATAAGGAACAAAATTATAACGGACTGGTTACCAAAAACTAATTATAATTTAATAGACGCGCCTGAAGTTACAGTAATGCACTGGCGACCTAAAGGCGAGTGGCAAAAAGAAAGATATATAGAAATACGTTTACCTATTGAATAAGGGTAAATCACCTAATATCAAGCGATAAATAAAAAACGGCGCAGTGCGCCGTTTTTTATTTGTACAATATTAAAAATAGTCTATTCGTTGATAGTCTTTAAAATTTTATAAAGTAAGCGGTATAGTTCAAGTGCTTCTTTTTGGTCAAGTTTAATACAACCTGCAACCGTTTTAGGGATAGAAACTGCTTTATCTTTAAGATCTTCACCGCTGAGCGTTATGGAAACGTTTAAAATTCTCTCGTCATCTTCGTCGCGCTCTCTTTTTAAATAGCCTTTCTTTTCTAAACTCTTAAGAACGGGAGTAAGAGTACCCGAGTCGAGAAAAAGTTCTGCACCGAGTTCTTTAACGTTCATCTTTTTGTGTTCCCACATAACCATCATCGTGATGTACTGTGTGTAAGTAAGATCAAGACGGTCTAAATACGGGCGGTACTTTTTTACTACTTCTTTTGATGCTGCGTAAAGTGGAAAACAAAGTTGGTTATCAAGATGTAAACTGTCGTATTTTGAATCCATAATTATCGTCCTTAAAATTTATACAATTAAATTTTACACAATTCGACAATAATTGTCAAGTAAAAGTTAGTTGACTGCTTTAACTTTACGAAAGGTTTTAAATGAGTGATTTTATACTTTCTTCTATTTTTTCGGGTGTAACGGTAGGGGCAAAGCGTTTAATAACTTCACCTTCGCGATTTACTAAAAATTTGGTAAAGTTCCATTTAATTTTACTGCCCATAAAACCGCCTTTTTGTTCTTTCAAGTATTTAAAAAGCGGTGATTGTTCTTTTCCGTTGACGTCAATTTTTGCAAACTGTTTGAAGGTAACGCCGTAACGTGATTGACAAAAATCAACGATTTCTTCTTCAGTACCAGGTGCTTGATGCCCAAATTGATTGCAAGGAAAATCTAAAATTTCTAGCCCCTTTTCATTATACTTTTTATAAAGCGTTTCCAATCCTTCGTATTGAGGAGTAAATCCACAACCCGTTGCGGTGTTTACGATTAGCAGTACTTTACCTTTGTAGTCTGCGAGACAAATATCGTTTTTTTGTGCGTCTTTCACGGTAAAATCATAAATTTTCATAACAAACTCCTTAAATTGAATTTAATTAAATTGAATACAATCAAATTATAATATAAAAATACCGTATAGTCAATCGTTTTTATAAACTTTTAGCGTTGGACGAGAAATTTTTTTAATCAATATAAAAATACTTGACGGAAAGGGTTTTTACGAGTATGATTATTCGTAAATAAAGGGGAATAAATGAAAAAGATTAAAACGGTATTTATAGATATAGACAATACGCTACTTGATTTTAATAAAAACGCGGCGCTTGCAATGAAGATAGCGTTTACTAAAAACGGCTTAATTTATAAAGACGAGTACGCACCGACGTTTTTAAAAATTAACGACGGGTTATGGGCAAAGATAGAAAAGGGAGAACTAACGAGAGCGGAACTCGTTGATATAAGATATAAGTTGGTTTTAGGCGCGTTAAATCTTAACGGCGACACCCACGCAATAGAAAGTGATTTTAGAAGTACGCTCTCTGATTGTGCAGAGCCTGTTGACGGTGCTAAAGAACTTTTAGAATATCTTTATGCAAAATACGATTTATACGCGGCAAGCAACGCCTTTTTGGATCAACAAAAACGCCGTCTTGAATTGGCGGATATGGGTAAATTTTTTAAGGACGTTTACGTTTCGGAAAGGATAGGGCATAAAAAGCCGACCAAGGAGTATTTTGACGCATGTTTTAGACTTTCTGACGGTGCTAAAAAAGAAAGTACCGTTATGATAGGCGATTCACTTTCCGCCGATATTGAAGGCGGTGTAAATTACGGGCTTACTACTATTTGGTTTAACCGCAATAAGTCCGCGTGCGGTAGCGTTAAACCGCATTATACAGTCACCGATCTTTCGCAAATAAAAAATATTTTGTAGGTAAACTTATGCCACAATTAAGTACTAGAAAAATAGTGTTATGTGCACTTTTTGCGGCACTTACGACCGTTTCTACCTTGGTTATTCAAATACCTTCGCCTATGCAAGGGTATATTAACTTGGGGGATGCGTTCGTTTTATTTGGTGCGTTCTTTTTAGGACCGTTTTACGGCACGCTATCGGCAGGGCTCGGCTCTATGCTTGCCGACGTTTTGACGGGGTATATAATCTACGCACCTGCAACGCTCGTTATAAAATCGTTGATGGCCGTGGTTGCGTTTTACGTCTTTGACTTGCTTAAAAAGTGTCTTAAACGCTATGCCGTTTGCACGGTGCTTGCAGGGATAGTTGCAGAACTTTTAATGGTGACGGGCTATTTTGGTTACGCAGCGCTGATTATGACTGAAGGATGGGCGGCAGCGGCAAGTATACCCGGCAATCTCGTACAGGGTGCGGTTGGCGTTGTAGTATCAACGTTGCTCGTAGTAGTTTTTAATAAACTGAAAATATTTAATGACAATGAAAAACGATAACTTTTGGTCGGGCGTTGACAAACGCCCGTCTTTTTGTTATACTTAAATAGTTATGGAAACTATAAACTTTAAGACCGATTATAAGACCGAACTTGAAAAGAACGGTATACTGGCTTTCGTTCCTGGCGGTAATAGTATGTGGCCTACGCTAAAAAACCGTGGGCAATCGGTTGTTGTTCTCGTTAAGAAAGAAAAACTTAAAAGGTACGACGTCGCGCTGTATTTAAGGGATAACGGTACGTTCGTGTTGCATAGAGTAATTGAGCCTACCGAGTGGGGGTATATTATTTGCGGTGATAGTCAGTTTACGCTTGAAAAGGTGCGCGAAGAACAGGTTTTCGGCGTGATGGAAGGCTTTTATCGCGGTAAAAAATATATCGATTGCAAAGACGAAAAGTATATTAAAGAAGTCGAGAGATGGTTTAGAAGAAAGCGCTTGAGAAAGTTGCGCTTAAAATGGTTTTTCTTCCGCCAAAGAGTAATAAACAAATTGAAGAGAATTTACGTCAGAATTTTCAGGAGAAAAAAGAAAGATGTATGATTTAGTTAAGCAAGGCAAGGCTGCAAAAGCGGCTTCTGCAAAGATAGCGTTACTTACCGATAAAGAGCGTGCAGACGTTCTTTTACGCGCTGCTACGCTACTTCGTGAGAATAAGAATTATTTGATTGAAGAGAACGCTTTAGACGTTAACAACGCGCGCGAAAAGGGTATGAGCGATGCCTTTATAGACCGTTTAACTTTAAGCGAAAAAGTAATTGAAGGTATGGCTGTCGGCATAGAACAGGTTGCAGGGCTTGAAACTCCGCTCGATAAAGTCGTATACTCGTATGAAAACGTCGAACAGGGGATAAGCATAATTAAAAAGACCGTGCCTTTCGGTGTGGTTGGTATTATTTACGAATCCCGCCCAAACGTTACCGCAGACGCATTTGCGCTCTGCTTTAAGACGGCAAACGCCGTAGTGCTAAAAGGCGGTAGCGATTCTTTACGCTCTAACGTTGCAATAGTTAAAGTGCTTAAAGACGCCCTTAAAAGTTGCGGTATTGACGAAAACGCGGTGTCGGTTATAGAAGACACGTCTAGGGAAACAACTACGGCGTTTATGCGCCTTAATAAGTACGTGGACTTACTTATTCCGCGCGGTAGTGCGTCGCTCATTAAAGCGGCGGTGGAAAACTCTACTATTCCTATTATAGAAACGGGTACGGGCAACTGTCACGTTTACGTTGACGAGTTCGCCGATGAAGATATGGCGGCAAACGTTATATTTAACGCAAAAACCCAACGTTACAGCGTTTGCAATGCCTGCGAATCAATAGTCGTTCATAGCGCAAAACTCAACGCGCTTATCAAGATTGCAGAAAAATTAAAAGAGAAACAGGTCGTTATTCGTGCGGACGAGCGCGCGTATAAAGTCCTTAAAGATTATCCATATTTAGAAAAAGCAACTGAAGAAGATTTTTATACCGAATACGGCGCTGCAATAATTTCAGTAAAAACGGTAGATACTCTCAATCAAGCAATAGAGCATATAAACGAGCACGGCACGCGCCACTCCGAATCGATTATTACGGAAAATGCCGTAAACGCTCAAAAGTTTTTAGATAGCGTGGACGCATCGTCCGTTTACCATAACGCGTCAACCCGTTTTACCGATGGTTTCGTGTTCGGGCTCGGTGCGGAAATCGGAATAAGCACTCAAAAACTACACGCCCGCGGACCTATGGGACTTTCCGCTCTCGTAACCACTAAATATATAATAAAAGGCAAAGGCGCGGTCAGAAAATAATTTGTTATTATTTAACAAAATTTGTGTCGTTATATCGTCACAATCAAGAAATTGTGTTAATTTATCACAAAAAGTGGTATAAATTATAAGTAATAAAAAATTTAAAAAATAATTTTAAAAAACCCCTTAAAAAGTGTTGACAAAGGGGTTTTTTCTTTATATAATAAGGTCGAAAATTCCAAATGGATTTCATTTACAACTTAATATTTTGTTGCTTTCTTTTTTGGAACGGCAAACTGTTAAAGTGAGTGTGCGTGTTTCAATCAAAAAATATCGTGGAACGCGCGAAGGAGGTTAGCAATGAAAAAGTTTTTGGAAGATTGCGAAAAGTTGGTTTTCGGTTTAGATTATCGTGCAATTGCAATGATGGCTATCGTTAACAATAAGTTCTAATCGCAAACAGTAAAGATTGTTTTAACAGTCTTAAGGGTACTCTTAACTAATTGTAGTTAAGGGGCTTTTTTCTTTTTAAAGGCTGTCTAAATGTCGCATCGCTGCGTTTGCTGATTCGCCCAAACAATCTCGATGACCAGACGGTCAATCTCGTCTGTTTGTGCTCTCGAGCCTTGCGCTGCTCGTTTATACAACCTTATTTAGTACACGAGCGGAGTTGGAGAGTTCTAGGATATTAAGTAATAACAACACGGGTTGTCAACATGCCACAGGCGTCACGCCTGCTTGTATCTAAACCTTAAAATACAACTCGTGCGAAGTTGGAGTATTTTACGTTATGACACAGGTAGCCAACAAGTAACGAACTTACATAATAATAGATATTATAAAATCATGATAATTTCTACTCCATACCCACCGCCGACCGCATCGCGGTCGGCGGTGGGTATGG
>JAFTIG010000068.1 GCA_017457015.1 Clostridia bacterium | reverse complement strand
TCACCTGCGGAAATTCTGCTGGTTGTCGATGCGATGACCGGTCAGGACGCAGTCAACGTCGCACAGTCCTTCAATGACCTGCTCGATATCACGGGCGTGGTCATGACCAAGATGGACGGCGATACCCGAGGCGGTGCGGCACTTTCCATCCGCCATGTCACCGGCAAACCGATCAAGTTCATCGGTACCGGCGAAAAGCTCGATATGCTCGAGCCGTTCCACCCGGAGCGTATGGCATCCAGAATCCTCGGCATGGGCGACGTGCTTTCGCTGATTGAAAAGGCGGAGCAGCAGTTCGACGAAAACCAGGCAAAGGAGCTGGAGCGCAAGATGCGCGATCAGTCCTTCAATCTGGAAGACTTTCTGGAGCAGTCCAGACAGATCCGGCAGATGGGCTCCATGCAGCAGCTGCTCGGCATGATCCCCGGTATCAATCCCGCAGAGCTTGCAAACGCCAACATTGATGAAAGACAGCTCGACCGCATGGAAGCAATCATCCTTTCCATGACGCCGAAGGAACGGCAGGATCCGTCAATCATCAACGCATCCCGCAGAAAACGTATTGCGGCAGGATCCGGCATGAAGGTTGAAGATGTCAACCGGCTGCTCAAGCAGTTTGAACAAATGCAGAAAATGATGAAGCAATTCTCCGGCATGGGCAAAAAGGGATTCGGCAAAAAACGCCTTCCAGGCTTCCGCCGCTGAGGAAATTCACATTTCTATATAAAACCACAACTCATATTTATAAAATTTCGGAGGAACATTACCATGGTCAAGATGAGACTGAGAAGAATCGGCGCAAAGAAGGCACCGAGCTACCGTATCGTTATCGCAGACAGCAGAGTAGCACGCGACGGAAAGTGCATCGACAAAGTAGGTCACTACAATCCTATCGCAAAACCTGCTGAAATCGTAATCGACGAGGCAAAGGCAAAAGACTGGCTCGCAAAGGGCGTTCAGCCGACCGACACGGTTAAAAATATACTTGTAAATCAAGGTATTTTACCGAAGCCCACCAAACTTTCGCCCCCTAAGACCAAGGATCGTAAGTCGAGCAAATAATTAACTTAGGAGCGGTTATGATAGAACTTATCAAGTACGTGGTAGGCCGTTTTGCGGAAAAGCCCGATCAAGTTGAATACGATATCAACGACGATGGCAAAAACGTTTCCGTAACGGTTACCTTATCTTCGAGCGACATGGGCAAGGTTATCGGTCGTCAAGGCAAAATTGCCAAGGCTCTCCGTACTTTGGTTCGTGCAGGCTCGCTTAAAGAAAACAAAAAGTACAACATTGAAATTGTGGAACGCGGGGAATAATTTTCCCCGTTTTTCCTATTTAATTAAAGATGGAACAAACGTTAAAAATCGGCGTTATCGTAAAACCTCAAGGCATTAAAGGTGAAGTCAAAGTTCAACCTTTAACGGACGATATAACCCGCTTTAGAAAACTTAAAGAAGTCCTTATAGACGGAAAAAATTACCGTGTAGAAAACGCCGTTATAGGTGGTGGCACGGTGTTTTTAGCCATTTCGGGCATTACGGATAGAAATACTGCGGAAACTTTTCGCGGTAAGTTTTTGTGCGTCACACGCGATAATGCGGTCGCGCTCCCTAAAGGCAGATATTTCGTTGCGGATATAATCGACTGCAACGTAGTCACAGATACGGGAGAGATAGTAGGCGTTATCACTGACGTCACTTCGGCGCGTACGGACATATTTACGGTAAAATGCTCAAACGGGCGAATAATGCGCTTTCCTTTCCTTAACGACGCGGTTATAAGCGTGGACGTCATAAATAAAACCGTTACCGTAAACGCAAAGAGATTAGGGGAGATTTCCTGTTATGAGAATTGACATTTTAACCCTATTTCCGGAAATGTTTACTCCGCTAAAAACTAGCATAATCGGTAGGGCGGTAGACAGCGGTAAAATAGAAATAGTTATTACCGATATACGCGATTATACCCTTGACAAACATAAAAAGTGCGACGACGCTCCTTTCGGTGGTGGCGCAGGTATGGTAATGATGCCCCAGCCTATAGCGAGCGCTATTCAAGCAGTTGATCCCGACCACAGTGCAAAGCGAGTATACCTTTCGCCAAAGGGTAGAACGTTTAATCAAAAAATCGTTTTAGAGTATGGTAAATTAGACCGCTTGCTTTTATTATGCGGTCATTACGAAGGTGTAGATCAGCGCGTTTTAGACTTGTTTATCGACGAAGAACTATCGATAGGAGATTTCGTTCTAACGGGTGGAGAAATTCCAGCAATGGCAGTAGTAGACGCAGTTGCTCGCTACGTTGACGGCGTTATAAACGGCGAGTCGCTCGAGCAAGAAAGTTTTGCGAGCGGAATGCTAGAATATCCGCACTATACCCGTCCGCAAGAGTTTATGGGACTTAAAGTCCCCGAAGTTCTAACGAGCGGACATCACGGCAACGTTGAAAAATGGCGTGCGGAAAAATCGCGTGAAATAACGCTAAAAAACCGCCCTGACCTTCTTGATAAGGAGAGTAAGTAATGCAACATTTACAATGGTTTCCCGGTCACATGACGGCAGCAATGCGCATGATGGAAGAGAACTTAAAATCGGTCGACGGGGTAATGATAGTTTTGGACGCGAGAGCACCGAGAGCGTCACTCAATTCTAAACTCGATAAACTTTTTAACAATAAAAAAGTATTGTACGTTCTAAATAAGTGCGATTTGGTAGACCTTGCAGACGTAAAGCGTACGGTAAACGAGTTTACTATAGAAGGTAAAGAAACGGTAGCTGTCAGCGCGATGGATAAGCGCGCGGTAGATTTACTTTACAGTCGCATATTCGCTTTGCTTAAAGAAAAACTTGACCGAAATAAAGAAAAGGGCATTTTTAAGCCTATTAGAATAATGGTCGCAGGTATTCCTAATACTGGTAAATCCACTATCATAAACGCGCTTTGCGGTGGCAAAAAAGCAGTTACGGGCAATAAAGCAGGCGTAACCAAAGGTAAGCAATGGGTAAGGCTAAAAGAACTCGAACTGTTAGATACGCCGGGCACTATGCCACCGGCGTTCGACAATCAAACGCTCGCTAAACACCTTGCGTATATCGACAGTATGAACGACGCAAATATTGACTTTAACGACCTTGCTTACGAACTTATAGGCGAACTTAAAGACAAGTATCCCGAACTCTTAAAAAGTAAGTACGGTATAGAAGATACCGACCTGCCTACGCTAGAACTTTTTGAGCATATATGCGTGCGTAGGGGCTTTTTAAGACGCGGTGGAGAATACGATTACGAACGCTGTGCAACGGCGGTAATCGACGATTTCAGAAAGGGAAGAATAGGCAAGATTATACTCGACTGATATGGATAAATTATTATACGAAAGAAAGCATTTAGAAAACGGCTATAAGTACGTTGCAGGGGTTGACGAAGTAGGACGCGGTCCGCTTGCAGGTCCTGTGGTTTGCGCCGCTGTTATAATGCCGATGGACGATATTATAGACGGTATTGACGATAGCAAAAAACTATCCGAAAAAAAGCGCGAAAAACTTTATGACGTCATTAAGGAAAAGGCGATAGCGTACTGTATTTACGAGATTGCAGAACGGGAAATAGACGAGATAAATATTCTTAACGCCGTAAAAAAATGTATGACGTCGGCAGTACAAGGCTTAAAAGTAAAGCCCGATATAACTTTGGTTGACGGAGTGGATACAAATCTTTCGATAAACGCCGAATATATCGTAAAAGGCGACTTGAACAGTTATACGATAGGTTGCGCGTCAATTTTAGCAAAAGTATACCGTGATAGACTTATGGTTGAATATGCGAAAGAGTTTCCCGAATACGGCTTTGAAAAGCACAAGGGTTACGGCACGAAAGTGCATATAGATAAAATCAAGGAGATAGGACCTTGCAGATTGCACAGAAAAACTTTTATAAAAAATTTCTGGGTAGAGCCGGAGAATTAAAAGCGGCGGAATTCCTTAAAAAGAAAGGATTTAAGATACTCAAAACTAACTATAAAACCGCACTTGGCGAGATAGATATTATTGCGCAAGACGGTGACGTTTTGACTTTTATTGAAGTTAAGACGAGAACGGATGAATCGTTTGGACTTCCAAGCGAAGCGGTCAATTATAAAAAACAACAAAAATACTACAAAATTGCGTCTTATTACCTTATGGTAGAGAAAAAGACGGACGTTCCTTGCCGTTTTGACGTCGTAGAAATAGAAAACGGACAAATTAATCACATTTTAAATGCATTTACTATGTAAAAACGCTTGCTATTAAATTAAAAATGTGGTATCATATTAGACGCTTTGGGCGTTCCTCTTGCATAAAAAATAAATCACAGATGACAATGAACGTTTAATAAATCGGAGGTAAAAGCAAATGAACAACAGCATTATTGACGCTATCAATCAAGAAAACGTAAAGAGCAGCATTCCTCAATTCAACGTAGGTGACACCGTTAAAGTAATGGTAAAAGTTATCGAAGGTGACAGAGAAAGATTGCAGGCATTTGAAGGCATCGTTATCGCGAGAAAACACGGTGGAATCAGTGAAACCTTTACCGTAAGAAGAATGTCTTTCGGTGTAGGCGTAGAAAAAACTTTCCCCATCCACTCGCCAAAGGTTGCAGATATTCAGGTCGTAAGACAGGGTAAAGTACGTCGTGCAAAACTCTACTATTTACGTGCTCGTACCGGCAAGGCTGCAAAGGTTAAAGAAGTTAAGAGATAATTTCAAAACACAACTAAAAGAACTTACTGAAAAAGTAAGTTCTTTTTTTTTTATTTTTAGCGCGTAAATCAAGCAAAAAGCCAAGCGTAAAAACACTCTCTATATATAATGTATAAAAAGTTGTAAAAATTCCGCTCTTATAGTTTACAAATAAAATTAAATATTATATAATATTAAAATAGCGGACTATGTTCGCATTACTCTAAAGAATAAGGGCGGTAATTTACTTATGCTGGCAAAAATCAACGGCTTTACTCTTATAGGATTAGAAGGCGTACCAATTGAAGTTGAAGTAGACGTTTCAAACGGTTTACCTGCATTTGATATAGTAGGACTTGCAGATACTGCGGTAAAGGAAAGCAAAGAGCGTATCCGTTCGGCTATAAAAAACAGTGGTCGCGCTATGCCCGTAAAACATCTTACGGCTAACCTTGCGCCTGCAGACGTCACAAAAGAAGGCTCGTCACTAGATCTGTCTTTGGCAATCGGCGTGCTCATAGCAAGCGGTCAACTCGAAGCGGACGTAAAGGATATAATCTTTATGGGCGAACTTTCTCTCGACGGTTCACTCCGCAGAATAAACGGCGTTCTCCCCGTGCTAATTTCCGCATTATCGCTCGGCTATAAAAAATTCATCATCCCCAAGGGTAACGAAAAAGAAGCGTCTTTCGTAGACGGTATAGAAGTTATAGCGGCGGAAAGTTTAAGACAGGTAATAGATCACCTTTCTGGACTAACGGCATTGCCGATAGTAGAAAAACACGATTACACGTCAACGGCATGCAAAAACTTATACGATAGCGACCTATGCTTTGTTAAAGGTCAAGCCGTTGCAAAGCGCGCGCTTGAAATTGCCGTATCGGGTGGGCATAACTTACTTTTCGTAGGTGCTCCAGGTACGGGCAAAACAATGCTTGCAAAATGTATACCGACCATTATGCCCGACATGACTTTTGAAGAAGCGCTTGAAACGACCAAGATTCACTCGGTTGCAGGCGCGCTTAAAGACAGTGACGGAATAGTATTTAACCGTCCGTTCAGAAGTCCGCACCATACTGCGACCATGATTGCGCTTGCAGGCGGTGGGATAAAAGTTAAACCGGGTGAGATTAGCCTTGCGCATAACGGCGTGCTTTTCCTAGACGAAATGCCCGAGTATTCGCGTTCGGCTTTAGAAGTATTGCGTCAACCGTTAGAAGACGGATGCATCACGGTAGCCCGTGCGGCAGGAACGATAAACTATCCTGCAAACTTTATGCTTTGCGGTAGTATGAATCCTTGCCCTTGCGGTAATTACGGCTCGTCGGAAAAGGTTTGTACCTGTACGCCCGCAATGATTGCGAAATATAAAAATAAAATTTCAGGACCGCTCCTTGACAGAATAGATATTCAAGTAGAAGTAGATGAAGTTAAGTATGCAGAACTTACGTCGGACGAGAAACCCGAAACGTCTGAAACGGTAAGAAGACGTGTAAATAGAACGCGTCTTATACAAAAAGAGCGCTTTAAAAACGACGGTATACTTACAAACAGCGATATGGGCGCGCGTCAAATTAACAAATATTGCAAACTTTCTAAAGAGTGTGAAGACGTGTTAAAGCGCGCTTATGAAACTTTGAATTTGTCACCGCGTGCACGCAGTCGTATAATCAAAGTCGCGCGTACTATTGCGGATATGGCACTTTACGACGATATAAGAGTAGAGCACGTATTAGAAGCGATAAGCTATCGCCATAATTGATATTGATAGTAAAAGATGAAATATAGTAAGAGTGAATTGTGTTATATATGGATAGACAGTTTTTTAGGTCTGGAATATAAGCATAAGCAACAGTTATATAATTATATAGATGGCAAGTCGGATATAAAGAATATAATCGAGCGTTCAAGGGAATATATAGTAAGCGCAGTTGGTGAAAATTCGTATAATACGATAAGAAATTCGGCAACGGGCGAATATCTCAATTATTTATTGAAAGGGTTTGAAGACCGTGGCATAGTTGCGGTAACGTACATATCGGAAGACTATCCTGTAAGTTTGAAGGATTTACCCGTTCCGCCGTTCGTGCTTTACGCCAAAGGAAACGTCAAACTCTTGAACGAAAAATTGTTCGGGATAGTAGGTAGTCGCAAGAGTTTACCGCTATCAATAAAACTTGCGGAAAATTACGCAAAAGAACTTATCGGTGCAAAATACGTTCTCGTTACCGGTATAGCAGAAGGTGTAGACAGTGCAGTGTTAAAAACAGCCGTCGATAACGGCGGAAAAACTATTTCTGTTATCGCAGGCGGTTTTGATAATATTTATCCTAAAAGTAATCAAGATTTGTTAAGTAAGGTCGTCGAAAGCGGACTTGCTATAAGCGAGCATCCACCGCAAACCGTGCCAAGACCGTTTCACTTTCCTGTGAGAAACAGAATAATTGCAGGCTTATCTAAAGGCGTTTTAATAGTCAGCGGAGCAATGAAGAGCGGAACGCTCTATACCGCAGAATACGCTGAAGAGTACGGAAAAGATTTATTTGCGATTCCGTATAGTGCAGGTATAAGTTCGGGCGCAGGCTGTAACGATCTTATTAAACGCGGTGCGTACCTTACCGATTCGCCTGAAGATATACTGTCCTTTTACGGTGAGAATAATGAAAAGCGTAAAGAAACTTATACTGACGCCGAGCGCGAAATATTAAGAGCGCTATCGGACGGAGAATTACATATAGAAAAATTGAGTAGCGCGTTAAAAAAGAACGCGTTTGAAATAACGCCGATACTGTCCATTCTTGAAATTAAGGGAGTGGTGGTAAAGAGCGGAAACGTTTATGGGCTTACCCGTAAATATTCGGAGGAATAAATGCAATTAATAATCGTAGAATCACCACACAAAGCAAAGACTATTGAAAAATTCTTAAAAGGCGATTATAAGGTAGACGCGTCAAAAGGTCACATAAGAGATTTACCCGTCAACTACATGGGTGTATCGATAAACAACAACTTTGAACCGCATTACGTTATCGCTGCCGAAAAAAAGCAAGACATAAAACGTCTTGAAACGGCGGCGGCAAAAGCCGACAAAGTTTATTTGGCAACCGACCCTGATAGAGAAGGTGAAGCAATCTCATGGCACTTGGCGGAAGTTTTAGGTCTTAACGAAAACGACCTTAACCGTATAGAGTTTAACGAAATTTCTGAAAAGGCGGTAAAAGCCGCTCTTGCAAATCCCAGAAAAATAGATAAAAACTTAGTTGACGCACAGCAAGCAAGGCGCGTGCTTGATAGAATAGTAGGGTACAGTATATCTCCTGCTGCAAGTTCAAGGCTTAACGAAAATCTTTCCGCCGGTAGAGTTCAGTCGGTTGCACTCAAAATGGTCGTTGACCGTGAAAGGGAAATCTTGGCGTTTAAGCCCCAAGAATACTGGAACTTAAAAGCATGCGTTGCACCTAACGGTGGTACGGATTTTAAAGTGCTACTTTTAGAAAAGAACGACAAAAAATACAAACCGTCCAGTGCAGAAGAAGCGGCAAAGGTTGAGAACGAACTTAAAAATTCCAATTTTTACGTCAAAAGTGTAAAACGTCAACTTATTAAGTCACACGCACCTGCACCGTATATAACCAGTACTTTACAACAGGACGGCTCTATAAGATTAAATCTAACCCCACCGCAGGTAATGCAGGTAGCGCAAAGATTGTACGAAGGTGTAGAAACTCCGCGCGGAAACGTGGCGCTTATTACTTATATGAGAACGGACTCCGTCCGTATATCGACAGACGCTCAAAAGAGTGCGCTCGAATATATTCGTGCTAATTACGGCGCAGACTACGTTCCTGCAAAGCCTAACGTATATCGTTCTAAAAAGGACGCACAGGACGCGCACGAAGCAATCCGTCCTATAGATATAAGTAAAACGCCCGAAAGCGTTCAAGATATACTCGACAAAAATCAGTATAAATTATATAAACTTATATACGACCGCTTTATCGCGTCGCAGATGTCTGAAGCGAGATACGACGGCATGTCGGTTGACGTTGGCGCAGGTGAATATACTTTAAGAACGAGCGGTAAAACTATGATCTTTAAGGGATATACCGTCGTTTACGACGATACCAAAAAAGAAGAAGACGAAGAGAGTGGAAACGCATTGCTTCCAAACCTTACCGATAACGAAAGATTAAACTTAAACGGTATAACCAAAGAGCAAAAGTTTACCAAACCCCCCGTTCGTTATACCGAAGCGACGCTCATTAAGCACATGGAAGATAAGGGGATAGGTAGGCCGTCCACTTACGCGACCATAATGGCAAAACTCTCGGACAAGAAAAGAGAATACGTCCATAAAGACAAAAAGTATTTAGTGCCAAATCCCGTCAGTTACGATTTAATCGACTTTTTGGTTAAATATTTCCCCGACGTAATGGATATATCGTTTACGGCAAAGATGGAAGACGATTTAGACGATATAGGCGAAGGCGGAAAGGACTGGAGAAAACTTATTGCAGACTTTTATACTCCGTTTGAAGAACAGTTAAGAAAATCTAAAATAACTGATGTGCTTTGCGAGAAGTGTGGCGCACCTATGATAATTAACAGCGGTAAGTACGGCAACTATTACGCTTGTTCAAACTATCCCGATTGTCAAAACATCAAGGCAGTAAACGAAAAGGTGATTATTCCTACCGACAAGATTTGCTCAAAGTGCGGATCAATGATGGTTGAAAGAGAAGGCAAGTTTGGTAAGTTCCTTGCTTGTTCAAATTATCCCAAATGTAAAAACACGATAAGTATGACAGAGAGCGTAGGAGTTTGCCCCGAATGTGGTAAACCTACCAAAAAGATGACGAGTCGCGGTGGCAAAGTATTTTACGGTTGTTCAAACTATCCGAGTTGTAAGTTTATGAGTTGGGATATTCCCACTGGGGAAAAATGCCCCGATTGCGGTGCTTTCCTTATAGAAGTTGAAGGTAAGGTAAAGTGCTCAAATAAAAAATGTAAACGCTTTGAAGATGCAAAAGGTTAAGATAATAGGCGGCGGACTTGCCGGGGCTGAAGCGGCGTACTATCTTGCTAAAAACGGGATAAAGGTCAAACTGTACGAGATTAAGCCAAACAAGACGACGCCTGCACATACAAGTAATAACTACGCTGAATTAGTCTGTTCAAACTCGCTTAAAAGCAACGACGTCTACGGCAACGCCGCAGGACTGCTTAAAGAAGAATTGCGCACGCTCGGCTCGCTCATTATAGAAGCGGCGGATAAAACGCGCGTTCCAGCAGGCAACGCGCTGGCAGTAGATAGAGAAAAGTTTTCCGAATACGTTACCGAAAAACTTAAAAGCGAAAAAAATATCGAGCACGTTTCAGAAGAAGTTCAAGATATCGACCTTGACGAGTATACGATAGTTGCAAGTGGTCCGCTAACTACCGAAAGTTTAAGCAATAGTATTAAGTTGCTTGTCGGTGAAAATTTGAGTTTTTTCGACGCGTCCGCTCCCGTTATAGATTTCGAGAGCATAGATATGAATAACGCCTTTTTCGGCGATAGATACGACAAAGGCAACGGCGACCATATAAACTGCCCGATGAACAAAGACGAATATCTTGCGTTTATGGATGCGCTCGTTAAAGCAGAGCGTGCAAAACTGCATGACTTTGAAAGTGCGACGGTGTTTGAAGGGTGTATGCCGATTGAGATAATGGCTGCGCGCGGTCTAGATACTTTAAGATTTGGACCGTTAAAGCCTGTAGGGCTTACCGATCCTAAAACGGGCAGATGGGCGTACGCGTGTTTGCAACTTAGAAAGGAAGATGAAAACGGAACTATGTACAATATGGTAGGTTTTCAGACTAATCTTACTTTCAGGGAGCAAAAGAGAGTATTTTCTATAATCCCCGCTCTTAAAAACGCCGAGTATTTAAGGTACGGCGTCATGCATAGAAACACCTTTATCAATTCACCAAAAGTTTTGGGAAAGGACTACGCTCTTAAAGATCACCCGAAAATTTATTTTGCAGGGCAGATAACGGGCGTTGAAGGTTACGTTGAAAGTGCGGCAAGCGGGTTGATGTCAGCAATATACTTAAAGAGAAAGTTGGAAAATAAAGATTGCGCTACCGTATCCGATAAAACGGTGCTCGGTGCGCTAGCAAAATATATTACGACGGAAAACAAGGACTTTGAGCCTATGAACGCAAACTTTGGTATACTACCGCCACTCGATAAAATCGTAAGGGATAAGGCGGAGAGAAAGCGTTTGATGGCAGAACGGAGTTTAAGTGAACTTTCTGATTTTATAAAGGAGATAAAAAAATGATTGAATTTTTAGGTACGACTATATGTGCCGTTAAAAAGGACGGCAAGACGGCTATTGCAGGCGACGGACAAGTCACTATGTCGCAGTCGGTTATTTTTAAGAACAACGCCGTAAAGGTAAGACGCATTTATAACGGCAAGGTAATTTTAGGGTTCGCAGGCTCGGTATCCGACGCGTTTACTCTTTCGGAAAGATTTGAAGAAATGCTAAACAAGTATTCTGGTAACCTTATGAGAAGTGCCGTTGAACTTGCTGAACTTTGGAGAAGCGATAAGGCTAGAAAACTTGAAGCAATGATGATAACGGCGGATAAGGACACACTCCTTATCGTATCGGGTACGGGTGAAGTAATCGAGCCGGACGGCGGTGTATGTGCAATAGGTAGTGGCGGTAACTACGCTCTCGCTGCGGCACGCGCTCTCCGTCAAGAAACCGATTACTCTGCAGAAGAAATAGTTAAAAAATCGTTAAAAATAGCAAGTGAGATTTGCGTTTTTACAAACGACAACATCACTTGTGAGGTTTTATAAGGAGTGGATTATGAATTTAAGTCCTAAACAAATAGTAAGTGAACTCGATAAATATATAGTAGGGCAACATTCTGCAAAGAAGGCTGTGGCGATAGCGCTCCGCAATCGTTATAGAAGGAGCATGCTTACCCCGCAAGAAATGGAAGAAATTACGCCCAAGAATATCATTATGAAAGGACCAACGGGCGTTGGTAAAACGGAGATAGCACGTCGTTTATCTAAACTCGTCGGCGCGCCGTTCGTCAAGGTTGAAGCAACCAAATATACCGAAGTCGGTTACGTCGGCAGAGACGTTGAATCGATGATAAGAGATTTAGTAGAGTGTGCCGTAAGGCTAGTTAAAGAAGAACGCTTTAACAAGGTAACTGAAAAAGCAGGCGCGGCGGTGGATGCACGCCTTGCTAAAATCGTTGCAGAAGTTCGCAGACTCGACAGGGGTGAAACTCCGCAAGATATATTTGAAAAAAATATTTTAGAAGGCTTAAAGAAAGGCTATTACGATAATGAAGTAATAGAGATAGAAATAGTTGACAATCCAAAGCCTATGGAACTTTTACCGGGTGCAGGCGAGATCAGTATCGGCAGTATATTCGGCGACATGATGCCAAAGAAAAAGAAGAAAAGAAAACTCACGGTAAAAGAAGCGAGAAAGATTTTAATTAGTGAAGAAGCCGATAAACTTATAGATAAGGATAGCGTTAACGAAGAAGCGATTCGCCGTGCGGAAAACGAAGGGATAATATTTATTGACGAAATAGATAAGATTGCCGCTAAAGGCAACAAGGGCGGTGGACAAGACGTTTCGAGAGAAGGCGTTCAGCGCGATATTTTACCTATCGTTGAAGGCTCTACCGTTATGACCAAATATGGTGCTATAAAGACTGATTATATACTCTTTATTGCAGCGGGTGCGTTCCACGTTTCCAAGGTAAGCGACCTTATTCCCGAACTTCAAGGTCGTTTCCCGATACTCGTTGAACTAAACAGTTTATCTAAACAAGATTTTATCGATATTTTAACCACTCCGCAAAACGCAATTACTATTCAGTATGCAACCCTATTAAAGGTTGACGGCGTAGAGTTAAAATATACCGACGACGCTATTGAAGAAATTGCTCGCATTGCAGAAGATATGAACGCCACTAGCGAAGATATAGGCGCGCGTCGCTTGCATACCGTTATGGAAAATCTTATAGAAGATATATCCTTTGAAGCAGACGGCACGGGTAGAGAAATAGTTATAGATAGAGCGTTCGTAATAAATAAACTCGGTGGCGAAACCAAAGAAAAAGATCTCAAAAAATATATACTTTAAGGAACTAATAACATGATAAACGTACCCAAGGGCACGAAAGACGTTTTGCCCAAAGACAGTTACAAATGGCAGTTTATTGAAAGTACGGCAAGAGAAGTCGCAAAGACTTTCGGCGCGTCGGAAATCAGAACTCCCACTTTCGAGCACACTGAAGTATTCCTTCGCGGTGTGGGCGAAACTACTGACATAGTCAACAAAGAAATGTATACCTTTTTGGATAAGGGCGGCAGGAGCGTTACCTTAAAGCCGGAAGGTACGGCAGGCGTAGCGCGTGCGTTCGTGGAAAACGGTATGCACTCGCAAGTGTTGCCCGCTAAATTATTCTATATAACGCAGTGTTTCCGTTACGAACGTCCGCAAGCAGGCAGGCTTAGAGAATTTCACCAATTCGGTATAGAATTTTTAGGCGCAACGGATGCAAACGTAGACGCGGAAACCATATTGCTCGCAAAAACCTTTTTAGATAAGGTAGGCATAAAAAACGTTACCTTATACTTAAACAGCATAGGATGCAAAGAGTGCAGAAAAAAATACGAAGAAGCACTTAAAGCATATCTTAACGAGAACATAGACGGCATGTGCGAACTGTGCAGAGATAGGCTCAACAAAAATCCGCTCAGAATTTTAGACTGTAAGAACGACGACTGTAAAAAGATAACGGCAAACGCGCCTAAGATTTTAGATTACATTTGTGACGATTGTAGCGCACACTTTAACAAGGTGCAAAAGTTGCTAACCAGCGTAGGCGTAGAGTATAAGATAAACGCAAATATCGTTAGGGGACTTGATTACTACACTAGAACGGTATTTGAATTCGTTTCGGAAAATATCGGCGCACAAGGCACGGTATGCGGTGGCGGAAGATACGACGGGCTTATTAAACAACTCGGTGGACAAGACGTTCCGGGTATAGGCTTTGCAGTCGGTATAGAAAGAATACTAATGCTCCTTGAAAATATCGGCGTTGAGATAGAAAACCCCAACCAAGTAGAATATTATATTGCGCCTATGGGTGAACAAGAATCGGAAATGGCGTTTAAGTTAGTTACCGCAATGAGAGATAAAGGTATAATCGCAGATTTCGATCACATGGGCAGGGGCATAAAAGCGCAGTTTAAGTACGCTGATAAAATCGGTGCTAAAAAAGTTATCGTAATAGGTTCGGACGAACTTACCAGCGGTAACGTAAAAATCAAAAACATGGCGGATGGCAGTGAGCAAACTACAAACGTCAACGACCTGATAGAAAATCTTAAAAAATGAGAGAGTTAGGCGTAATCACAGAAGTTACAGACGGCAGTGCAAAAGTATCTGTCGATAAAAAGACCGAGTGCGATAAATGCGGTATGTGTTTATTTCCAAAAGGCGCGTCTAAAATAGAGTTTGATGCGAAGAATTCGGTTGGCGGTTTGGTAGGCGATACGGTAGAGATTGAAACCGAGCGTGACGGTAAACTTTTGGGTGCAATACTCGTGTTTTTAGTACCGCTTATTTTAATAGGACTATCTGCGCTGATAGGGTACTTAATTATAAATTCCGAACTCTCGGTATTGATAATGAGCCTTTGTTTAATCGTGGCGTGGTTTGCAGTGCTCTCACTAATAGATAAAAAACTAAAAAAAACGGTGAGTTTTTCTCCCGTAATAATACGAATAATAAAAGAAGAAAATACAATTTTAGATAAACAGACGAAGGAGAAACAAAATGATTGACTTAACTTCTATCAAACTCGCAGATCCTGAAGTGTACGAAGGACTGGAAAAAGAACTCAAAAGACAGCGCGATAATATTGAACTTATCGCAAGTGAAAACGTAGTATCGGAAAACGTGCTTTTGGCAGCAGGTAGCGTGCTTACTAATAAGTATGCAGAAGGCTATCCCGAACATAGATATTACGGCGGATGCCAGTGCGTAGATATCGTAGAAAAGATTGCGATAGAACGCGCTAAAAAACTTTTCGGTGCAGACCACGCAAACGTTCAACCCCACAGCGGTGCAAACGCAAACTTTGCGGTATACTTTGCGGTATTAAAACCGGGCGACACCATTATGGGTATGAGCCTTGCTCACGGCGGACATTTAACTCACGGTAGTCCCGTTACCGTTTCAGGTAAATATTTTAATTCGGTTGGATATGGCGTTAAAGAAGAAACGGGCACAATCGATTACGACGATTTAGAAGCGCAGGTTTTAGAAGTTAAGCCACAAATATTCGTTTGCGGTGCAAGTGCTTATCCTAGAGTTATCGACTTTAAGAGAATCCGTGAAATTTGTGATAAAGTCGGTTGCTATATGATGGTAGATATCGCTCATATTGCAGGGCTTGTTGCAACGGGACTTCATCCTAGTCCCGTACCTTACGCAGATTTTGTTACGACCACGACGCACAAGACTTTAAGAGGTCCGCGTGGCGGTATGATTCTTTGCAAAGAAGAGTATGCAAAGATTATCGATAAGGCGGTATTCCCTGGAACGCAAGGCGGACCGCTTATGCATATTATCGCTGCAAAAGCAGTAGCTTTTGGCGAGGCGTTAAAACCTGAATATAAGACTTATATGGAACAGGTTAAAAAGAACGCAAAGGCAATGAGCGAGAGATTTTTAGAACTCGGCGTTAAACTCGTTTCGGGCGGTACGGATAACCATCTTATGCTCCTTGACCTTTCGGATAAAGACGTTACGGGTAAGGATTTAGAAAAGATGCTTGACGAAGTTAACATCACCTTAAACAAGAACGCAATTCCGTTCGATAAGCAAAAACCGTTCGTAACCAGTGGCGTTCGTATCGGTACGCCCGCAATCACTAGCCGTGGATTAAAAGAAGACGATTGCGTTAAGATTGCAGAACTTATTACTGAAATTATAAACAAGAAAGAAGAAGCGTTTGATTACGTTCGTGCTGAAGTACAAAAACTTCTCGTTAAATATCCGCTTTACCAAGGAGTTATCGACTAAATGGAATATAAATCCGCGCTCAATCTCTTGGAAACGGAGATAGCGATAAAATTTATAAAAGATACTTTTGAAAGGGAACTGGCAAAAGCCTTAAAACTCACGCGTGTATCCGCGCCTTTATTCGTTCAACCGGAATCTGGACTTAACGATAATCTTAACGGATACGAGCGTGCGGTTAGGTTTGACGTATTGACTTTGAAAAAAGAAGTCGAGATAGTTCAGTCGCTCGCAAAATGGAAAAGAATGGCGCTTGCAAAGTACGGTTTCGAGCCTGAAACGGGGCTTTATACGGACATGAACGCAATTCGCCGTGACGAAGATTTAGACGCTCTACACTCGGTTTACGTCGATCAGTGGGACTGGGAAAAGATTATAACCGAAAAGGATAGAAAACTCTCTTATCTTAAAAAGACGGTTAAATCAATCTATAAGGCGCTAAAAATTCTCGCAAAAAAGGTAAACGCAAAATATCCTGCGATTACGCATAGTATCCCTGACGAAATTACCTTTATATCAACTAAAGAACTTGAAAAAGAATATCCTACCTTATCGAGAAAGGAAAGGGAAAACGCCGCCGCAAAAAAATACGGTGCGATTTTCCTTTATCAAATCGGTTGGGATTTATCTGACGGTAAACCGCACGACGGCAGAGCGGCAGACTATGACGACTGGAAATTTAACGGCGACATAATTTTATGGTACGACGTTTTAGGTATAGCACTCGAAATATCTTCTATGGGTATAAGAGTAGACGACAAGAGTTTATTAAAGCAACTTAAAAAGAAAAAAGAACTTCATAAACTTGAAAACCCTTATTGCAAAGATATTATGTCGGGTAAACTCCCGCTCACTATCGGGGGAGGGATAGGTCAGTCAAGACTATGTATGTTCTTCTTAAATAAAGCGCACATAGGCGAAGTTCAAGCGTCCATCTGGTCGGATGAATGTATTGAAGAAAACGCAAAAAAAGGAATTTACTTATTGTAATATGGATGCTTTCAGTCGTGTAAAACTCCTTATCGGTCAAGATAATTTCAACGTCTTAAAAAATTCGTCGGTTGCCGTATTCGGCGTAGGCGGAGTAGGCGGATACGCAGTCGAAGCGCTTGCGCGTTCGGGTATAGGGAGTATTACCGTTTTCGACAACGATATAGTGGACGTAACAAACGTAAACCGTCAGATTATAGCGACGGAAGATACGGTCGGTAAAGATAAAACGGCGGTTATTTTAGACCGCCTTTTGTCAATTAATCCCGAAATTAAAGTCTATGCAGAAAAGGTGTTCTATTTGCCCGAAAACGCAGATAATTACGACCTATCAAAATATGATTATATAATCGACGCAGTGGATACCGTATCGGCAAAATTAGAAATTATATCCCGCGCAAAAGCAGTCGGTGTACCAGTAATATCTTGCATGGGTACGGGCGGTAAACTAGATATGTCGGCACTTAAAGTATCGGATATAGAAAAGACAAAGGGCTGTCCGCTTGCAAGAGTAATGCGCAGAGAACTTAAAAACCGCAATATAAAGGGCGTAAAGGTCGTATATTCTGAAGAGAGCGTAGTTTACGGTGGTAATTGTACGGAAAAAAAAGCGGACGGAAAGACCGCCCCGCCGAGTATGATATTCGTTCCTGCCACTGCAGGACTTATGCTCGCAAGGGAAGTGGTATTAGATTTGGTTAAAGGAAAAGGTTTATGAAATTTTTAATAGCGTCAGATATTCACGGTTCAAGTTTTTACGCACGAAAACTTATAGAAATATTTAAAAAAGAAGGTGCAGACAAACTCATACTGCTCGGCGACGTATATAATCACGGGCCGAGAAATCCGTTGCCCGAAGAATACGCGCCTATGCAAGTTGCTGAACTTCTTAACGGTGTAAAGGATAAACTTTTGGTTATTAAAGGTAACTGTGACAGCGCAGTTGACACTATGATATCTGAGTTTGATTTTATAGAAAACGCAGTCGTAATATCAAGCGACAAAACGATTTTTTTAACACACGGGCACGTTTTTAATAAAGACCAAATGCCAAAAACCGAGTTTGACGCGGTAATTTACGGGCATTTTCACACGGGGTTTATAGAAAGAAAGGGGAAGACGGTCGTAGCAAACGCAGGCTCACTTTCTCTTCCTAAAAACGACACGGCAAACAGTTATATAATTTTAGAAGAAGGCGTTATTACCTTGAAAGATTTATATAAAAACGTTATTAAAAAAGTAGAAATATAAAAAATTAAAAAGGTGTTAATATGGATAATAAAATTAAAGTTACGGCAACGGGCGACGCACTTTTCGTTGCAGATATTCCTGCTGAATACGACGCCGATATGGCGGTTATAAAAGAGTTTATAGGCAAGGGCGACGTTAGAATTACTAATTTAGAAACTAATATCTCAAAGTTCGGTGATTTTCCTAACGCGTACAGTGGCGGAACGTGGCTTAACACCGAGCCTGAAGTTTTTGACGATCTTACTCGTTACGGCTTTAACTATTACGGAACTGCAAACAATCACTGTATGGACTATTCGTATCACGGTATGCTTTCTACTATTGACGAACTCGATAAGCGTAATTTAGCGCACTCGGGTACAGGCAGGAGTTTAAGTGAAGCAGCAGCACCTGCGGTAATTGACGTCTGTGGTAAAAGAGTTGCAATATTTGCGGTTACGGCAGAATATGAAGCGGCGTCCAAGGCAAACGACGCTACGAATACGCTCGCTGCACGTCCGGGAGTAAATTATATTGGGCACGATACTTATTATCCCGCTGACGAACAAACGGTTAACGCGTTAAAATCAGTCGCTGAAAAAACTCGCATCAACGGACAAAGAGAGTTAAATATTGCAGGTGGATTCGTTTTGCCTGATCCTGACGGAATATTCAATTTCGGCGGTATTAAATTTTGTTACGACGGCTCTAGGAAAAAGACCGAGTGCAATAAAAAGGATAAGGAAAGAATTGTAAGCGCGATAAAAGATGCAAAAAAAGAATACGATTTAGTGGTTATTCTTATTCATTGCCATACAGTTAAAACGGATATTCACGAAGAAGTTCCAGAGTATTTAGAAGAACTGTCGCATGCGTGTATAGACGCAGGTGCGTCCGCAATGATAGGTGGCGGAACGCATCAGTTAAGGGCGTTGGAAATTTATAAAGGCAGTCCTATATTTTATTCGCTTGGCGATTTTATATATCAAGGCATGCGAGTTCCGATTCTACCTGCCGACTTTATGGAAAAGTACGGCGTGGATAAAAACGCGACCGCGTGGGAAGGCCTAATGGCGCGCTCAAAAAATAACACTATAGGACTGCAAGTTCATAAGTGTAACTTTATGACCGTTATTCCGTATATGGAATTTGACGACTGCGGTAAACTAACCGCACTCAATATGTTACCTGTGGTTGCAGGGTTTAAAAGAGAAGGAAAGTTAGACGGACTTCCGTACCACGCAAAAGGCGATGAGCGTAAGGAAATTTTTGAAGTGCTTTCAAGACTTTCTACGCCTTACGGTACAAAACTCGTATTAGAAAACGATATAATCAAATTGAAATTTTAATAGGAAAACGTTTATGAAAAACGCAATACAAGCAGTTGAAGAATATAGGGATCTTATTTTACGCTCTGAACGTCATATTTGGAACAACCCCGAACCAGGATATAAAGAATTTAAGACGAACGAGTATATGATTGCCGAGTTTGAAAAAATGGGGTATACAGTAACGAGAGCGGACGGTATAACGGGATTTTATACCGTTATCGATACGGGTAGGGTTGGACCGAACGTGCTTATACTTGCGGAACTTGACTCTTTAATAAACTTTAAGCACCCCGAATGCGATAAAGTGACCGGCGCAATACATAACTGTGGACACCACGCTCAATGCGCGGCAATGCTCGGCGTTGCGGGAGCACTCACGAATAAGGAAGTTTTAGATAAACTTTGCGGAAAGATTAAACTTTGTTGCGTACCCGCAGAAGAAGGTATTGAAATAACTTATCGCCAAGAACTCGTTAAAAAAGGCGTAATCGAGTTTACTTCAGGAAAACCTGAATTTATCAGTCGCGGAATTTTCGACGGCACTGATATAGCGTTTATGGTACATACTTCACCTGCGAAAAACTGCAAGTTTAAACTTACGCGCGGTCATAACGGAGTAATAAGAAAACGCATGGTCGTTAAAGGCGTTTCTTCTCACGCAGGCGCGCATCCGCATAAAGGGATAAACGCGTTAAACGCGGCAAATTTAATACTTCTTGCAATCAACTCTTTAAGGGAAACTTTTCAGGAAAAAGACTACGTCAGAATTCACTCTATTATAACTAAGGGTGGGGACGCGGTAAACGCCGTGCCTGATGAAGTCGTAATCGAAAGTTACGTTCGCGCGGCAAATCCCATCGCGCACAAAAAAGTGAACGAAAAGGTAAATCTTACCATATCAGCATGCGCGGCGGCACTCGGAGCAACCGTTAAAATTACCGATATGGCAGGCTCTGAAGCATTGCGTGACGACCTTAATTTTAGGGCGCTCGCCGCTGAAGTTATAGAAGAAAATTACGGAAAAGGTAGCGTTGATATCGATGACGAATGGTTAGCGTCATCAACGGATATGGGAGATATAAGTTCACTTTTCCCTGCAATACACGCATACGCGTGTGGCGCGGTAGGCAAGTCACACGGAATTGATTATAAAATAGCAGATCCCGTAAACGCTTGCGTTGACTCAGCAAAATTTCAGGTGCTTTTGCTTGAAGCGTTGCTCTCGAACGGTGGTGAAAAAGCAAAATATATAATTGACAATTATACGCCGGTATTTAAGAGTACGGAAGAATATTTAAAGCATAAACGGTCGATTAATATGGATAAAGACACCGTAATATTCAACGAAGACGGGACGGTAACTTTAAACTACAAAGGATAATCATGGAATTATTTAGATTTTTACATCATAGCGACGATCCCGTGACAATAAAAATCGTGGATAAATAGCGTAAAAGCATAGGTGTATTGCTTATTTTTGCTTGTTTTTTCCTTTATACGTTGAGCATGGCAATTAAAGGCGTATTTATAGCGGAATTAGAGTACGTTCGCACGATGTGGAATATTGAATATGCCAAGATAAGCATGACTAATACTTGTTATTTCGTTGCGTACGGATTAGTTCAAGTAGGGCTATTCTTTATAATAGGAAAGGTCGATTTTCGCAAACTTATGATCGTAACCGTTCCGATTTCAGCAATATGCTCGTTTTTGATGGGCGTGACTGAAAACGTTTACCAAATGTGGGCGCTTTTTGGACTTACTGGCGCATTTCAAGCAAGCGTGTATTGTGGTTGCAATTATATGCTTACTAAATATTTACCTATTAAGCAAATGACTTCCGCAAATAGGGTGATGAATTTGGCTTACGCCTTCGGAACGGTAATTTCTTACGGTTTGAGCGCGCTGTGTATTACTTACGATTTATGGAGAATTCCGTATTTTGTTTTAAGCAGTATTTTTGCTATCGCTATAATTATTTTTGTTTTTGTAGTGTTTAAGGCAAGTAGGTTCGAAAAATTAAACAAGTTGTTCGATAAAAAAGAAACAAGCGTTACTAATGACGAAAAAGGGTCTAATAATATAGAAAAACCGCTTTTTACGCTTGAAACCAAGAAAAAAGTAGCGGTATTCTATATGATAGACTTAACTATGGCTTTTTTAATAACGTCGTTATACTATTGCGTAATGAATTATATAACCAGCCTTTTCGTCGACGTTCACGGAATGGATAAAAGCGTTTCGGTATACGTTACGATAATAGCGCCGATAATGATCGCTTTAGGACCTATGATGACAATATCTTTGTGTGAAAAGCACAGAGATTTTATAAAAAATGCTATATTGTGTTCTTTGATTTTGTTACCGGTATCCTTGCTTTTGGCGTTCTTTTTCGACCTAAACGTCTGGCTTTCTCTCGTGCTGTGTATCATTTTATAGTCGTTACTAACGGTGTAAAAGCGATAGTTTTAAGCGTTATGGCGTTTAAATTGAGAAATATGGTAAATGCAGGCGCGTACAGCGCTATATCCAACGCTATTGCGTCGCTTGCGGCGGGCGTTACGCCTACTATAATCGGCAGTATAATTGATAACAGCGGTTGGCAAGCGGCATATTTAACTACTTTTGGTATAGCAGTATTCGTAATCCTTGCGCTTATACTTATTAACGTAATAATAAAGAAAACAAATTCAAACAAAACGGGAAAAACAGAGGTGTAAAATGGCAAACTTATTAGGTGTAGATTTTGGTACTACGGCGCTTAAAGCGTGTTTGTTTAACGATAAAGGTGAAAGGCTCGCGTCGGAATCGGCTCAGTATAAACTTATAACCAAAGGCGAGTTTATAGAATTTGATGCTCAAGAGTTCTTTACGATATTTTCTCAAACGGTGGGAAAAATAACGTCAAAATTCAAGGTTGACGCCCTTTCTGTCGATACGCAGGGTGAAACCTTAATCGTGCTTGATAAAAACGGTAAACCGCTCATGAACGCCATTATTTGGCTTGATAACAGAGCGGATAAACAAGCAAAAGAAATGGAAGAAAGGTTTGGTTTAAAAAACATGTACGATCTTACCGGACAAACGGAAATTCCTGCAGGTTATCCCGCTCCCAAAATAAAATGGCTTAAAGATAACGCACCGGAAATTTTTGAAAAAGCAGATAAATTCCTTTTGCTTGAAGACTATATTATTTACCGTATGACGAGCAAGTTCGTCGCGTCGCGTTCGTTATACTCGTCGTCACTGCTTATGAACGTGCATACGGGCGAATATATACCGGAAATTTTATCCTATCTTGGAATAACTGAAAAACAATTACCTGAACTTAAAGAAAGTGGTGAAGTGGTTGGAGATTATAACGGGATAAACGTTGCCACTAGCGCGCTTGACCAAATCGCAGGAATAACGGGCGCAGGCGTGGTAAAAGAAGGTCTTATGAGTGAAACCACGGGCACTGCGCTTGCCGTGTGTGCTCTCACCGAAAAGTTCCCGCCTTTCTTCGACGGACTTAAAGTTTCGGCATATTACGTTAGAAAGGGGCTATATTGTTTGCTTATGTGGGCACCGACGGCAGGTGCTGCGCTCGAGTGGTTTAAGGGTAATTTCTCTGAAAGCGTATCGTTAAAAGAACTTGATGAAATGGCGGAAAAAGTACCTGCAGGCTCTGAAGGTTTAATGGTTCTGCCACACCTTTGCGGAACGGTTATGCCTGAATATAAACCTAACGCAAAGGGCGTGTTTTTCGGCGTAGAATTAAAACACACTCGCGCACACTTTGCTCGCGCTATTATGGAAGCGGTTGCATATATGATTAAAGAATACGTCGATTTTATGAAGGTTGACGTGGAAGAGATTCGTTCAATGGGCGGTGGCGCAAAAAGTAAACTTTGGTGTAATATAAAAAGTGGCGTTTTAGGTAAACGTATCGTTACCTTAAACGAAAACGAAACGGCGTGCCTTGGCAGTGCAATTTTTGCAGGTGTGGGTATCGGTGTGTTTAACGACAGCGTTTCTGCAGTAAATCAAATAGTAGGGATTAATAAGACTTATCAACCCACCGAACAAGGCTATGATAAAATTTATTCCGATTATAAAATCACAGAAAGCAAGCTAATGAAGATATTCTAATTAGCGGTTAAATTTATTTTTAACGATAATAAACTAAACGACTGTCCTTGATGCGGTCGATAAACATTAAATAAAAAGAGTGCCAAAGACAGATAGTTTAAGCATGAGAGATTTTTTAAGTAATTCAAAAGGATAGCGAAAATTTCGCTATCCTTTATTTTTTACTTTGCAAAAACACACTACACTTAACAAAGTTAAGTGTAGTGTACCATACTTTTGAAAGTCTTTCACAAGGAATTAACTGTTCGATAAATTGAAATTTATATTACTCGATTGTAAAATTTTCTGTTTTTAAATCACAATAGTATCTTCCACTTTCTGCGTTAAATCTTAAAACACAATAGTCTGGGTCAGTAACACCACCTTTATAAAACATCGTGTCTCCTTTGCGCCAAAGCATATCTTTCGTCTTTTGGTCGGTTAACACTTCCATTTTACCTATTAACATAACACCCGTGTACTTAATCAATCCTTTATGATAGAAATAAATACTGGCATTTGGATTATTCATATACTGTTTTACTCTCAATGAAGAAGTGTTTGTTGAAAAATAAAACTGGCGTAAGCCATTGATTTTTCTCGGTCTAAGCATCGCTTTTACATTTGGAAATCCTTCTTCGTCAACAGAACAGATAAAAGCAACTTTTTGATGTTTGATAAATTTTGCAATTTTATTGTTATACATAATATTTTTTCCGTAAATTCTTATTTTCGGTAAGTTTATTATATCAAAAAAGGCCAATTTAATTCAAGTAGTTTTCTAAATTGTTCGATTTAATCTTTATGGTAAGAGCGGTAAGTACTCTTTTCTTGTTATGGAGTAGAGGAGAGGATACATCTCCACTTGCGTTACGATGGCAAAGCCGAACCAAGTTTCTCTGTCCACACACCCCATCAATCATAACAAAAATAGCACCTGTTTGGGTGCTATTCCTGTTATGGCGGAGAGGAGAGGATTCGAACCTCCGATACGTTTCCGTATACACGCTTTCCAAGCGTGCACATTAGACCACTCTGACACCTCTCCGTCAAAGTCTTTTAATATTTTAATATATTTTACGATAAAAAGCAAGTTAATTGATATAATATTTATAAAAAATTTTTTTAAAAACTTTTTAAAAAGTATATACAAATTTAAAAATATATGATATTATATATATATAAAATTTATGGAGGTGCGGTTTATGACGTGGTTTA
>JAFTIG010000067.1 GCA_017457015.1 Clostridia bacterium | reverse complement strand
CCATTAGTACCCCGAACGTTGAAGGTACTACCTTGGTTTTCACCAGAGCAAACGACTTAGCTCCCACGAAGGCTAAACACGGTCTTTACAGAGCGCTCGCTGCTAACATGGTAAAGGGTGTTACTGAAGGTTTCAAGAAAACCCTTATTGTACACGGCGTAGGTTGGAAGGTTGCTAAACAAGGCAAAAAAGTCGTTATGAACGTAGGTTTCAGCCATCCGGTTGAAATCGCAGAAATCGATGGAATCGCTCTTGAATGTCCTTCGCAGACTGAAATCGTAGTAGCAGGTATCGATAAAGACAAGGTTGGTCAATTCGCTGCAATGGTTCGTGGCGTAAGAGAACCCGAACCTTATCACGGATACGGTATCCGTTACAGCGACGAAGTTATCGAACGTAAAGTCGGTAAAGCGGCTGGCGGTAAAGGTTAATAAATTTAAAGGGCTTTTAGTGGCCGCGTTTCAAGTTTTGGCGCGGCTGCCGAGTGCGCTTTTCGGAATAAGCGCGAAAAGTTATTAAATAGGAGTAAAACTATGATTACGAAAATCAACAAAAACGCAGATAGATTAAAGAGACATAAGAGAGTCAGAGGTAAGATTAAGGGTAGCGCAGAAACCCCCAGACTTTCCGTTTATAGAACGTTGACTCATATTTATGCTCAACTTATAGACGACGTCAAAGGAAACACCTTGGTTACGGCGTCAACGCTTGATAAAGAACTCAAAGGTACTTTTGAAGGCAAAGACAAGAAGGCGCAGGCGTTCGCAGTAGGCGAACTTCTCGCAAAGAAGGCAAAGTCGAAGAAGATAAATGCAGTTGTTTTTGACAGAGGCGGTTATCTTTACACCGGTCGTGTAGCAAGTCTAGCTGACGGCGCAAGAAAGGGCGGCTTGGAATTCTAATAAATCAAGGAGAAACGAAAATGGCAAGAGATAATAACAGAGCTCATAAGAAAGTTGAAGAAAACGACGGTCTCGTTAAGAAGCTTATTTGCGTAAACCGTGTTACTAAAACCGTTAAGGGTGGTAGAAACATGAGATTTGCCGCACTCGTTGTTGTAGGTGACGGTGCAGGCAAAATCGGTTGCGCAATGGGTAAAGCAAAAGAAGTTCCCGAGGCAATCGATAAGGCAACTGCAAGAGCAAAGAAAAATATGTTTGCAGTATCACTTTTAGGAACTAGTATTCCTCACGAAGTAATCGGTAAATTCGGTAGCGGTATGGTACTTATGATGCCGGCTGAAGAAGGTACTGGTGTTATAGCAGGCGGTCCTGTACGTGCGGTTATGGAAGCAGTTGGTATTACCAACATCAGAACCAAATCTCACGGTACTAATAACAAAATTAACTGCGTAAAAGCAGCAATCGCAGGCTTAAAGATGCTCCGTACTGCAGAACAAATCGCAGCTATCCGCGGTAAGACCGTGGAAGAAGTAAACGCTTAAGGAGGGTACTTTAATGGCTAAAGCAAAGAAGACCGAATACGGTAAAATTAAAGTAACGCTTGTAAAGAGCACGATAGCAACCTTACCGCTTCACAAAAAAATCGTAGCGGCATTAGGACTTAAAAAGATTAACTCTTTCAAAATTCACGAAGAAAACCCCTGCATTCTCGGTATGATTGCAAAGGTTAAATATCTTGTGAAAGTAGAAAAAATCTAATTTAAGTTATACGTTAAATAAGGAGTAATAAAATGAGATTAGGTAATTTAAGTCCCGCAGAGGGCGCAACTACTGCTAAAAAGAGATTAGGCAGAGGTATCGGCTCTGGACTCGGCAAAACGAGTGGTAAGGGACATAAAGGACAATGGGCAAGAAGTGGCGGTGGCGTTCGCCCTGGTTTTGAAGGTGGTCAAATGCCTTTAATCAGAAGAATTCCCAAACGTGGCTTCAATAACCATTTCAAAAAAGTATATAGCATAGTAAATCTTTCCGTTCTTGAAAACTTCGAAGCAAATTCCGTAGTTGATATGGAAGTTCTTGGCGCAAAGGGGCTCATCAAAGTTATGAAAGATTGCATAGGACTTAAGGTTCTCGGCAACGGTACTTTGACCAAGGCTCTTACCGTTAAAGCAAAAGCTTTCTCGGCATCTGCAAAAGAAGCAATTGAAAAAGCAGGCGGAAAGGCAGAACAAATCTAACCCGCTTAAATAAGGGAGGGCAAAATGTTTCAAACGATAGTAAATGCGTTTAAGATTAAGGAAGTAAGAAATAAAATCCTTATAACCATAGCATTGTTGTTCGTTTATAGATTAGGATGTTATATTCCTGTTCCAGGCGTACACATGTTCAGCGGTTTACAAGATTATACTTTCTTACAGATTATGAGTGCGGTATCCGGTGGTGCGCTTACCTACGGTACGTTCTTCGCAATGGGTATCGGACCTTACATTAACGCATCAATTATTATTCAACTTCTTACCGTCGGTATCCCCGCGCTTGAAAGACTTTCAAAGCAGGGTGAAGAAGGTAAAAGAAAAATTAACACCTATACGAGAATTTTGACCTTAGTACT
>JAFTIG010000066.1 GCA_017457015.1 Clostridia bacterium | reverse complement strand
GTGGGTGTGGAGTAAAAATTATCATGATTTTTTAATATCTATTATTATGTGTTTGCTCTATCGTTTATTTATTGATAAGCGTGACGCGCGTTAGAACTAACTTTTTTACCTTGCTTTTAGTCGTCCTTTCTTTTCGCAAAAAGTTCTTCGATACTTTTTGCAACGGGATTTTAACTCCGTTCGTACACTGTTTTAAGGACGTATAAACGAGCAGGCGTGACGCCTGTCACAAGTTGACAACCCGTGTTGTTATTACTTAATAACCCAGAACTCTCGAACTATATTAGAGTCCCATTTTAAGGTTGTATAAACGAGCAGGTCAAGGCTCGCGAAGTGTTTGGGGTGAGATTGACCTTGTTGGTCATCGAAGTCCAAACGCTTTGCAGTAACGACGCAATGCGAAGTTTAGACGACCTTAAAAAAGAAAGGCTCTGTAGCAATTACTACAAAGCCTTAGGTTTCACATCATGCAAAAACAATCCGTATAGTAATTACTAACGCGATATGGGAAACTTGCTATTAAAGTAAAAATAAAAGTAAGATTTGAAAGTTTTCATAGTTTTTGCCTTAAAATTAATGATTTTATTATACTCCTGTTATTTAGACGTTGTCAAGTATTTTTTTCTTAATTAGCGATATTTTTAAACTTTTTACGTCTTTTTTATTATAAGACTTTCACCATACTTGTATAATACGGCAAATGTACTTACGGTAAAGATAATTAAAGCCACCGTAATCAACGAGAGAGTTAGTGTAAAGTCTGGTATAGCAAAGTATAAAAGTACGCCTTCTACCGCCGCCAAAACCATGCTGATCAAAACGGTAAAAAAGGACGACGTGCCTTGCTTTACGGCTTTATTTATATTGTCCCACTTCATCAACGGGAAAAGCAGGTTAAAAATTAAACCCATATTTCCACCTAGAGCTGCCGTCAAAACTGCAACGAGTGGAACTAATAGAGCGTAGACGACGGACGTCTTAAAAAGCAACACTGCAAACGCTATACCCGAAACGAGAGCAGGGATTGCCGAGAAAAATAAATTGACTGCGAGTTTTATATTTAAGAGAAGCGTGGTCTTTATAGGTGAAGTTCGCATTATCCAAAACGAACTGCCTTCGACCGATATAGAACAAACGGTAGTCGGTGCAATCATCAAAGTAAACGCGTATATAGGCGGTGCTATTAGCGGTAATAAAAAACTAAACGACGGATCGCTAACGCACATTACTATTATAATCACGGTAAACATAATTACCATTATCGGACCTAAAAGCGTATTGAGCGCGTACGTTGCAGATGAAAATAATCTCTTTATTTCTTTTATCGTAAGCGCCGTAAACTGACTTTTTCCGCCGTAAACTTTCATCTTGAAGTTGCCGGATTTTTTTACTGAAGTTACGAGCGTGTTTATCTTTTTATACGTAACGCACACGATCGCCATTACTATTGCGCCCGACAATAAGCACGCTCCGCAAAAGATAACGACGTGTATCCAGTCGACAAGTCCTGCTTTTACCAAGCCCGAAAGAAAAAATGTTTTTTCTATAAATACAAACGTACTGCCGTCTTCCATTGAAAATATTAACGATAACGCGTAATACCCGACGAACACGATAAACATAAACAAAAACTGAATAAGATTTTTATGCTTAAAACGCGAAGACAATATTACCCCTACCGCACCCAAAACTATAGATATTACCATAGGGAAAAACGGCAAAAACAAAATCATCGTCAGTAGCCTTGCTACCGTTAAAAAATCTATCCCACCGTTAAAGTTAGAATAAACTATTACGGACGGGATTACTATTAAAATTCCAAAAAGCAAGTCCGTAATAAAGGTAAACGTAAGTTTACTTAAAACTACGGTAGAAGTTTTAACAGGCATTGCCGAAAGCGTGTCGTAATCCTTAAATCCGTAAAGCACGCTACCCGACGAGTAAAAGGAAAAAATCAAACTTGCCACGGCTGCAATCGATACCATAAGCGGTATAACACCCTTTGCACTGCCTTCGGTCACCATGAGCGTTTCAGCAAAAGAAAGTGCGTATAGATACCCTGCCCCGCAGATTAGCGCGCCTAAAAAAACCAAAAGCAGCGCTATGCCGATTGCACCCTTAAATTTATACTTTTTTGAGTTCAATATTTTATTTATTCCAAAATATGATAAAAACTGAACTTTCAAAAGGGTAAAAAACTTATTCATTAGCGAGCTCCAAGAAAAGACTTTCTAGCGACTTATCGCCTGCAATTTCTGCCATAGTGCCTTCTTTAACGAGTTTACCTGCCTTAATAATACCGACTCTATCACACAATTTTTCTGCAACTTCTAAAACGTGGGTAGAGAAAAATATTGCACTGCCGTTTAAGCACAGTTTGCGCATCAAGCCTTTAAGGTTATGCGCCGCTATCGGATCAAGACCTACGAACGGCTCGTCAAGCACGAGCAGTTTAGGCTCGTGAACGAGCGCCGATATAATGACGAGTTTTTGTTTCATACCGTGCGAATAGGTAGATATAAGGTCGCCAAGATTTTTTTCTATCTCAAACTGCTCGGCATACTTTTTTATACGTTCGTTACGCTCTTTTCCAACCGAAAATATATCGCAAACGAAATTTAAATACTGAATTCCCGAAAGGTGATCGTAAATATCGGGGTTATCGGGAATATATGCAGTAATTTGTTTGCACGCTAAAGCATCTGTCTTAACCGACTTTCCGTCTATTAAGATATCACCGCTATCAAAACCGAGAGCGCCGACAACCGCTTTTATCGTGGTTGACTTACCCGCTCCGTTATGCCCGATAAAACCGTAAATTTCACCGGCGTTTACCGTTAAATTTAAACCGTCAACGGCAAGCGTATTTTTGCCGTAACGTTTGGTTAAATTCTTAATTTCAAGCATGCTCTCTCCTTAAATTATCGTCTTATAAATGCCGTTTTTATTTTATCCAAGGATTAAACTTCTAAGATTAAAACTGTTTTCAGTATATATTTTTTCCGTTTTAAGCGTGTATACTTGCCCAGCGCTTACGGTAAAAGAAGTTTCAGTAAAAAGTTCTCCGTCAAAGTAATGTCTATAGGTAGAGTTTTGCGTTAACGTTTGCTTTTGCAAAATATTGCCTATTACGCGCATAGAATAAGTTTCGTCAGTATTTAATAAGTTTTTGAAAACTATCTTATAATCTTCTGAAACGCTATCGTCCCAAACGTTTACGTTTATTTTATTTTCAAGCGCACGACTAAAATCAATCGCAGTCTCTTGATTAAGCGCAAGCGTCATATAGAAAGTATCGGTCGATAAAAAGTCTTCTTCGGTTATAGTTTCAACGTCAACTTGTTTAGTGCAATCCTTATCAAGATAAATCGCCATATCAAAATACATAGTGGTTGGATCTGCATTAACGGACTTTTTAAATTCTTTTATTAACACGTCTAACACACCGTTAGTGCCCTTAACACCGTTTGCAATAACCAAATAAGAACCGAAGGGCTTGCCGTTAACCACTAAATTTTTGCGCGTTCTATACACGTCCCAAACCTTTTGGGAAATATTATTACCTTCGTGCGTTAAATCAAGCGAGTCGTAAGCAGTTTGGTTAAACGAATAATTAATATCTACGGACACTTTGATATTCGTAACGCTCGTTTCTTGGGTTTCCGCGTTCGTAACTTTAACGTTGAAAGATATAACGTAAGCAGAGATTTTTCCGTTATTTTCCGTAAGTGCTAAATTGAGCGTTCTAACGTCTTTTTTCGTTGCAAAATCTTCGTTATAAACTATATTTAAGGTCAAAACGTTATTTCCGTTTGCATTATTTACCGATATTTTGGGACTATACTCTGCCGTCATAGTATTGCCGCTAGTCGCATTTTTTTGCTCGGTTAAATCTTCTGATATATTCGCCACGGCTTTATATGCGGAATTTAATCTTTCCACGGAATATCCTGCTGGCGGTATCTGCAAGAAAAAGTCGTCGTACTCCGATAACTCTTCCGCTAAAGTGTCTTCTCTTATATCTTCGCAGTACTCGTACTTTTTCGACCACTCGGTAGAACTTGAACTATGATCTACCGTATACGTATAGCCGTCGTCTGAAACGTACGATTTAGTTTGTGATATCGTTTCTCCGTTCAATTTATATTCAAAATACTTCTTCCCTTCGGTAAGGTCGGCAGTCGTTAAATATTCACGAACGTTAGTCGTAACGTTATCCCCACTACCCGAAGATTGCTCCATTTTAAAAGTGTAACTATAATTGCCGTCGTAATTATAAAGTGTATCAAGCGCAGAATATATCTTATTTATATCTCCACCTCCAGACTGGTCGTTACATCCTACGACGGTAAACGCACTGAACACGCAAAGTATCAATGCAAAAATGGTTGTAAAAAATCTTTTTTTCATACTCTCTCTCCTAGACCAAAATAAATTTTATATATTATACCACCCATTACATAAAGTTGTCAACTTGGTAGTACTTTTAATGCCTACAAAAATAAAAATATAAGAGTTCGTATTTTATTATACCCCCCCCCCCTGAAAAATTTGTCAAGTATATTTAATTTGATTTTATAAGTTTACTATTTACGCGCATATTGATTATAGCGCCACACGCAAGACCTAACATACATATATACGCCCAAAGTAAAAATATAACGATTGCTGCAAGCGAGCCGTAAAAGGCGTTATAGTTGGAAAAAAACCTTAGATAGACTGTAAACCCTATAGTTCCTACAACTATTACCGACAAGGATATAAACGAGCCGAGAGCAAGCCCTTTAAAAGAGAGCCTTACGGGGCTTATAAAAACGTTTAAAAGAAGTATTATCGCATACCCAAAACATATCACTAATAAAAATGTAAGTATGGTTAAAAAAAGTTGAGTGCCGTTATCCGCATGCACACCTGCAAACACCATACTTCCAAACGCAAACAAAAACGCCGCACCGAGAAAGAGAAAAAATAAGGCAATTATTGCAAACACCGCCGATACTCTACGCATTATTCCACGCTTATATTTTGAATTTACACCGTATATATAATCGCCGTCTTTAGACATTTGATTAAGCAGGGTACTGCAAGAAATCACAACGGTTATGATAAAGAATATAGTTACGCCGTTCGACGCGTTTTCCGCCGCCGAAATTATCGCATGCCCCGCAGTCCTAAACTCTTCTGGAAGCCTATCGACTATTTGAACGGAAACGTTAACCCCAAACACCCCAAACGCCGTGACGAGCAAAAATGCAAGCGGAAGTGCAGACGATAAAAAATAATATACCCACGCCCCCGCAACGGTAGTTAGCCTTTTATCTTTTATATCTTGAATAAAAGTTTTAATCATTCTTTTAAACATATAAAACAGTTTGCGCTAACGGCAAACTGTTTATTCTATGCGTGCTGATTAGTTCTAGACTAAATTACAGTATAATTATTAAGTATAATAAGAACTTGACACTACCTGTGTATTTTTTCTAATTTCTAAAAATCCGATTAGTAAACAATATAAAAAATTTTATCTTTTTATATTTCCCCACCCTAAGTTAACTTCGCGCGTGTACCATTTAAGGGCGTATAAACAAGCGAGAGCAGGAAAACGAGCGTTGACGAAGTGCGTGTACGTCTGTATACAATCAGGCAACGCGATGTTTGACGAACTATCGCGCCGTTTAGACGACCTTAATAGATTTTTTCAGAATAAATCTTCGAGTATATTTCGTTATACTTATCACGATAAAACAGATTAGTTCCGCTAGTGGTTACGGCGGCAGTACCGGCAGCGGCTGCCATGCGCAATATTTCTTGCATAGGAACGCCCTTTTCTATACCGACGCACGCAGCGGCGACCATACTGTCCCCTGCTCCTACGGTCGAATTGACGGCAACTGACGCGCTCTTGCAGAAGAAACTTTCATTGCCATCGGTAAGTACCGCTCCTTCACTACCGAGTGAAACTAGAACGTATTTAACGCCCCTGTCAAGATATTTCCTAGACGCTTTAACCATGTCGTGTAGATCTCTTACTATCTTTCCAGTAAAGTCTTCGAGTTCTCTTAAATTCGGCTTAACCATATAGATTTCACGACTGCCGAGCGCAGAGATCATATTTTGCTTTTCAGTGTCTACTATGATCTTAACGTGGCTTGGTATACTAGACAAAACCTGTCCGTAAAACTCAGGTTCAACGCCTTTGGGTAAACTTCCGCTCATAACGGCTATTTCATAATCGGGTGAAATTTCTCTAACTAAATCTATAAGTTCTTTTTGTTTTATATCGGAAACCTTTTCCCCACGGTCGTTAATCTCAGTGAGCATTGCCTTTTTATCTATAATTTTATAATTCGTTCTAGCATTGCCCGTATTATATACGAATTTATGTTTTACACCTTCTCTATCAAGCACTTGCTCGAACAGTCTAGCGTGAGCGTCGAACATAAATCCCGTAGCAAAACCCGATTCACCGAGCCTTGCTATACCAACGGCAACGTTCATGGCTTTGCCCGAATACGTTTCTACTTTATTATCGACTCTATTGAGTTTGCCAACGTTAAGGCTATCAAGTTCAATAGTGCAGTCAATGCTTGGATTCGGGCATATAGTTAATATCATCTTTTATTTTCTCCTTTTAGTTCACGAGCAAATTACACGCTTTCGGCAACCCGATAAACGGGTTGCCGAATCGATTACTTGTGATTTATTTGTTTGCGTCAGCAATAATCTTTTTCTGGGTTTCAAAGGGGACTTCTTCGTATCTTAAAAATTCACTGCTAAACTTTCCGCGACCTTGAGTCATACTGCGGAGATCGGTTGCGTATTTAAGCATTTCTGCAAGCGGTGCTTCGGCGGCAATTTCTTGCAAGCCGTCCACCATTTCCATGCCGAGTATTCTACCGCGACGTTTATTCATATCGCCCAAAACGTCACCCGTGTAGTTATCGGGCACTAAAATCTTATAAGAATATACGGGCTCTAAAATAACGGGTTTAGCACGGCGTATACCGTCGTCGTACGCGAGTTTTGCAGCGGATACGAACGCAACTTCTTTACTGTCAACGGGGTGTTCTTTGCCGTCAAATAAAGTACATTTAAGATCTACCATCGGATACCCTGCAAGAACGCCTTTTTGCATTGCTTCTTTAAGACCTTTTTCCGCAGCGACGGCAAAGGGTTTACTTACCGCACCGCCGACTATGGCGTTTACAAATTCAAATTGACCGTCTTCAGCACCTGGTTCAAACTTGATGTTTACCACACCGAACTGACCTGCGCCACCCGACTGCTTTTTATGTTTGCCTTCTGCTTCCGCAACGCCCGTAATAGTTTCACGGAACGCAACTTTCGGCTCTCTCAAAACGGCTTCACAACCAAACTTGGTTTTAAGTTTCTTACAAAGTATATCGAGTTGGGTTTCGCCCTGACCGCGAATAACCATTTCACCCGTTTCTTTATCCTTTTCTACTTTAAAGGTAAGGTCTTCTTCCGCCAAACGGTTAAGTCCTTGGAACACCTTGTCTTCTTCGCCCGATTTAGCAGCGGAGATCGCCATGGTGATAACGGGTTTGGGCAACGGGATATCGTAATATTTAATCTTGTGCGATTCGTCGCAAAGGGTATCGCCTGTATTGGTATTGTTAAGTTTATTTACAGCGCCGATATCACCTGCAACGAGTTCGGTTACCGCTTCTTGTTTTTTGCCTTTCATAACGTAGAGCGAGTTAATACGTTCCTTTTCGCCCGTAGTTGCGTTATAAACGGTCATACCGCTCTTGAGCGCACCCGTAAATACTCTTATCATATTAAGTTTACCTACGAACGGATCGGCAACCGTCTTGAATACCTGACCAGAGAAAGGTTTATCGACGTCGCATATTATCGATTCTATTTCGCCTGCTTCGTCCGTTGCCATAACGGGACGACGTTCAAACGGTGACGGGAGCAAGTCCACTATTTCGTGCATAAGGTTAATAACGCCCATATTCTGGAGTGCAGATCCGCCCATGATAGGAATTGCTTCACCTTGGCTTAAACCGCTCTTAACGCCTGCCACTATTTCGTCGTTGGTGAGCATACCTTCTGCAAGGTATTTATCGAGCAAATCTTCGCTCGTTTCCGCAGCCGCTTCGGTAAGCCCTTCTTTAAGCGTTGCAAGATCGTCTTCCATACCCGCAGGTACGTCTATGGCGTTTCTTCCACCGGGCGTAAACTCAAACGCTTTACCCGATATAACGGAAACGTAACCTTTCATTTTGCCGTCGCGAATAATCGGTAAGTGAGTAGGTGAAATCTTTTTACCGTATTTTGCTCTAAACGCTTCGACGGTAGCAACGTAATCAGCATTTTCTTTATCAACGCCGTTAACGAAAATCATAAGCGGAATATGACGACGCAAGCAGTAATCAACTGCTTTTTCCGCACCGACTGCAATATCGCCTGACGCGTCTGCAACTAAAACGGCAGAGCCAACGGCGCGCATTGCCTGTTCAAACTCGCCTTCAAAATCATAAAAACCAGGTACGTCTATAACGTTGATTTTAACGTCACGCCAAATAGTGTTAGCGCACGCGAGCGAAATAGATATGCCCCTTGCAATTTCTTGTTCGTCGTAATCCATAACGGTATTCTTGTCCGCAGTACGGCCGAGCCTGTCAATGCTCTTGCCGTTAAACAAAATCGCTTCTGCAAGTGAAGTTTTACCTGCACCGCTATGTCCGACGATAGCGATATTTCTAATATTTTCCGAATTTATTTTACCCATGATAGTAGTCCCCCTAAAATTTATTTTCTGTAATGGTAAAATTTTCCGCTTTACTTGCGGTTAAACATATTATAAACCATAATAGAAGATTTTTCAAGGGGGTTTTAAAAAATAATTTGATTTTTTTAAATATTTTTTTATATTTTAATAATCGTCCAAATCAATTCTACCGTTTTGGTCGACTATCGACGATAAATCGAGCGTATTTTGGTCGTTTCGGCAAGTATTCGGCGGACACGGGTTGGGCGGTGGAACGGGCTTTTTACACTTTTCCCCAACTTTCACGCTCGGCGCACATGTATCAGCACACCTTAAATCGACCAAAATCACGTCGCCACCGATTTTGATAATCTTATTTACTTCGATAAAAATTCTGCTCTTATCAAAAAAACTGAATATTCCCCTATTTCTCCTACCGGGCACGGTTATCCCAGTCAACACGCCGTGCGGAAAAGATAGCGTAAGGTCTATAATCCTACCCAGACATCTGCCGTCCGCAATATTTATTACGTCTCTTTTAGAAAGTTCGCTATAACTTAATTCCATACTTTCAATATATGCAACGACGGCAATGAAAAATTACTTTTAACGGCGTTTCTAATGGATATTTTTAGTCTTGTCGCTTTTTCTTATAAGAAGTGCGACTATACATAGTTTTTTATTGGTGAGTAAAGGTCGGCCTTTTCTATAATTTCACCTATGCGTTTTTGCGTCAGGGTTGTAACCACTCTGTCTTTATCGAAAACAACTACTTCGTTTATTGCACGCTCGTCAACCGATAGCATTAGTTTTTTCACCGTTGCGTTAATTGATAAGGCTTGTTTTTTATACGGCATACCGCGCATCAACCCGTCTTCGCTAGGTCCGGAATATAATTTGACGTATCTATTTTCCTTATGTCTGCCTATAGCCCCGAACAACACGAACGCAGAAAAAAACATAAGTGACGGATTAATGGTATTATTAAAAATACTAACGACAAAAAGCCCCGACAGTAAAATTGCAAACGCTACGCCTATAACCCTACAAATAAAATAGGCTTTATCGTCACCTATAAGCAAAGAAAGGGACGCCGAAAGTATTCTTCCGCCGTCAAGCGGAAATACTGGCAAAAGGTTTATTAACGCCATTGAAAAGTTGGCGCTTGCCGCAACGTCTGTAAACGCGTAACTTTCAGGATAAATCCACCAACTTGCAACGAACAAAAGCCCTACCGCAAGATTAATTAGCGGTCCTGCTACGGCTATCTTGATTTCGTCTTTAAGTTTCATACCGTTGAGTTTGCCCGATACGACCGCACCGAACGGCATCAACGTTATTTTGTTCAACTTATACCCTGCGCCCGCCGCAACGAAAGAGTGCCCGAGTTCGTGTAGCACTGCAACGACCGTGTAAATTATAAACACGAATATCTGCCCCGTTGCCGCATAGTAGAACCCGAGCACGAAAAATAGCGGATGAACGGAAAAATTTATACCGCCCATACGACCGCGCCGTCAACGATCTGATAATCGGAAATAACCGTTCCGTCACCGTGCGTAAAACACATAGTCGCCCCGTCCGCGTTTAGATAACCTACGGGAATATTGCCGTAAACTTTATCGTCCAGTTCTACGTAAGCAATATCTACACCGCTAAGTACCGTCTTAAAATTACTGCTGTGCGTTATCTCTAAAGTAATCTTGCCTAAATCATCTACTGTTTTTGCCGTCACAACGCCGTTGCACGGCGCATAGACACTTCCTTCGCCCGAATAAGAGATTACGCCGTCAGCAAGCGTTACGCCTTCGTTATCGCCAAGCGCAATAACGGGCGTAAACTCGTCAAAGGTGCGCGCGTCGACGACAGTGCTTTCTTCCACGCCAAATACTCCACGCAAAAATACGTTTATGCCACTGTCGACGTATAACGCGTTAGTTAAAAATATGGTTACAACTAAAAGTCCTATCACGGCAAGTTGGACGCCTATTATCGATATGCGGGGCTTAACCCTTTTCTTTTTTTCAGCAGAGTATACACTAACGCTAGTTTCTGACTGAACGTATTCTTCTTGTGCGTTTTCTGCCCCGTCTTCTATACTTTTCTGCTCTCCATCTTCAAAAATTTGTTCCGAATAAAGTTGTTCTCCGTATTCCCTTTCCATTTCTTTAGACGCCGAAAAATTTGCTTTTTCGCTAGATAGAACTTCCACTTGACTAGCCTGACTTTGCTCATTTAAATTCGACTGTTTTTCCATAGCGTTATCTACGCCGTCGTTTATCTTATCCATAAGCTGTTGCTTTACTTGCTCGTGATTGACTTTCTTTTTACGCGAACGGCGTTTCTTCGTATTGTTGCGCTCGGTAATACTGCAAGTGCTGACGGGAATTTCCAGCATGGTTGCATATTGTAGTTTTTCGTTCATAACGTTCTCCTTGTCATTTATTCTCAAAAAATATATATGACGAAAAAACGTCAGTTATGCTATTTTTATATGCTAATAACCGCAAACTTTTACCGACTTTTGTCGAACAAATCGCGCTTTGTAAAAATTGCGCTTTATTTATATTCTTTACGGCTGTATTTGCTTTTTGTAAACTTAAAATTATACCGCCCGAGCGTATTACGTTCGAGCGGTATATGGTATTTTAGTCATCTAACACTTTATCATTTAAACGTTAAAAACATTATAATATCTACGAAATTCGTCTTAAAAAAACATTTTAAAGTACAAAAGGCAGACGCACTATAAATAGCACGCCTGCCCTTGTTGTGTTTTTAACGATTATAGAATAGGCAATCCTTCCGTTTCGCCTTCTCCTAGACCTGGCGACATAACGACAACGTCGTTTTCTTCAAACATGTCAATAATCATTTCTAATCTTTCATATTTTTTCATGATTTTTCTCCTTAACCGTTATTTGTTAAAATATACGTTAGCTGCTTGATTATAAATATTCATCGCCATTGCGAGCTTTTTCATATTTTCAGAGCCGTAATCAAAAGTAGTGCCAATATATTTCATTACTGAATAAGTTATTGCTATAACAGTATTATCGCCGTCTTTGATTTCAATAGTAAAGTTAGTATCAATGTCGTATGCCATTATTTTTTCAATTTCTACGTAATAACTTCCATCGATTTCTCTATATTGAATCTCAGAACTTGATGCGCCCGTTACGGTGAATTTACTAACGTCTACACCTTCAGCAATGTTAAGATAAATACGAATTGACGTTGCCGATTCGAGCATTAATGCTACTTTACTAGCATCAACTTCATCACCCTTAGTATCGGTTACAGAAGATGCAGGCATATTATCCAAATTAGTACCTGCTGCAGTATCAATGCTTTGATCGCTTTTAACAAGTTTGTTGTTTGCAAGATCTTCAACGTCTTTACTGAAGTAAATTTGAGATTGTGCACCGTAGTTAAGCATTGACTTCATAAGTGCTACCGTGTTAGGATTGTTGTAATTTTCAGTATCTTCATCCGTATGAAGTTCAATTGCTTGCATTGCGTAGTCTCTAATTGACTTAGTTGTGGTGTTTTTAAATGCCATGTCTTCGCCCGTTTCTCCAGAGTAAATCGTTACGGTTACTTCTTTGTTCATTTCGTAAGACATTAAATCAGTAGACAATTTATAATATCCATTTGAGGAAACGGTAAGTGTACTGAAGAATATCTTTTCTACCACAACATCGTCAATCGATAACGTTGCGTAAGCAGTTTCATCTGCCGCTAATTTTGCGCTCAAATCCACATAGAAGTTAATTCCTATCGTGCCATCAAGCGTTAACGTATAAATCTTATATTCAAATGCCGTGTAGGTCAATGCATAACTACCGTCTTCTGCCGCGGTCATTGCATAACCGGATTCGGTTGCTGCTACCGTACCGTCAAGCGTTACGACTGTATCGATAGTTGCAGAGATGTCGGTAGATGATTTACCGTTGGTCTTAAGGTTGCCCTGATAGAATGCATATACGCCTTTGAGCGTACCGCCGGTGATTTCAACCCTAACTGCTTGTGCAGTGTTGTGTTGCGAGAGTGCTACTGCCGCGCCGTATACGGTGTTGCCACTTGTATTAGGTATAGCGACGAGTCCGCTACCCGTTGCAGTAATCGTACCGCCAGTAATAACGAGAGAGCCTGCACGCATTTCAATACCGCTAGGACCGCTAATCGTACCACCAGTTACAGTGAGTACACCGTCTTGCGGATGGAATATAGCGTTACCGACTAAGGCATCGGTAGGATATCCTGCAACAGTGGTAGGACCACCGACTGCGATTACCGAACCACCGTTAATAGTGATTGCAGTTCCGTTTCTACCACCGTTACCTGCGATACCGTAATAGTAACCCTTAATAGTACCGCCGTTGATGGTAAGTACTGCATCACCTTTACTAGCGTCGTCGCCCGAATAGGTCATCTTGATTGCCGTATAAACTCTTCCGCCAACAGAACCGTCGATAAGTCCAGTTGCTGCAGAACTACCGTCGGTAATTATAAGGTTTGCACCGTAGCATACTTCTATAAGCGCATCTGAACCCGCCCAATTCGTTGCGTCGTAAGTAATGCTAAATCCGTTAAGATCAAGCGTTACGTTTGAACCAGCGAGTACTCTAATGCTTTCAGTGAGATTAGCGTTTCTAATGAGAGTTATCGTTGCACTTGTAACACTAGCCGCATAATCAAACGCTTCTTGTAATTCATGTACGCTATAGCCGTTCACAAGCGCAACGGCTTCACGGACATAACCTGTAACTTTGGTCTCTGCACTTATGGTAACCGTACCGGTTGAAGTCGCGTTACTAACAGCAACACTCCATTCTCCATTTGAGTCAAGAGCCGTTATAGAGCCGCCAGTTACGTTAACCTTAGTACCTTCTGCCACAGTTTGAACGTTGTTGTTAAGTATAATTGCCGCGTAGTTTTCACTTGCGGATTTATCAACGCTAGTGAGATCTGATTTGGTAACGTTGATAACCATGTTTTCACCCCAAATATTGAGTGCAATGTTCGCAGTGAGCGTCGAGTTGCTAATTTCAACGATTGCGCCGTTTGAAGCACTGGGGAAGTTAATCGCATAAGTACTAGCCGTTACGTTTACGTTGTTAAGAGCGAGTTTGCCCGTCGTGTTGTAGGTAATACCACGTTGTGCTTTTTCAGCATTTATAGTAAGGTTATCTATGATTAAACTCTTGCCTTCCGCAGTCTTTTGTACTTCGATTGCACGCTCCGTACCAGTATAAGTAATGGTATGACCTTCACCGTGGATATAAGTCGTGTACTTGATGTCGATTTTGTCAGTCGTCGTAACGTCACCGTTGAGAGTGATATTTACACTGCCGATAGTTTCAGTTGCAGCAAGATTGTCAATATCTTTAAGTACGCCTGCGAACGTTCCAACAAATTCTTCAAGATAATCTGCTTCTCCGTCGTAAACTATTGCAACTACGTTTGCACCTTCAACTGCAGGGTTAATTACAGTAGTTACGCCGTTTGCTACGGTTACGGTTGACATTTCATCTTCAGTACCAGTTACCGCGTGACCGTTAACGTTTGCGCCGAGATCGACTGCGTCTGCATGTGCAGTACATTCTGCAAGCGTTGACTTATCGTCTACGGTAAGCGTGTTACCAGTCTTAAATCTGATTGCGCCTTCACCCATGTTAGTGAGTGTTACGGTCGAATTGATAATGCTTGAATCATAGTTGCTGAGCGTTATACCGCGTCCCGTACCACCGCTAATAGTAATAGTTGAATTAGTTGCAGTAAGTTCACTGCCGTTGATACCGTGTTCACCACCAGTGATAGTTAATTCAACACCAGTAAGATTTAACTTAGCACCCGTGAATCCACGGTCTACGTTAGCAAGAGTAATTTTAGTATTAGTAATGTTAACTATTGCAGTATTGCCAACGCCGCTGGTATCCTTAATAAATCCACCTTTACTGCCAAGATCGTTTTCAAGGCTTATAGCGCTGTCGGTAATATTAAGCGTCTTACCGTTGTGTACGCAGATAACTGCCCATTCAGTAGTATAATCTTTACCAGTTAATGTAATACCGTCAAGATTGAGCGTTGCTTCTTCAGCCCACGTTCCGCCTACTACAAAGAACGAGTTACCGTTTAATTCATTTCCACTTACGTCAATCGTACCGTTACTGATAGTAACGTTTCCGATAGTTTGATTACCAGTAGTCTTGAGATACATCGTCTTGCCGTTAAGATCAAGATTTACACCGTTGAGTGTGAACTTCTCGGTTACGGTTATATTTTCGATCAAGGTAATAGTTTCACCTGCGCTAGCCGCTGCATTTACTGCATCTTCTAAAGTTGCATAACCAACGTTACCAATTGCTGCAACTGCAGGAACTACGTTATATACGTCGGTCGTATCTACGTATTCACCTGCAAACTCTTGAGTAAGGAAGTTAGTGTTTTCGCCTTCAGCCGTATTGTTCTGCGGATTGAATCCGTGGAAGCTACCGCCTTTAACAACGACGTTTGCATCGTCGGGATAACGGCTGTCGACACAGTTGAATAAATACTTCGTACCAGAAGTTGATACAACTGAGAATTCACCATCGTAAACGTTTGCTACACCGGCAGTTACAGAAATAACACTAGTTTGAGCAATGTAAGTACCGCTTTCAATATTTAACGTACCTTTAGTAAGAACACCGCTTGCATTCTTACCAACAAAGAAGTTATAACCCATAGAGTAAGCATCGAGAGTACCGTTCTTAAAGGTTACTTCCGCTTCAATTCTGAACATGTGTCCCGTTGCCTTAATAGTCTTGCCGTTAAGATCAATCGTTACGTTCTTTGCAATTGAAGTAGGCGTACTTGCATCTACTGCATTTTTAAGAGTAAAGTTATTTAATATAGTTATCGTGTCGCCGTCAACTGCAGCATTAAGTGCGTCAACTAAAGTTGCATATTCAGTGCCGTTTATTGCTGCGACCATAATAGTTTCAAGATTCGTAAGGTCTGCGTCAGTATAATAACTGCCAACAGTTACGCCTATTACATAACCTTCTTCAGCAGGAATAATCTGATCGTCAGCAGGCATACCGCCGTTCCAGTAGTTTTGTGAAAGAACGGGACTATTTTGATGATCAACTTCAATCGTACCAGTACCAAAGTTGTTATTGGTAATCGTTGCCGTTCCGTCTACGTTACCTGAAATGCTGAGTGCGCGAGCACCGTTAAAGGTATTGCCAGTTACTACGGCATTTGTCGTAGCGAGCGATACGCCCTTGTCACCGTTTACTTCGTTATTCGTAAATACGGCTTCACCATAAAGTATTGCCGCGCGATTGCCGTTAAACTCACTACCTGTGACAGTAACTTTTCCTTGAGCATATACGCCGTAATACGATCCGCTAGTTGCCGTATTAAATACGCAGTTGGTAATAGTTACGCCGTTGTCTGCATATACGCCTGAAACAAAGTTGCTGTCTACGACTACGTTTTCAAGCGCGCCGCCGTTCGTCATATCAAATGCAAAACCAGTAGTAGTCGTGTCTGTGAGTTTTACGGTAAGATTTTTAACCGTATACGCACCGTCACTATAGAATACTGCGTTTGCCGCACCATGATAAATCGATTCAAAAGTAATAGCATATTTTGCGCCGTCAATGGTCACGCCTGCCGGCAATTTAATGCTTGCTGCACCTGCAACTTCTACGTCGCTCAAAAGCATGATAGTTTCGTTTGCATTTACTGCATTTATTGCGTCTTTGAAAGTTGCATAATAGGTTTCACCTATCTTTGCTTCTTTATATACGCAGTCAAGTGCGTAGTATTTAGCAGTTTCGTCAACGCCAGTGCCTGCACCGAGTGCGTTTTCATACTCATCAACTAATACGCCGTCTGCATAGAGTTTAATTACTGCAGGAGCATTAGCAACCGTGAGTTTTTCCGCATTGATGTCAGTTTCCCAAGAGCTTGATGCAGTGCCCTTAAGAACGATATTTACAGTGTAATTTTCTGCATTAACTACGAATTTTTCTTCTTTTAGCGACGTCGTCGTTAAGAGATTACCGTTAGCATCGTAAAGTTTAACAATTAACGATTCTTTTGCATATACGTTTTTAAGGTCAACCTGGATTGCTTCGCGGTCTTCAGAATCTTTAACGTATGCACGGTAAGCAATTTCTCCCTTAGGCAACGTTTCTTTGTCAGTAAGAGTGAGCACTCCGTCCGTATAATTAGCAGTCTTATAATAAGTATCTAATGTGATAACGGGAGTACCAGACTGACCGTAGTTGGGCGCGCCACCGTTCCAGTAGTTGCCGTCAAGGTCGAAAGAAGTATTTGCATTAAGTTCCGACCAGCCTTCTACGAACGCACCGACGTTAGTACCAACGAATGCGTTTTCGTTAATAACGATAGTAAATTCGCCTTTAGTCCAAGGACCTGCAAGAATTTCTGCCTTGTTTGCGCCCGTACCAGCAAGAGTATTACCGCTGAAATAGTTACCGGTAATTTCTGCGTTCATGGACGAATAAATAACTGCGTTGCCATCGTCATTAGTAGATTTATTGTTAACAAATTCATTTCCGGCAATAATTGCATTATCACCGACGATTGCTACGATCAATGCCGTGCCGGTATATTCATTGCCAGAGAACGTGCTGTTCTTAACAGTAAGGGTTTCCGTCGTATTAGCATTAATGTTACAGCCTAACGCAATAGCGCTGATTGCCGTATTGTTAAGGAACTGAACGTTATCAAACGTTGCGTTACTGTAATCTATACGGAACAGTCCGTTGCCTAAAGTGTTTGCACAGTTTTGAACAGTGCTGTCTACAACGCTGAGCGTTACCCCCTGTACACGGAATATGGAAACGTCTTTAACGTTGTCAAACGTTACGTTTTTAATCGTGTAGTTATAGTTAGCAGAGTTAGCGTCTAACCATCCACTGTTACCGAGAACAATAGCAGCAACGTTACCGTCTTTCACATAACTGTCTGCAAGAGTTATAGTCTTGCCGTTACCGTCAATAATGATTGTACCTGCCGTGTTAAGAGTTAACGTTTCAGTAAGTTCAACGTTGTCAAGCAACTTAATCGTTTGACCGTCTTCTACTGCCGCAAACGCTTCAGCGAGCGTGCGATAGCCCTTGCCGT
>JAFTIG010000065.1 GCA_017457015.1 Clostridia bacterium | reverse complement strand
TTATTGAAAATTATGAACGAATAGTTATTATACCATCCGAGCGCGTTAAACACCGCGAGCGCGGAAGGTAGATTGCCGATTACGGGAATAGTCATAAGCGCAATATTTGCAGCGAACAAGAATTTGCTTATCTTGTATCTGTTAAACCTTATGATCATAAACGCCATAACCCAAGTAGTTATATTGTTGATAAAAGTACCGCCGATAGTGTATAAAAGCGAGTTAAAGAGCATGGTTTCAAAATAAACGTAACCCGTGTAATTATCTTGTTGAACGTATACTCTAATTTCGTTTATAGCACTCGGATAGTTGCCCCAAGACCACTCCCACGGCCAACCTGCCGGCATGCCGATAGGATCTTCAGTGAACTGTCTGTTCGTTTTAAGAGAAGTACCGAACGCCCAAACGTATAACACTATGAGCGAAAGCACGTATACTGCAAGTATAACGAACAGGATTACAGCCATTATGTTAAACTGCTTTTTTGGTTTTTCTCTTTTCATGGCTATCCTCCGATGGTCCGTACCTATTAATAAGGTGTCTAAGTAAAAGTGTTAAAGGCGTTACTACTACCGTTACCATTACGCCCCAAGCCGACAGTTTGGGATAATCGAATTCACTGCCGTCAAGCGTCATAACCGTAATATAGTAGCCTATCGTTTCGGTGTTGTTCGGTGCACCCGTTCCGTAGAACGCGTAAAGATTTAGCGAGTTGGTAAATATACCTGCAATCCCCGTGACGAATCCTAACGTTAAAACTTCGTAACACGCGGGTAACACTATGTGCCAAAACTCACCCCAAAACCCGATACCTTCAAGTTGCGCCGATTCGGCAACCGATGGATCGACCGTATTCATTGCGGCAAGTTGAGTTAATAGTCCACCGCCAAGCGCCATCCAAACGTTATAGAACATTATCGTCGAGAACGCCGTATCGACGCCCTTTAACGGTGGGAACAGATATTTGCCCGTTAATTCTTCATATACGCTCGGAATAACTTCACTTACGAACATTCTAAACATTGAAACGGTAATTATTGACGATAAAATGGACGGTAAGAACAAAAGTATTTTAAAAACTTTATGTCCGAACATTTTCTTATAAACGTAATAAGAAAAAAGTATCGGCACGAATGTGCACAGTACCGTCGTTATGAGATAAACTTCTACCGAACGCCACATTATGCTCTTAAATTCAGCGTAGTTGGTTAGTCTGTCTATCCAATACGCAAAATTCTCGAATATGTTTCCCGAAAGAAAGTGATTACTCGTGCCGTCGTATTCTTGGAACGCCAAGAGTATGGCGTTACCGTTAATTACTACGTTTACGAGAACGAACATTATTAGCGGAATAGCCGTAACTGCCGCATAAAATATTGCATCCCTGATTTTAACGGTATTTTTTCTATATTTTCCTTCTTTTTTCCTTTTAAAAAACTTGTTGTATAAATAAGACTTTGCGTCATAACATAGGTCTGCCAACTTTTTAAACAACCAAGTTATCGGAAAAAATATTTTTGCCCAAAACTTATTCAATGCAGTTTCTCCTGAGTTTGAATTTTTTGCGGTGCTACCGAGTATCGACTTATCAACACTCGGCACACCCGATAAACAACAAAACTTACCGTAAAGGATTTGCCTTGTAATTATTTATCCATACCCAAATCGAAAAGTACGCGGTTATACATACCTTCAAAGTACTGTCTTGCAGTAGTTTCTTTTTGATAAAGTTCAGTTACTACTAATTCGTAGTCGCCTCCGTTGTTTGGTTTCATTGCCTTATAATAGTTGAGCGAAGAAGAAATCGCTTCTATTTTCGCGCTGTTCTTTGCTTGATCAAACGCGTAAGCAGGGAGTCTGTCCGAAGCAAGATACAACTGGATATAACTCTTTGCAAACGGAGTCATATCTGCGTAATCTTCTGATTTTAATTCGTACGAGTAAGGCGCAGGCATACTCGTTTTAACCGTAAAGCGACGGAGAGATTCTTCCGTAAGCGAGAACTTGAGGAAAAGTTTTGCAAGGTTGGTTTTAATTTCGCTGAGTCCTGACTTAATAAAGAGCGACGCACCGTCACCGATAATCGTACCCTTCTTTTCACCTTTAACTCTCAACAAATAATCGTCGTGAGTTGCTTCCGGCATAGGTAAGAATCCGAAATCTCTGCTCTTTTTAGTAAAGTCTGCAGCGTAGTCTTTATAAATACCAGCACTGTCCGCTTCAGATTCCCACCAAGAACCTTCTATCATCAACGCGATAGGCGTGTTGCCGAATTTATTACTGATTATAAATTCCGCCTGTGTTCTGGTGTTGCTGTATCCTTGCCAAGTCAAGTTAGAAACCTTACCGCTATCGAGAATTTTGTTGAGTAAGTCTAACGCATAGTAGTGACCTGCCTGTTTAGCAAGTTTATCAAGATTGTCTTTAGATGCGGAAATAGACGTTTTCGTTATTACCGGCTGACCGTTAGCAAACGATTCGATAACTCTGGTTTCAACGCCTTCACCACCGGCAGTATTGAGAATACCTGCTTCGTCTACGCCGTGATAGTTAACGTAGAAAGATCTGGGCAAGAACGCACTATAAGTATCTTCGTATTGTCCCGTCCAAATAATAGCGTCGGTAGTAGTCTTTTGACATCTTTCTAAGAACGCTTCAAAATCTTCTATCGTTGCGGGAAGTCCGTTATCGTACTCGGTACTGTAATCGCCGTCTGGACCTGCAGACTTTTCGCCCGTTTTAGTAAATACGTAATAATCGCCATCTTCTTCGTCATAGTCCCAAAGCGTGTTAATGTCGGGCATAACGTAAGCGTCTGCATCACCACCGCTTGCAAT
>JAFTIG010000064.1 GCA_017457015.1 Clostridia bacterium | reverse complement strand
TAACGTCTGCAAAAGTTTACAAATGAAAAAGTTTTTGATACAATATATAAAATAAATTAGGAGGTAACTCTAATGGAATATAAAATAAGCGATCTGTGTATTTCGTGCGGTGCTTGCGCAGATACTTGCCCCTGTGGCGCTATCAGCGAAGGCGATACTCAATACGTTATTGATGCCGAAGCTTGTATGAGTTGCGGTGCTTGCGCAGCAGGCTGCCCCGTAGAGGCTATTTCGGAAGACTAAGAAATACCAACATTAATCAGGAGTTTAGGGCACGAATATTTTTCGTGCCTTAAATTTTAATTATGGAAAGACTTGAAGACTTAAATTTAAACGGCTTAAAAATATATCAAGACGACGCCCTATATAAATTTACTTCGGACGCCGTGCTTTTAACGCGTTTTGCCACTGTCAAAAAAGGCGATGTGGTTGCAGATTTTTGCTCGGGTAGCGGTATAGTCGGATTACACCTTTACGCACTGCACCCCGACAAAGTAAACTCTGTAACTATGTTTGAAATGCAAACGCCACTTTTTGAACTTTCCAAAAAGAGCGTAGCCGTGAACGGTTTACAAGATAAATTTATTGCCGTAAACTGCCGAGTGCAAGATATCCCCGCTGAATATACGGGTAAGTTTTCGCTTGTAGTGTGTAATCCGCCGTATATGCCCGTCGGACACGGATTTTATGAAGAGAGTGATACTATTGCCGTTTGTAGAACGGAACTTACGTTACCGCTAAACGAACTTATAAAAGCCATTTCAAAGGCGCTTAAATTTGGCGGAAGAACGGCTATCGTACATCGTGCGGACAGGCTTTCAGATATAATTTTCGAGATGAGAAATAATAATATCGAGCCCAAGCGATTGCAGTTCGTTTCGGGTGGGGATAAAGAGCCGTATCTTCTTATGATAGAAGGGGTTAAGGGCGGTAAAAGCGGTATTAAAATATTAAATACTATTAAAAACTGAAGGTCATTATGTTATACTTCGTAGCAACGCCGATAGGCAATTTAAAGGATATATCTATTAGGGCACTTGAAGTGCTTAAAAGCGTAGACGAGATCGCGTGTGAAGATACCCGTCACTCGCTCGCGTTTTTAAACGCGTACGAAATAAAAAAACCGCTGTTTTCTTATCATAAATTTAACGAGCGTGAGTCTGGACAGCGTATCGTAGAAAAACTTAAAGCAGGTAAAAACATAGCCGTTATCACCGACGCGGGTATGCCGGTTGTTTCCGATCCCGGGAATATTTTGACGCAAATGCTTATAGACGAAGGTTTAGAGTTTACCGTGATACCGGGAGCTTGCGCTTTCGTTTCCGCGCTCGTGCTTGCAGGGCTTGACGCGTCAAGGTTTTGTTTTTTAGGGTTTATGCCCCAAAAGGCAGGGGAAAGAAAGGAATTTTTGGAAAAATATAAATCGCTCGATTTAACGCTTATCTTTTATTGCGCGCCACACGACATAAAAAAGGATATAGATAGCGTTTATCAAGTATTTGGCGACCGCCGTGCCGTTGCGGTAAAAGAGATTACCAAAATGTTTGAAAGCACGGATAGGTTTAATTTAAAAGATAATCTTCCGAGAGAACCGAAAGGCGAATACGTTTTGCTCGTTGAAGGCTCTAAAGCAGAGTGTGAACTTTTGTCGCTTGGAGAAAAGGAGCATATAGAGCACTATATAGCACAGGGACTAGATAAAAAAGAAGCCTTAAAGCGCGTGGCAAAAGAGCGCGGAGTTTCTAAATCTTCGCTATATAAATACACTATTTAACTGAATAAATTTGCCTAGCGCAATATAATTTTGTGAATAAATAAACACACTGCGTTTACTAAAAGTTAGCGCCGTGTGTTTTTCTTTTTAAAAAAACTACGAGATAAAAGAATTTATAAGATAATCAATAGTTCCAAAAACAAACCGTTTAATTAAATTTTTGTGCAAACTGCACTAAAAAATAAAATTTGTTTGTTTTTTTGATTGTATTTTAAGTTAAAAAATGGTATTATCTTATTACACTTTAATTTAAGGGTGAAAATAATGGATGCGGATATAAGAATTTTTATCAACGGAATTAGAGAAAAAACGGGTATAGATTTTTCCGTTTACGCGGCAGACGGTGAATTTATTGCAGGGAACGGAAAAATAGGCGATACCGTGCCGACCGATATTGACGGAATAGTAACCGACGAAAAGAACGGCAGAACGCTTTTTCTTATTAAGTATAAAAGCAAGTGTTTTATAGGATGTTTAAGCGGTGTAGGAAAGTCTGAAAGAAATTACGCTTATCTTATCGGTGAACTTGCGGAAAATTCGTATTTTAAGGAGTCGGGGCTTTCTCGCAACGAGTTCTTTAAGGCGATTTTAATGGGTGAAACAAACCACGCGCAGATAAGTAGGTATATGAGAAAGTATGCGGTTAAAGATATGCCTGCGTTCGTTATGGTTATCGGTGCGCCGTCTGCTAAAATAGACGGAGTAAGAGAAATTTTGAAAAGTTACGGAGCTGACGGGCTTGATTTCGTGGTTAAAATAGACGATGAACAACTTGCGCTCGTCAAGTTCGTAGACGACGGTGAAGAGTATCATTCGTCTACCGAGTATGCGGAATTTATAAAGCAGTCGGTTTATGAAGAAACGGGTGTGAACTTAAAGATAGCGATAGGCGGAACGGTTAAAACGCTTGCCGATTTATCCACGTCTTTTTCACAGGCTATGACCGCCGTGCGCATGCGTAACGCTATTGAATCAAAGGGTGATATTCATACGTTTAAAGAGTATATACTTATAAAGATGCTTGAAGATTTGCCTAAATATAAACTTAACGAAAATCTTGAGATGCTTATGGATACGGGCGCGCGGGAAATTTTCAACGACGACGAGATGATTAACACTGCCGAAGAGTTTTTGGAAAACAGTCTTAACGTCAGTGAAACGTCAAGAAAATTATACTTGCACCGCAATACCTTAACTTACAGATTAGATAAGATAGAAAGGGCAACGGGACTTAATATCAGAAAGTTTTCCGACGCCGTGACTTTTAGATTAATAACCATACTTTCAAGGCTCGTAAGGTAATTAAATATGGAAGAACAACAAAGCAACCGTCCACAAAAGAAAAAATTAAAAACGGTAATAGTGTCGATCGTTATGGCGCTTGCGATAATTTTATCTTTCGTAGGCGGTTATTTTTCGCGCTATATTTTTGATCCCGATTATATCAATACGACGACCGACCTTATGCGTATTATTTACAAATTCGGATACGTCGTAGATCCCGAAACGGGTGAAATTAGATCCCTTACCGAAGAAGACTACGCAGACGCGCTCGTTAAAGGATTGCTCGATCAATACTCCGAGTATTATACTGAAGAAGAATATCAAGCGATAAAGGCGGAGAGCAAGGGTAGACATACGGGCGTAGGCGTCACTATGCAGGGGTTAGAGATTATTAAAGTAGCGGGCAACTCGCCTGCTTTTCACGGCGGATTGCGCGCAGGAGATAAGATCGTTTCGGGTAAAGTAGAAGGGGATAGCGAATTTACGACTTTTAGCGAAAACACGCAGACCAACGAAGTTTTAGACTTTATGATAGCCTGCCCAAGCGACGAGAAGATGTATTTTAACGTAGAGCGTGGCGGTGAATTGCTTGCTCAACCGCTTTCGGTGGCAAAAGGGGAGTATAAAACGTCGTACGTCACCTATTACGACAGCGAGCAAATGATGCACTTTACCTTTAATATAAATATGCCCAGTATAAACGAAGTAACAGAAGAAAAAATGTCGGACTTAAACGCTGATACCGCGCTTATTAGGCTCGACCAGTTTGAAGGCAGTGCAGCAACCGAACTCGGCATGGCAATAGATTACGCTGTAAACGAAAGACTCAAGACGAAAATTATACTCGATTTACGCAACAACGGCGGTGGGTATATGGACGTTTTAACGGACGTCGCGTCATATTTTATTAATAGCGGAGAGAAGAAAAATCTAATTGCCGTGGCAAAGGGTAAAAACGATTCGGACGAGTTTTATACTAGCGAAAACAATTTTAATACCAAAATAGAAAAAATCGCCGTTATCGCAAACGATAATACGGCGTCGGCATCAGAGTGCTTAATCGGTGCAATGTTACATTACGGCTCGATAACTTACGACACTCTGGTTATAGAAAAGGATTATGCAGGCGTTGCGAAAACGTACGGTAAAGGTATTATGCAAACGACCTATTTATTAGTTGGCGGCGGTGCGTTTAAGTTGACTACGGCGCGTATATTTTGGCCGAATAAAACCACTTGCATACAAGGCGTAGGCATAGTCGTAGAAGGTGCTAACGCCGTAGACAAGGGGCATACGGCAATACTCCGTGCCCAAGCAACGCTCGCTTAACTGATAGGCTCGCCAAGATATTTGTTAAGCGTATAAACTATATCTTTATCGGCTACGTTTTTAATAGGTTCTAAACCGTAATAGAATTGCCCGACCGTATCGGTCGGGTTATTATTTTGCGCGTTTTCAAAAAATTGCTTAATAAGCGGTGCAAGAATTTCAGGGTTGATAGACGAGAGCGTTTTTTTTATATCGAAAGAATTTTCTTTTAACGCGTTTAAAATAGGCGCGAGCACGCCGAGATTTTGGTTATTTGTAAGTAAATTCATTAAAAATTGTAATATTTCCATAGCCACCACACTAACAATACAGTATATGAAGTTCATAAAATAAAATTGAACGATTTTTTTGTGGAGGGATATATATGCAAGATTTTAACGGTTATGCTAAGGGTGGAAAAAATAACGGTGGCAATAACGCTGGAACTAACGATATAGAAAAACTTGTGCGCGCGCTTGCCGGTAAGTTTGACGGAAAAAGCCAGTCGGAACTTATAAAAGCAATTTACGAACAGGCAAAGCAAGGCAAGGAGCGCGGAACGCTTACCAACAGGGACATAGACAATTTCGTGGCAATGCTATCGCCGATGGTAGACGACAAAAAGCGCAAAATGCTTAATAAAATTGCCGAAGAACTTAAAAAGATTTAATTTTTTGCTATGGTGTTTACGGCACGCAAGAAATAGTTTATTTCACGCGTGCCGTTTTGCACGGCAAGGCTTGCGCGTATTAAACCGCACTCGTCAGTACCTAAAAACTTATGCATAAGCGGAGCGCAGTGCAGACCACCGCGAACGGCAACGTCGTAGTCGGAGTTAAGTAAGTCTGCAACTTCACCGCTCTCTTTTCCGCCTACCGAGAAACTTACTATGCCTGCTGGGTTAGGTGTGGAATATACGGTAACGTTCGGGATTTTGTTAAGTCCGTCGATTAAATGCGTGGTATAAGATACAAGATGTTCGGAAAAACTTTTAAGGTTTTCCATAGTAAACCTTACGCCTTCTCCGAGCGCGGCGATTGCGGGTAGGTTGAGTGTACCCGACTCTAAACGTTCGGGATAGCACTCGGGCTGTGATAGGCTAAACGATTCACTGCCCGTTCCACCTAAAATCAAAGGCGCAAGTGTGGCGTCGTCGTTTAAGATAAGTATACCGCTACCCATTATTCCGCCAAGTCCTTTGTGCCCTGCGAGCGCAAGATAAGAAATGCCGTATTCTTTAACCTTTAAAGGAACGTGCCCACCGCCTTGCGCGCCGTCTATTAGAACGCGTATTCCGTGAGCGGTTGCGAGATTGCACACGCTTTCATAGTCGGTAACCGCACCCGTGACGTTGGATATAGCGGTTAAAACTATAAGTTCGGTTTCCGGACGGATAGCGGCACTAATATTATCGGCAAAGTTTCCCTTATCGTCGGGGGATATAAGGTCGAGAGATATAACGCCGGAATTTTTAAGGTGATGGAGCGGTCGCAATACCGAATTGTGCTCAAATACCGTGCTTATAACGTGACAGCCCTTTTTTATCGAGCCGAAAATAGCGACGTTTAGCGCTTCGGTACAATTTTTGGTAAATATAACGCGGTCGGGCGAACAGGAAAAATGTTCGGCAATGACCGTTCTCGTCGAGTATACCGTTTCCGCTCCCGTAACGGATAAGCGGTGACCGCTTCTGCCGGGGTTGGCAGATAAAAATTTTATAACCGTTTCCGCGGCGTCGGTGACGGCGCGTATTTTAAAACCGCCTGTTGCGGCGTTGTCAAAGTATATCATAAATCTCCTTTGATAAAAGTAACTTTTTTTAATAAGGGGTAATATTATATTGTATAAAGGAATTTATCCTTTTATGCAAAGGAGGAAGATTTTATGGAATACGTCATAGTGGCGTTTCGTTCACGCGCACAGACGGTGCGCTTTTCAGAGTTTTTACGGTCGAACGGCGTCGCAAACGAAATAGTAAATACCCCAAAAGAAGCAGGGGTTGGGTGTGGTTTATCCGTAAAAATAAGTAAGGGAAGTTTCTCTCTCGCAAAAAAAGCCGTAAAAATATTGTCGCTTTCGTCGTTTGCAGGGTTTTTTCTTGTGGCTATAATAGGCGGAAAAAGAATTGTGCGCACCATTTAATCGTTAATCTTTGAAAAAACGCTTGTAAAATCCCCGTCGCTTGTGGTAAACTGAATAATGGTAAAAATCATGAACAAGAAAACCGCAAAAGAAATAGTTGAAAAGTTGTCGGGGATATTCACGGACAAGCCCGCGTTAAAATTCAACACGCCGTTTGAATTGCTTATAGCGGTAATTTTATCCGCACAGTGTACTGACGAACGCGTAAACAAGGTTACTGAAAAACTTTTCAAAGAATATAATACTCCTGAAAAGTTGCTTACCCTATCGCAAGAAGAGTTGGAAAAATACATATTTTCTTGCGGACTGTATAAGTCCAAGGCAGAGCATATACTTTGTGCGTGCAAAGATATTTTAGACAAGTTTAACGGCAAAGTTCCCGAAACGATAGAAGAGTTAAGATCTCTTGCAGGCGTTGGCAGAAAGACGGCTAACGTCGTGTATAGCGTTGCGTTCAAGGGTGACGCGATTGCGGTTGATACGCACGTTTTCAGAGTGTCGAACAGAATAGGACTCGTCAAAGCGGACAACGTGCTTAAAACGGAAAAAGGGCTGATGCAAATTCTTGATAAAAAAGACTGGTCAAGGGCGCATCATTATCTTATATACCTAGGGAGAAGTTTTTGCAAGGCGGCAAAACCCGATTGTGAGAATTGCCCGATAAACGATAAGTGTTTAAAAAAGATTAAAAGGTGAATTATGTTTATAGACAGAGCGTTAATAACAATAAAAGCAGGCGACGGTGGTAACGGAATAACGTCTTTCGTGCACTTTAAAGGTAAGGTGTCGGGCGGTCCTGACGGCGGTGACGGCGGTAAGGGCGGAAACGTGATTTTCGTTGCCGACCAACATTTATCTAGCCTTGCAGATTATTACTATAAAACTAAATACGTTGCGGAAAACGGAGAGCCGGGCGGTCCTAAAAACTGTTTCGGTAAGTCTGGCAAAGACTTGGTGCTACGCGTTCCACTCGGTACTGTAATACGCGATAGGGAGTCGGGCGGTATTATTGCCGATATGTTTACCGACGGGCAAAGTAAAGTCGTCTTAACAGGCGGTGACGGCGGTAAGGGCAACGCAAGATTTACAAACTCAAGACGTCATGCTCCGCATTTTTCACAAACGGGTGAAAAGACTGAAACAAAGCAAGTAGTTTTAGAGTTAAAGACCATAGCGGACGTAGGATTAGTGGGCTTTCCAAACGTTGGCAAGAGCACGATTTTAAGTAAAATTACGCGCGCAAGACCAAAGATTGCAAACTATCATTTTACCACCCTTTCTCCAAATCTTGGGGTTGCCGATTATTACGACAATCAGTTCGTAGTTGCAGATATTCCCGGACTTATTGAAGGCGCGTCCGACGGCGCAGGACTCGGCATAGAGTTTCTAAAGCATATTGAAAGAACGCGTATGTTAGTTCACGTCGTAGACGTTTCGGGTGTAGAAGGCAGAGATCCTTTCGACGACTATTTAAAGATTAACGCCGAGCTTAAAAATTACAGTCCCGAACTTGCAAAGTTAAAGCAGATAGTGGTCGCAAATAAACTTGATTCGTTCGGTGCGGAAGAAAAACTCGTCGAGTTTAAAAAACAGATAGGCAGAAAACATAAAGTAATTCCCGTTTCTGCGGTTACTGGACAAGGACTTGACGCGCTTAAAAAGGCTATCGTAGATATGCTCGCTAAACTCCCACCCGTCAAACCGCTTGAGTTTGAAGAGTTTAATTACGTTAAACCCGAAAGACTTGATTACGAGATATTTAAAGAAGGCGAAACCTTCGTTATCGTTGGAACGCTCGTTGACGTACTAAAGAGAAACGTCGTTATGGACGATATGCACTCGCTCGCATATTTGCATAAAGTATTGCGTGACCGTGGTATAATAAAAGAATTGCGCGCAATGGGCGCAACCGACAAGTCGACCGTCATTATCGGCGGAGAAGAATTTGAATTCGTAGATTAAAGGAGAAATTATGTTAACGTCAAAACAAAGAAGTAATTTGCGCTCGATCGCACAGACGATAGATCCCGTAACGCAGGTGGGCAAACTCGGCGTCAACGACGCGCTTATAGAGAGCCTTGATAAAGCCATTGAAAAGAGAGAGATTATAAAGGTTACCGTTTTAGAAAACTCCGACCTTATCCCCAAAGAAGCAGGCTTTATTATCGCAGAAAAACTCGGTGCGGAATTCGTTTGTGCAACGGGCAGAAAACTGGTTTTTTATAGAAGAAGCCAAAACCAAAAGATAGAACACATAGTGTTTTAATAAAAAGAGCAAAATCATAAAGTGCGTAATACATAAATATTTTTTGGTATATAAAAGGCTAACGAAAATTTTCGTTAGCCTTAATGCTTATTTTATTATTAAAATATAACGTACTAAACTTTAATATCTTTCATTAAGTCTTTGTCCCCGTCCCAAACGTCATGGAATAAAATAACGTAAGGCTTATATTTTTCTACGTATTCTGGATGTTCTCTGACAAAAATATCTGTAATGCGGTCAACAAATCTGCCAAGCGTTTCATCGTCAAAGCCATTAGACCCTTCCACGTCTTTTTGTAGGTACGCTATAAGCGTAGCGCGTACGTAGTCATACATAATTTGATAACTTTCATCCGCAAGTAATTCATTATGTAAGCGTAAATAGCGGTGTAGCCAAGTAAATAGTTCTTGCCTTTTTTGTCTGGTATAACGGTCTTTGCGACGGCGGTTTAATCCAAATTTTTTTAACGACATAATTTCACCTATGTAAATTGATATAAATTTTTCTAACGTATAAATAAAAAAGTGCGCCAACCGAAGCCAGCGCACAAAAACGCAAACTCCGTTGTTGTCACACAAATCTTAAAATAACAATGATAGGTAATCCTATTAATTGATAATCAAGTGGAATTTGCATTTTATCAAATTCTATGATTATCAATTAATAATAAAATTATCCCTTTAAAATAAAAAACGTTACCTAAATAAGTTATTAATTTGTGTGACGTAATTATTATACCACCTTTTATAGGATTTATCAAGCGGTTTTTGAAAATAAAATAAATCTTAACATATTTGTTTAAGCAGGGTTCTTTTTAACGCCAAACAGTTTTAAGATAAGTGCAAAGATTAAAAAAATACAACCGAAAACGACGTAGTAAAGTTTTATCGGGACGAACGAACTCGTCAATAAAAACAGTAAGCCGAACGTGAAATAGCGTTTGGCTTTTTTTGCGTCTAAAAAAGCAAGGCGCAACCGTTCTTTGGTGATTTTATTAGTTGAAAAAGGCAGTTTGTCTTTTGGCAAGCAGTCTTGACTTTTCAAAAAGTCGTATACTTTTTCGCCGTCAACGGCAATAATTCTACCGTCAAACCTTGATATAAAGTCTAAAATCTCTTGGGAAAAGTCTTTAGATAAAATATACGCCTTTTCCGTACTTTTGATAGAGTTAAAAATTTTAACCACGTCCGTTTTATCCACGTCGTTAAAACCAAAGCGGATAAAAAGCGCCGAGTTTTTGCCGTCGATAAAAATACCGCCACGCTTTCTAACGGCAGTATAGCCTGCACGGGTAACCGCTCTTAAAAAAAGTTCGTTGCGCTCTGTTGTCGTGTAAAAGCCCAGTGCGTTTGCCGTGCGCTCTACGGCGGAGAGTTTATCTTTTTTTATTCGTTTTTTGTTGACGTTAGTAGTTAATCTTTTAAATACTATCATGGCGACGGGGACGGAAAGGATTAGCGAAAAGGCTATGGCAAACTGTCGTTCGATATAGTAGTTTAAGATAATAAAAGACAGCAAAAAGAAAATAAAGGTCGTAAAGAGTGTGTCAATAACGGTGGGGATAGATAGTTTCATTTAAGTAACCGCCTTATAAATTTATGTGATTATACCCTGAAAGTACTTTTTTATTCCTTAAAAATTCCTACTGGGCGGTAAAGGCGGAAAAAATTATTGATTTTATTTTTAAAATGTGCGATAATAAACGTATGAAGAGAATCGGGATACTCGGCGGAACGTTCAATCCCGTGCATTTAGAGCACGTTGAACTTGCAAAGAGCGCAAAAAAAGAACTCGGGCTTGACGAGTTAATAGTAATGCCGACTTATCTGTCGCCACATAAGACTAGCGTTCCAGCGTCTGCAGAAGATAGGCTAAACATGTTAAAGATTGCTTTTGACGGTGTGGACGGCGTAACGGTGAGCGATTACGAGATAAAAAAACAGGGTAAGAGTTATACTTATCTTACGGTAGAGCATTTTAACGACGGCAAAACCAAAGTGTTTTTTATTTGCGGTGGGGATATGCTTACCGATTTTAAGACTTGGCGTTATCCAGAAAGAATACTCGACGCCGCCACGCTCGCGGTGTTTTCGAGAGAAGATTTTTTCACCGATTACCAAAAGGAAGAAAAACTTTTTTTAGAGCGTTGGGGGAAAAACTTTATACGCTTAACTTATACGGGCAAGAGCGCGTCGTCAACCAAGATAAGAACGTACGCTGCGCTGTCGCTATCGCTTGACGGTATTCTGCCGACGGGGGTAGAAGAGTATATCAAAGAAAAGGGGCTTTATCCGCCCGATAAATACCAAAGTTTTATACTTAAAACTCTGCCTGAAAAAAGGGTAAAACACACTGCGGACGTAATTGTTACTGCAATGCAGAAGGCAAAGGAGTTAAACCTTGACGGACAAAAGGTTATGATTGCGGCAACTTTGCACGACTGCGCTAAATATTTAGATTATCAAAAGATCAAGGGATTTACTCTGCCTGAAGGCGTTCCTGCACCTGTCGTACACGCCTTTTTGGGCGCGTATATAGCAGAGCACGTCTTGGGGGTTACCGATACGGAAATTATTGACGCCATACGCTATCATACGTCGGGGAAAGCAGATATGACTACGCTCGGTAAACTCATTTTCGTTGCCGATATGGTTGAAGAAGGTAGGACTTACGACGGGGTAGAGCATTTAAGAGAACTTTATGAAAAAGCCGATTTTGAAACTTGTTTTATCGAGTGCTTAAAAGAAGAGTTTTTGCACCTTGTGAATAAAAAACAGTATATTTACAAAGAAACGATAAACGCGTTTTTATATTACGTCAAATAAATAATTTTACATAACAAAAAATAAAGGAGATACTATTTTGAACTCACTTGAATTCGTACAGAAAATTTGCACGGTACTCACCGATCACAAGGCTGAAGACGTCGTAAGTATCGACGTTCGCGGAAAGACTGAAGTTGCCGATTATTACGTCGTTGCCGGCGGTAGGAGTATGACGCACACGCGTGCGCTTATAGACCACGTTGAAGAAGAAATGGATAAACTTGGCGTTGCGCCCGTTCGTCGTGAAGGGGTTAGAGAAGGCAGATGGGCGGTGCTCGATTACGGCGACGTTTTGGTGCATATCTTTAACGACGAAACCAGACTTTTCTATCATTTGGAAAGTCTTTGGGGCGACGATAAAAACACTACTAGATATTAAGATATTTTTTTAACGTAAATTCTGTCAATCTCGTCGGGGTTAATCTCGATACTGCGCACGGCGGAAGGTTTTTTCTTTGGGCGTGTGGTTTTGGGCTTTTGCTCGTTTTGTGGCGGTGCGGATACTTTCTTTTTGGGTAGGCGTAGTTTTATAAACTCGTTTGCCGATTTTGCGCCGAGTACGATAAAAAGGCTTGCAATAAAGAAACAAAGGGTTAGAAAAAAACCGCCGACGGGGCTTAACAAAAAATTTACCATATATTATCTCCACTTTTATAAGTGTAGCACGAAAAAATTACCAAATAGTGAAAGTATTTGTTGATAAATGAAAATTTTTATCATAAGACTTATTTAAGGAGCAAACATGACTGAACTGGAAAACAAGAACGACCTTACTGAAGAATCGGAAAATTTAAATAAGCAAGAAATTAAAAACGAGTTAACGCCGATTGAAGGCAAGGGCAAGAAAAAGAAAGGGCGTACGTCTTACGAGCAAGGCGGTAAAAAAGGTGCGGACGAATACGAAGATTTTCCCGATATGGCAAGTCTATTAAACACTACCGTTAAGGCGCTAAAAGAAGAGTTTTATCTTTTTCAGATAAGAAAACTTATGTCGCGCTTAAAAAGGGTAGTAGTGCGTTACGACGTTACGGACGGCGAACTCAAAGGTATGCTCACTACCGCCAAATATTTGCACTCGGGCGGGCTTTTGTTAGCGCCCGTGTATTTACCCGCTTGCGCAAGACAGGCTAAAAAGAATAATTTAAGCGCGGTAAAGGTTGGCTCTGTTATAGATTTCCCGTTTGGGGAAAGCACGTTTAAAAGTAAACTTGCAGGGATTAGAGAGAGCGTAAAGATAGGCGCGGACGAAGTTACCGTTGCTATGCCGTCCATGCTACTTGGGCAAGGTGAAATAAAGAATTTTAGAAAGCAGGTCAAAAAACTCGGCAAGATTAGAAAACTCGGTGTGGGCGTTTCCTTAAACGCCAGTGACCTTGACGAAGATAGGATTAAGACGGCGCTTAAAGTTTTAAATAAGTCCAAACTTTCCTTTATAACTTTTGCATTTGGCGACGCAACGCTTATAGAAGTCAAAGAAAAACTCGGTCTTATCAATAAGTACCGCTCTGATAAAAAGATTTGCGTTATTGCAAACGCGGATAGGGCGGAAGCAGTTACGGAACTATTCAAACTTAAAGTGGATTACATATTGACGCCTTACGCCGACGCGATAGGCGACGACCTTTTAAAAAGATTTAATTTAAAAATAGAACAGTGAGTATAAATCACTTTACAAAAAGATAAATAATTTATCAAATAAATTATATAAATAAATAAAATTCTTTGGGGCGGGGCGCAATTCCCCACCGGCAGTATAGTCTGCGAGCCTTTTTGGTTGATTCGGTGTGATTCCGAAACCGACGGTATAGTCCGGATGGTAAAAGAATTACGGGCGGAAACGAAAGTGTTTTCGTCTTGGAATTTCGTTTGTCAAGGCACGCCCCGAAAAAAAATTTACGGGGTGTGTTTTTTATGAAAGAAGAAAAGACGACTAATGTTAGCACAAAAGAAAAAACGGAAAGGAAACCTTTATTTTCCACGCGTATGATTGCCGGTATGGCGGTATTTACCGCCCTTGCCTACGGCGTATCGTTTTTGGAATTTTCACTTTTCCCCGCGTCCGCGGTGGCGTTTTTAAAACTTGATTTCTCGAACGTATTCATAATGCTTGCAGGGTTTATGTACGGACCGATAGCGGCACTGTTCGTGGGGGTAATAAAAGAACTTTTATGCCTAATAGGAACGTCTACTTTCGGCGTAGGACAAATTGCAAACATGGCGGTAATTTTAATTTACGTCTTGCCACCCGCGATAATTTATCACTTTAAAAAAGGTATAAAAGTGGTTATAATTTCGCTATCTATATCATGCTTAATGCAGACGGGTGCAGCGCTCTTGGTAAATGGGCTAATAACCTTTCCGCTTTACGGTATGGCGAACGTTTTTTCAAGCGTAGTTTGGCTACTCGTTGCGTTTAACGCCGTTAAATCAATATCGGTGAGTATTCTTACCATACTTTTATATAAGCGTGTAGGATACCTTTTTGAAAAAATAAATATTAAATAGTTGCGGTTAAAAATGGAACTTATATCAAGCAGTGCAAAACAAACTGAACAAATTGCGTTTGAATACGCTAAAACGCTAGTAAAGGGCGACGTTGTGCTATTATCGGGCGATTTAGGCGCAGGTAAGACTGCGTTTACAAAGGGCGTTGCAAAATATTTTGGACTGGACGGAGTCACTAGCCCAACTTACGCCTATCTTAACGTTTACGGCGACCTATTGTATCATTACGACTGTTATCGCCTATCTTGCGGTGAAGACGCAGAAAGATTAGGGCTTACCGATTATTTTAACGGCGATAATATTTGTTTAATCGAGTGGTCGGAAAATATAGAAGACGCGCTCCCAGATAACTGTAAAAGGGTTATTATAGAAAAACTCGGAGAAGATAAGAGAAAGATTATTTTATGAACTACCTTGCTATAGATACGAGCGGTAAAAACCTTACCGTCGTAATAAAAAAAGACGGGCAAATTTTTTCATATCACGACGCGGAGTGCGGAGTAAACCACTCGGTGGCGCTTATGCCCAAGATTGAAGAACTGTCAAAAAGTGCAAACTTTGCACTTGCCGACGCCGATTTTTTCGCGTGCGTAGTCGGGGCAGGCTCGTTTACGGGTATAAGGATAGGCGTTGCCACTATTAAGGCAATGTGTTTTGCCTTTAATAAACCTTGCCTTTCTATAACATCTTTCGACACTCTCGCATATAATATAGACGGCGGTAAAATTTTAACGCTTATAGACGCTAAACACGACGGATTTTATGCGTGCGGCTATAGTGACGGTACTGTCACGATAGAGCCTTGCTACGTTATGCGTGAAAAGGTAAGAGAATTACTTAAAGAGTATAAGGGAGTTTCTTCTACCGTAATAAAGGATATGAATACGCAAATCGTATCGGTGGAAAAAGGGCTTATAAGAGCGGTTGAGTCCAAAACAAGTGAGATAACCAAAGATTTGGAAAGTTTAGTGCCGCTATACTGCAGAAAGAGTCAGGCGGAGGAAGGGAGATGACCTTTTCTCTTTTATCCCGTGACGACGTAGACCTTTTAATCAATCTTTACGACGGCAATTTTAAGGACGGCTGGACGAAAAACATGTTACTCTCGGCGTTCGACGGGGGTAGATTTATCGCGATAGGCGCGTTTGACGGCAGAACGTTAATAGGCGCTATAACCTGTTCGGTCACAATGGACGACGCTGATATAGAAGGCGTGGTTACCGATAAAAAGTATAGGCGTAAAGGCGTTGCGAGCGCGCTCATAGAGCAAGCGCAATCAGAACTGTTAATAAAAGGCGTTAAAAGAATACTGCTTGAAGTAAGGGAGAGTAATATCCCTGCAATCAGCGCGTATGAAAAGCAAGGGTTTATTAGGCTTTCGGTGCGTAAAAATTATTACAGCGACGGAGAAAACGCCGTGGTTATGGTAAAGGAGAGAATTGACGGGTAGTCTTAATTCCGTTTTTACCGAAGAAGAAAGAAAGATATTGTTTTTGCATGGGTATTTATCCGAAGGCAGAAGTTTTTATAAGCAGTTAAAGTTTTTCGATAGAGATTTCGAGACGTTTGCGCCCGACCTTAAAGGTTTTGGCAATAATTTGGGTATGGAATTTCCGTATTCTCTCGACGACTATATTGAAGAAGTGAAAGAGTATTGTTATAAAAAAGGCGTTTGCCGTCCGCACGTAATTGCGCACTCGTTCGGCGCGCGTATAGCGGTCAAGGCGGCGGCTACGGGCAGGATGCAATTTAACCGCTTGGTGCTTACGGGCGCCGCGGGGCTAAAACCCAAGCGCACGTTTAATAAGACGGTCAAAAAAGCGTGCTTTTTGGTGCTTAAAAAATTTATAGATAAAAGCAAGTTGACTGCGTTTTATTCCAAGGATTACCTTAAACTCGACGCCGTTATGAAAGAGAGTTTCGTTAAAATCGTGAACGAGCATCTTGACGGTTATTTAGATAAGGTAAGCAATAAAACCCTACTCGTTTTTGGGGACGGGGACAAAGAGACTCCGCTCTATATGGCAAGGCGGTTTTCTCAAGGAATAAAAGACAGTAGATTAATAGTAATAAAAGGCGCAGGGCACTTTGCGTTTATAGATAAACCCAACAAATTCAACGTGGAGGTAAAGGAGTTTTTGCTCTCGTAAAATGTATGTTCCCTATAGGTGTTAAAAATTTTGCCGAACTGTATTCGGGAGATCAGATTTTAATATACGTCATACTCAGCGTAGTTAACGCCGTGCTACTCATCATGGCGTCGATGAAGTTTATTTTAGTATTGCAACAGTGTGGATACCGCGGTAGAAGATATCATAAGTGGTTATCTAATAAAGATACGCCTTATCTATCTAGACTAATGCTTTTATGCTTGCTTGGACTACTCTTTTTCTGCGTACTCAATATGACTTTCGTCGCAATGCTTGGAGAACATTTCGGTTCGTATATCGGTTTCGTGTCGTACGTGCTATTCGCGATAATGTATATCAATTCAGAAAAGCACGTCAACGCTAAAGTTCCCCTTAAAAAGACGGCTAGAATCGTTAGGCTTTGCATAACTTTTGCAATCTTGCTCGTTTTGGTTTCGTTCGGGCTTATAACTCTTTTAAATTATCTTGCGTTCGTTATCGGAAACGAAGTGTTTGCGGTGCTTAGATTTGCGCTCGTTTGCGCAATGCCGATATTGCTCCCCGAACTGGTTTTTATAGCATATCTTATCAACGAGCCTATGGAAAGGCTTATAAGAAGATATTATCTCCGCCTTGCGGTCAATAAACTTGCAAACTCTAGCGTCGTTAAAATCGGTATAACGGGCAGTTACGGTAAGACGAGTGTAAAAGAAATTTTAAAGACAATACTCTCACAAAAATATAGAGTTTTGGCAACGCCGGCGTCATTCAATACTCCGCTCGGCATAGCGAGAACGGTTAAATTTTTAGACAGTACTCACGACGTGTTTATTGCGGAAATGGGCGCGAGAGAAAAGGGTGATATAAAAGAACTTGCAAAAATGGTGCGCCCTGCGTACGGCGTTATTACGGGGGTTAACAACCAACATCTTGAAACTTTTGGCTCGATAGAAAACACCATTGAAACCAAATACGAACTCTTTGAAAATCTTGCAGACGGCGGGGTAGGAATATTCTCTGCGGATAACGAGAACTCGCGTGCGCTATTCGATCGTTACGACGGGGAAAAGTACCTTGTAGGAATAACGGCGGAAGACGGATTAGTTACGGCTACCGACGTGAAAACGGACGTTAAGGGTATGGAATTTACACTCAACGTCAAAGGCGAAGAGCCTATTAGATGCTCGACCGTTTTACTCGGTACGCACAGCGTTAAAAATATCTGTCTTGCGGTAGCGGTTGCGTATAAACTAGGTATGAGTTTATCGGAAATCGCGCTTGGGATAAACAGAATTCAGTCGATAGGGCACAGATTAGAACTAATGCCCAACAATAAAAATATAGTAATAATAGACGACAGTTATAATTCTAACGAAGCGGGCACGGTTGCGGCAATGGAAGTTTTAGATACCTTTAAGGGTAGAAAAATCGTATTGACGCCGGGGCTTGTAGAACTCGGCAAAGCGGAAAATTTGGCGAACTTTAATCTGGGCAAGATTTTGGCAAAACACGCTGATATAGTTATCGTAGTCGGCAAGCATAATGCAGAAATGCTTATTAACGGGCTTAAAGAAGGCGGTATGCCGAGAGAGAATATAAAGTTTGCAAAGTCGTTAAATAAAGGCAACGCGCTCTTAAACGAGATAGTTGAAGAAGGCGACGTGGTCTTATTTGAAAACGATTTACCCGATAATTACAATTAAATAAAACAACGGAAACACCAAAGCGAAAAAATTTTTGCGGAGGTGTTTTTTTATGAAGTCGGTTGCAGTATTTTTTGGTGGTAAGTCGGTCGAGCACGACGTTTCAGTCATTACGGGCGTTATGACGTCAAACTGTTTTAACGGCAGAGATTACCGCGCAATACCCGTATACGTCGACAAGAACGGGGTTTGGTATACGGGGGAAAGTTTGTTAGACCCCGATGGGTATAAAAACCTTGATTTTAAAAAATTAAAAAAAGTTACCCTTACGGGTGGCAGTAACGTTTTATTCGAGATAAAACGGAATAAGTTAAAAGCGGTAGCAGTGCTTTCCGCGGCGATTAACTGTATGCACGGCGGTTACGGTGAAGACGGGAGTTTATCAGGGCTTCTCAATTTTTGCGGTATACCGCTCGCGTCACCGTCAGTACTGCCTGCGGCAGTCAGTATGGATAAATCGTTTACCAAAACGGTGCTAAAGGGCTTGAAAGTAAAAACGCTACCGTCGGTTACCGTGCGTAGCGAAAAAGAGTGGAACGCGATAAAATTAAAGCCCGATTATCCCGTAATAGTTAAACCCGTACTTTTAGGATCGAGTATAGGTATTAGTCGCGCAGAAAACTCAAAAGAGTTGGAAAGAGCCGTATCTTACGGGCTAAAATTTTGCGATAGGGTGATAATAGAGCGTTGTTTAGGCGATTTTATAGAGATAAACTGCGCGGCGTACCTAAAAAAAGACGGTACGATTGCCGTTTCCGAGTGCGAACGCCCCGTCGGCAGAACTAAAATTTTGTCGTTTACGGATAAGTATGAAAGCGGTAAACGCGTTTTTCCTGCGGATATAGATAAAAAATATTCTGATAAGATAAAAGCGACGACCGAAAAGGTTTATCGCGCGCTCGGGTTTAGCGGAGTCATAAGGATAGACTATTTTCTGTCGGACGGTGAAATTTATTTGAACGAGATAAATTCCGTGCCCGGTTCGCTTGCCTATTATCTTTTTGGGGATACGCTCTATTCCTTTTCTAAAATGCTGACGGAAATAGTCGCCGTCGCAGAGCAAAAATTCGCAAAGGACGGCACGGTTACGACCGAGTATAAATCGGGAATTTTGGACGGCGTGGGCAGTAAAGGCGCAAAGGGGCGGTCAAATCGCTTGTAAAATTTTTTACGGTATGGTAAAATACTTTGGAACAACAAAAGGAGATTTGCTATGGATAAGATAAAGATGGTTACACCGCTCGTCGAAATGGACGGCGACGAAATGACCAGAGTATTATGGAAATGGATAAAAGAGATTTTGATTGAACCGTTCGTAGACTTAAAGACCGAGTATTACGACCTAGGACTAGTTGAACGTGACAAGACGGACGACAAAGTTACGTCCGACAGCGCGATTGCTACCAAAAAATACGGCGTAGCAGTAAAGTGCGCAACCATTACGCCCAACGCCCAACGCGTTACCGAATACAATCTTAAAAAGATGTATAAGTCACCGAACGGTACGATAAGAGCAATGCTTGACGGAACGGTTTTCCGCGCGCCTATATTAGTCGACGGCATAACCCCGTATATTCCCACTTGGAAAAAGCCTATCGTCATAGCGCGTCACGCTTACGGCGATATATATAAGGCGGTTGACGGCAAGGCAGGCGCAGGAAAGGCAGAACTTTCCTTTATAGACGCCGACGGCAATAAGGTGGTTAAAGAAGTATTTGACTTTGGCTCTGACGGCGTGGTAATGGCAATGCACAATACCGACAAGTCAATAAAGAGTTTTGCTCGCGCATGCTTTAACTACGCGCTCGATATGAAACTTCCCTTGTGGTTTTCTACCAAAGATACCATAAGCAAGGTTTACGACGGCAACTTCAAGGCGATTTTTAACGAAGTTTACGAAATCGAATATACAGAAAAGTTTGAAAGTTCGGGTATAGAGTATATGTACACTCTTATCGACGACGTAGTTGCTCGTATCGTAAGGAGCGAGGGCGGAATCGTTTGGGCGTGCAAGAACTACGACGGCGACGTTATGAGCGATATGGTAGCGACCGCATACGGCAGTCTAGCAATGATGACTAGCGTTTTGGTATCCCCCGACGGCATATATGAATACGAAGCGGCGCACGGCACCGTTACCCGTCACTATTATAAGTACGTTAAGGGTGAAGAAACGTCCACCAACCCCGTAGCGACCATCTTCGCATGGTCGGGCGCGCTCCGTAAACGCGGAGAACTCGATAACCTTCCTGACCTTATGGATTTTGCCGACCGTTTGGAAAAAGCGACTATCGCTACCATCGAAGGCGGTGAAATGACGGGCGACCTTGTCGGACTATTTAAAAAGGACGGCGTAACGCCTAAAAAACTCAACTCTAAAGATTTCTTAAAAGCAATCGCTAAAAGAATTTAAAATTAAAACGATAACCCCACGGATTATATCCGTGGGGTTAATTTTTTAACGAATTGATTAAATTAGAGCAAATACGAGTGATTTTACCGCAAGGGCAAAGAGAATAACCGCGCCTATCCACTCCGCGTATTCACCGAAAATTTTACCTAGGCTTTTGCCGAAAAGCAGCGCGATTGAAACGAGCACAAAGGTAACGGCGGATATAATTAGTATCGCAATATATACGGAAAAAGTGAGATTTATTAGCGTTACGCCCACTGCGAGTGCGTCTATGCTCGTTGCAAGAGCCTGCACGAGCAGAATAGGGATTGTAAACCTATGCGCGGTAGTACTGCATTTATTGCAATCCGACTGTTTTTTGTCTTTGATAATATCGAAAACGATTTTTCCTGCAAGGAAAAAGAAAATGACCGCCGTTATATAGTCGCCTATATTGCCTATGGCTTTGGCAAAAAGCGAGCCGATAAAAAACCCGATAAGTGGCATAACGCCCTGAAAAATTGCAAAAGCAGTGGGCATAAGCCACTCGCGCTTGCCGTTGAGCGAGCATTTATAAGTGGTGCAGTTGGCGATAGTTAAGGCGCACGCATCCATAGAGAGTGCCACGCCTATTAAAATAATATCGTATAGTTCCATAAAAAACCTTTAAATTTGTATAAATAAGTATATAAAATTATATTGATTTTGTCAAAGAAAATATGATAGAATATATAAAAGAATAATTAAAAGGGAAACTGTATGGCAAAGATTACCGAAGAGTGGGACGAGATATTAAAAGAAGAGTTCTCTTCTCCCGAATATTTAAGTCTGCGCGAGTTCTTAAAAAGCGAATATTCGTCGCGGACCATATATCCGTCCATGTACGATATTTTTAACAGTATGAAATATACCGCCTTTAAAGACGTCAAAGTCGTACTGCTCGGTCAAGATCCCTATCATAACGTAGGGCAGGCGATGGGGCTTTCATTTTCCGTGCCCGTAGGTATGGAAAAACCGCCGTCGCTCGTCAATATGTTTAAAGAACTCGCATCTGAAACGGGTTGTGCTATCCCCCAAAGCGGAGATCTAACGGGTTGGGCAAAGCAGGGCGTACTACTACTTAACACCGTGCTTACCGTGCGTGCGCACCAAGCCAACTCGCACAAGGGCAAGGGTTGGGAAAAGTTTACCGATAGCATTATAAAAAAGATTTCCGATAAAAAAGAAAACGTCGTGTTCTTGCTATGGGGTGGGAACGCGCGCAGTAAAAAACCGCTTATCGATTCAAAGCGCCACCTAGTGTTAGAGTGCGCGCACCCAAGCCCACTGTCCGCTTATAACGGCTTTTTCGGTTGCGGTCACTATATTAAAACCAACGAATATTTAATTGCCCACGGCAAAACGCCCGTGGAATGGAGTAAATTATGAAATACGTAGTAATACTTGGCGACGGAATGGCAGATTACCGTCAGCCGTCACTTGGCGGAAAGACTCCGCTAATGCTCGCAAATAAACCCACTATAGACGCGCTCGCTAAAGTCAGTGAAGTAGGGCTTTGTCGCACCGTACCGTGCGGTATGAAACCGGGTAGCGACGTGGCAAACCTTTCGGTGCTCGGCTATAATCCTATAGATTGCTATACGGGGCGTTCTCCGTTAGAAGCGGCGTCTATAGGTATCGACCTTAAAATAACCGACGTAACCGCTCGCGCAAATCTCGTAACCGTATCGGACGAGCCGAACTACGCCGATAAAACTATGATCGATTATAGCGCAGGTGAAATATCTACTGCCGAAGCAAAAGAACTCATAGAGTATCTTGCAGAGCACATAAATAACGACGTGTATCGCCTTTACGCAGGCGTAAGTTACCGCCACTGCCTAGTAATATCTAACGGTAGGGTAGCAGGCGACTTTACGCCCCCGCACGATATCACGGGCAAGCCCGTGAAAGGTCATCTCCCAACTAGCAGTACGGGCAAAAAACTACTAGCGCTTATGGAACGCTCTTACGCCCTTCTTAAAGACCACCCCGTAAACGTGGCAAGGATAAAGGCAGGCAAACGCCCTGCTAACTCGCTCTGGTTCTGGGGTGAAGGCACTAAACCCGCACTTGAAAAGTTTAGTGATAAGTTCGGATTAAAGGGCGGAATTATCTCGGCTGTAGACTTGCTTAAAGGCATAGGCAAACTTGCCGATATGCAGGTTATAGAAGTAGACGGTGCAACGGGCAATTACGACACTAACTTTGCCGGCAAGGCAAAAGCGTGCGTAGACGCGCTAAAGGGCGGTTTGGATTTCGTTTACGTTCACATGGAAGCGCCTGACGAGTGCGGACACCACGGCGACGCAGAGCACAAGATCTATTCTATCGAACAAATTGACGGCGTAGTAAAATACGTTTTGGACGGTTTAAAAGAACTTGGCGATGATTTTGCGGTGCTTATCGCACCCGACCACCCCACGCCTATATCCATAATGACTCACTGCTCCGATCCCGTTCCGTATTTGATATACCGTAGTAACACCCCGATTGACGGCGTCAACGCTTATGACGAAGAGTATGCGGAAAAATCGGGCAACTTTATCGATAACGGCGTTTTATTGATGCAAAAGTTCCTTAAAGGCTAAACTTTAACCGCGCATACTTCTTGTAGACGGCAAAAATCTTAAAAATTAATTGAACGTATTATACATAGCCCGACCGCTCTGCGGTCGGGCTGTGCTTTTTATTTCACGCAACTTGTTGAAAATTAAATTTCGCTAAAAAAGGTGAATTTTGCAAATCCGCTTACCCTTTATTTTGTAAAAGTCGATTGTTTAGTATTTTTCGCTAATTTTGGTTATAAAACAATATATACATTATAATAATATACCCCCCCCCC
>JAFTIG010000063.1 GCA_017457015.1 Clostridia bacterium | reverse complement strand
TTTTCATAAAAACACCTCTATATATATTTAAATATTAATAAAATTATACTTTCTATATAGTTTAATGTCAAATAAAATTATATAGTTTAATGTAAAATAAAACTATTAATACTACATAAAAGTTTACCGTTGTATTTATTGCGAATCAAAAGCAAACGACTGATTAAAAATTCCGTTCCAATATTTGGGACGAAGTTTTCATTTACGATATATAAATTAATTAAAAAAATAAACGTACAGATATTTTTGTTTACTGATTTTATTGACTTATAACAACTTTATTGTAACTATAAATTTATATTTTTATTTCGTTAGTTTTTGGTGATTAAAAAACGTTGACAACATTTTTAGTTTTTAGTAGAATTGACGTAAATTATAATATAGAAAGGAGAAATTCTATATGAGCGGTTGGAAACAAGACGCTATATTTTATCAAATATATCCTACAAGTTTTATGGACGGTAACGGGGATGGGGTAGGTGATTTTATCGGCATGACCGAAAAACTGGATTACGTAAAAAGTTTGGGCGTTAACGCAATATGGCTCAATCCTTTTTATCTTTCACCGTTTATGGACGGTGGTTACGATATAGAAGATTATTATCAGGTTGATCCGCGTTTTGGCACGATGGGAGACTTTGAAAATTTTATTAAAAAAGCAAAATCGCTTGGACTACGCGTTATCGTCGATCTTGTTATAGGGCATACTTCTTATAAACACAAATGGTTCGTTCAGTCTGGAGAGAATAAGCGTAACGAAAAATCCGACTGGTATATTTGGACGACCAACTGTTTTACTTCATATCCTGGGAAAACTATCTTTGGCTTGTTTCCGCGTGACGGCGGTTATTTTATTAACTATTACGCGTGTCAACCGGCATTGAACTATGGCTGGAATTTGACGGACGGAGAGCCCGCTGAGTGGCAGATGCACTACACGGACGAAAGACTTAAGCCTTTGCGTGAAGAAATTATAAACGTAATGCAATTCTGGATGGCGAAAGGAATAGACGGCTTTCGAGTAGATATGGCAAGCCATCTTGTAAAAGGTGGGGAGTTTGACGCTGAAGATACTGAAAGAGTAAAAGGCGTCAAGTGGTTGTGGCAAAAATTGATTACTCCTATTAGAGAAAAATACCCCGAGGTGTTTTTCGTCGCTGAGTGGGATAATCCTTTCATTTCGGTTGCAGAGTGTGGGTTTGACAGTGATTTTGTATTGCACGATATTCCTAGTTATAACGATCTTTTCAGAAACGAAAAAGGAACTAATCTTTATCCCGAGTTAGAGCAAGGTCATAGTTATTTTAATAAGCAAGGTAAGGGCAGTATTAAAGAGTTTTTAAAATACGCAGACCGCGTATTTAATAAGTGTAAAGGCAAAGGGTACTATTCTGTTCCGTCTGGTAATCACGATCAAATACGACTTGCGGTTAACCGCGACAATGCAGTTTTAAAAACAGCGTTTGCGTTTATGCTTACATATAAACATATACCGTTTATCTATTACGGTGATGAAATCGGAATGACTCACGACTTTAACGTAAACCGTGACGGCGGATTTATCAGGACGGGTGCAAGAACGCCCATGCAGTGGTCGAACGGTAAAAACAGAGGGTTTTCAAATACCGACGGCGAATTATATCTACCTGTCAATGAAGACCAAAATCAATCGGTTGAAAGCCAAGAAAAAGACGCAAATTCGTTACTTAACACGATAAGGCGTTTGATTGAAATAAGAAAGGCATATTCTTGTCTTAACGCCGACGGTGACTTTAAAGTAATTGAAGACGAATATCCCTTTATATACAAAAGAACGGATAAAAACGGCAGTATAACCGTACTGATAAATCCTAGCGACAACGTTTATAAAAGGGAACTTGACTTTAAGAAGGTAATATATTTAACAAACAGTTCGGTAAGCGGTAAAGAAATAACGCTTTTTGCCCAAAGTTTTGCAATAGTTGAAGATTAAAAAAATAAAAGTGCTTGCAGATTAGAGAGTCAGTAATAATCTGCAAGCACTTTTTTTATCGTCTTATCGAACTTAATTCTCGGAATTTTCTGGGTGAATATCCGCAGTATTTTTTGAATAGTTTGGAAAAATACGCGCTGTCGTAATATCCCAACTTTTCCATGATTTCACCGACAGGTTGGTCGGATTGTTCAAGTAGGTATTTTGCCCGTTCCATTTTCATAATCAAAACGTACTGCAAGGGCGCGTACCCCGTGTAGTCTTTAAACTTTCTTATAAAATAATTCGGGCTTAAATTTGCGGATTTTGCTATATCTTTTAAGGAAAGATTTTCCCCATGATTTTTCTTTATATAAATAATAGCGCGTTCAATCTCGTTTTTTGCAGTAAAATCTTTTTCGGTGTAGTCACAGTGACTAAAATAAAAAGATACTAAAGATAATATCCCTGAAGACACAGCCATTTTTGCGGCAGGGGTGGTGTTTTTTGAATAGGTAAAAACGTTAAGGAAAGTTTGCATTACAAAGTCGTTTTTGCCTATTTTTATTTTAAATGGAAAGTTATATCTATCTAAGAAGGATGTTCCGCTTGCAAACAGGTCAAAATGTAGCCAACATTTTTTTGCGTAAGCAAGTTTAGTTAAATAAAAATCGTGCTTAACCCCAGCAGGTATAAGCATCATATCGCCCTTTTTGCCTATAAGCGTTTCACTCTCGGTTTTAATAACGATTTCACCGTCTAAAATATAGAAGAGTTTATTGTTTGGCAGTATAACGTTTTTTTCACGCCAACTTGGCGTCAACACGACTTCGCTACCTATATAAAAAGTTGCGGTAATAGGCTCGGTAATAAATTCGTTAATCATAATTCAATTATACATAATAGTCTTTCACTTGTCAAATAATAAGATAATTTTATACAACTAATTCAATAAAATTATTATAATACAGTTATCTTAAAGGGGTGTAAAATTAAGATAAATAAGAAAGGAAGAATATGCGAGTATGGATTTTAAAATTAAAAAAACTTCAGGTGATACTAAATGGTTTAGACATGATAGATTCGGCATGTTTATTCACTTTGGGCTTTATTCCGTTCCGGGAAGACACGAGTGGATTAAAACTATGGAAAAGCGTACGGACGATGATTACGACAGGTATATGAATTATTTTAATCCGGATTTGTTTGACGCTAAAAAGTGGGCAAAAACGGCAAAGGCCGCAGGTATGAAATATTGCGTTTTAACGACCAAGCATCACGAAGGTTTTTGCATGTTCGACAGTAAGTATACCGACTATAAAATTACTAATACCCCTTTTAAAAGAGACGTGGTAAAAGAATACGTCGAGGCGTTTAGGGCGGAAGGGTTAAAGGTTGGACTTTATTATTCGATAATAGACTGGCATCATCCGCATTTCCCCATAGACGGAATACATCCGCGCCGTGATGACGGTGAAGAGTTGGATAAGGGTAGGGATATGAAGATATACAACGAGTATATGCGCAATCAACTTACCGAACTATTAACAAATTACGGAAAGATTGATATTTTGTGGTTTGATTTTGCAATTCCAGAGCCTGATCCTGTAAAGCACCTTGCGTTTGACAAATCTTATCCCGCACCCGATCCAAACCCGAAGCCGTGGTATCAATATCAAGGTAGAAAAAGTAAAGTTGAATACGAATCGGAAAAACTCATTGCGCACGTTCGCTCCTTACAGCCAGATATAATCTTAAACGATAGAGCGGATATAGAGCAAGATATTTGCACCCCTGAACAAGTTTCGCCGACCGAGTGGAAAAAGGATAAAGTTACGGGGAAATATTTAACGTGGGAAGCGTGTCATACCTTTTCAGGTTTTTTGGGATATAATCGTGACGAAACTACTTGGAAATCTGATACTATGCTTTTGCAATTACTGATTCGCACGGTTGCGTACGGCGGTAATTTAATTATGAACGTTGGACCTACTGGACGTGGCAATTTTGACGAACGAGCAATAAGTGCGCTAAAAGTATACGAAAAATGGATGAAATATAATTCTCGTTCTATATACGGTTGCACTATGGCAGAAGAAAGGTTCTTTGCGCCCAAAGGCACGGTGTTAACTCAAAGTGAAAACGGTAGACGTCTTTACGTACATTTATTCGAGTATCCGTTTAAGGAACTTGAAATGAAAAGTTTATACGGTGAAATCGAGTATGCGCAGTTCTTGCACGATGTAAGCGAGTTAATTTACAGTGAAGAAGACCAAACGGTTAAGATAAATTTACCCGCAACTTGCATACAAAAAAATATACCGGTTATAGAAATATTTATTAAATAATAGGGAGATGATAAAATTATGAAACCTAAAATCGGAATACGCCCGACCATAGACGGTCGTCGCGGTGCGCTCAAAGTAAGAGAATCACTTGAAGTGCAAACTATGAATATGGCGAAGTCCGCAGCAAAACTTATAAGAGAAAATATTTTTTATTCTGACGGAACGCCCGTAGAAGTGGTTATTGCAGATACAACGATAGGCAGAGTTTCAGAAGCGGTTGCTTGTACGGATAAGTTTAAAAAAGAAGGCGTCGATATCACCTTGACGGTAACTCCGTGTTGGTGTTACGGCTCTGAAACTATGGATATGGATCTTATGACGATTAAAGCAGTGTGGGGATTTAACGGGACGGAAAGACCGGGTGCGGTTTATCTTGCAGCAGTTCTTGCCGGACACGCACAAAAGGGATTGCCTGCATTTGGCATTTACGGTCACGACGTTCAAGATATGCGCGACACTTCTATTCCCGAAGACGTTTCAGAAAAGATTTTGCGGTTTGCAAGGTGTGCCGTTGCGGTTGCAAGTATGCGCGAAAAATCATACTTACAAATCGGCTCTATTTGTATGGGCATTGTAGGCTCGATTATCAACGTGGAAATGTTTGAAGAGTACCTAGGTATGAGAGTGGAAAGGTTGATGAAGTAGAAATTATAAGGCGTATGACCGAAGGTATTTATGACGTCAAAGAATATGAAAAGGCTCTCGCTTGGATAAAAGCAAAATGCAACCCCGATTTTGATAAAAACCCCAAAAAATTACAGAGAACGGACGAGCAAAAGCAAAAGGACTGGGAATTTACTGCAAAAATGGCTTGCATAATAAAAGACCTTATGAACGGCAACCAAAATCTTCCTAAAGGTGCGGAAGAAGAAATGGTCGGTCACAACGCAATCGTTGCAGGCTTTCAAGGTCAACGTCAATGGACGGACTTTTATCCAAACTGCGACTTCCCCGAAAGCATATTAAATTCTTCGTTTGACTGGAACGGCACAAGAGAGCCGTACATTTTAGCAACTGAAAACGACAGCCTTAACGGCATATGTATGTTGTTTGGTAAACTTTTGACAGGTAGGGCGCAAATTTTTGCCAACGTACGAACTTATTGGTCGGGCGACGCTGTCAAGCGCGTTACGGGCCACGATATAGCCGGTAAGGCAAAAGAAGCGGACGGGTTTATCCACTTAATAAACAGTGGTGCAGCGTGCGTAGACGCTTGTGGCGAAGTTAAGGATGAAAACGGTAACGCAGTTATGAAACGTTGGTGGGAGATGACCGATAAAGATATTGACGCTTGTATGAAGGCAACCACTTGGCCGTATGCGGATTTAGGGTATTTCCGTGGCGGTGGATACTCAAGCCGTTTCGTAACGAAAGCGGAAATGCCCGTAACCATGATGCGTTTAAATATGGTTAAGGGTTTAGGATCTACCATGCAAATTGCAGAAGGTTGGACGGTTGCGCTCCCTGACGAAGTAACGGACGCGCTTTGGAAGAGAACTGACTACACTTGGCCGTGTACTTGGTTTGCACCTAGAGTTACGGGTAAAGGCGCGTTTAAGGCGGCGTACGACGTTATGAATAACTGGGGTGCAAACCACGGCGCAATTTCTTACGGGCATATAGGCGCGGACTTAATTACTATGTGTTCAATGCTCCGTATACCCGTATGCACAACGTTGACGAAGAAAAAATTTATCGTCCTGCGAGTTGGAACGCGTTCGGTATGGACAAAGAAGGTCAAGACTATCGCGCTTGTGCCACTTACGGCCCTATGTATAAAAATATTAAATAATATATTAAATTTAAGATTGACTAAATTATAAATTTATTGTACAATAAAACGGTAAGCAAAAGTTTATCGTTTTGTTTTTTAGGAGAAAGAAATGAAAGTATTGTTTTTTGGTGATTCGATTACCGATATGGGTAGAAATAGAGAACAGGATAACGTGTTCAAGGGTAACGGATACGTGTTTTTTGTAGCAGGCGATATTAAAAGGCAAGATCCGTCTGTAGAAATAATAAATCGCGGTATAAGTGGCAATAGAGTGGTTGATTTGTATGCGCGCATAAAGTACGACGTGTGGAACTTACAACCCGACGTTTTAAGCATTTTAATCGGTGTAAACGACGTTTGACACGAGATAGCAAATAAAAACGGCGTAGAACTTGATAGGTTTATTAAGATATACGATATGCTTATACAAGACACGCTTAAAGTTTTACCAAACGTCAAAATTATACTTTGCGAGCCTTTTGTGTTAAAGGGTGCTGCAACTGAAACGGAATATGAAAGATTTCTTGAAGTAAAAGAATATGCAAAGGCGGTCAAAGCGCTTTCAGAAAAATACGGTTTGGAGTTTTTGCCGTTGCAAGAAAAGTTTGACGACGCAGCAAATAACGGAAATGCTATAGATTATCTTTACGACGGAGTTCATCCGAATATTGCAGGAGCAAGATTGATTGCCGACGAATGGATGGACTTGTATAATGAAAAGATATTAAATTGCAAATAAATAAGCGTATTAAATGTCCTTTAAGTATAGAAAAAAATTGACATTATTTTCTATCCGTGATATACTTTTTAAGATAGTGAATTTTTAATCAAGGTAGGTGCTTTATGAAACAGGAAACGTTAAAGTGGGTAAAGGATGCGTATAGAACTGAATCCGAATGTATAGAAAAGATGTGGGAGTATTTCGACGAGGAGCAGTTCTCAAAGGCTGTAGACCTTCTTATAAAAGCAGAGCGCATCGGAACTACGGGTTGTGGTCACTCCGGTATAATTATGCAACATTTTTCACACCTTATGTGCTGTATTGATCAGCCCTGTAAGTTCGTTTCACCTGCAGAAGCGGTTCACGGTGGCACGGGTTACTTTAAAGCAGGTGACGTAATGGTGTTTGCATCACGCGGCGGAAAAACGAAAGAATTATTGCCTATCCTTGACATCTGTAAAAAGAAAGGCGTAAAGATTATATCTATTACTGAAAATTTAGAATCTCCGCTCGCACTCGGTGCAGACGCAGTTATTAAACAATACGTAAATAGAGAGTGCGACAGATATAACGCACAAGGCACTACTTCTTCAACTGCACTTTGTATGTTGGTGCACGCTCTCCAAACGGCAGTTTTAGAAGAAACTAATTTCCAAATAGAACAGTTTGCCGTAACACACCCCGGCGGTGCGGTCGGTGAAAGATTAAACGATAAAGCGTTGTTTTAATTTTATGACTAAATATTCTCATATTTATATGCGCTTTCCCGAGTGGAAGTCAAAAGCGTTGACGCTTTCCTACGACGACGCGGTAATTTACGATAAAACGCTTATAGAGATAATGCAAAAGTACGGGCTTAAAGGCACATTCAACGTAAATAGTTCGCTTTTTGGTTGCGATGCAAGGCATTTAACCAAAGTACAGGCGATAGAACTTTATAACGGTAGCGGTATGGAAGTTGCCGTTCACGGCGAATATCACTTGTGGCCGTCAAAAATTCCTTTGCCGGTGGCGATAAGCGAACTCTTAAACGATAGGATAAATATTGAAAAGGAATTCGGCGTATTCGCTCGCGGTATGGCGTATGCTTGTGGCGATTATAACGACGAAGTTATCGACGTCTTAAAAAAGATAGGTATCGTATACGGCAGAACGATAGAGAGTACGTTAACGTTTGATATGCCGACAGACTGGTTAAGGCTCAAACCTACTTGCCATCACGATTATCCTAAACTAATGGAACTACTAGAAACCTTTTTGACGGCAGAGCCCGATAAAGCGTTTAGAAAAGAGCCCATTCTATTTTATCTTTGGGGGCATAGTTACGAGTTTAACGACGCTAACAGTTGGTGTATTATAGAAAATTTTGCAAAGCGAGTATCGCAAGCGCAAGACGTTTATCTTGCAACTAATATTGAAATTTACGATTACGTCAAAGCGTATGAGAGTTTAATATATTCAGCAGACGGCAGTACTGTTTACAATCCGACGCTCAAAGATATATATTTACTCGTTGATGGTAAAAACGTCGTAGTAAAATCCGGCGAAACGATAAAGTTATTTAATTAAGGAGAAATAATTATGGTAAAAGATTATAAGTTAAGCGAGCCGTTTTTTGAATACGGTCCTAAATGTTATATGTACGGTGAAACTTTGCTAAACATGGCAAAGGGACTCGATAAACTTGCGGAAAAATACGACGTTGACGTCGTTTTAGATATCCCAGATACGGAAATTTATAATATTGCAAGAAACGTAAAGAGAGTTCACGTTTATTCGCAACACATGGACAGCATTCCAGTCGGTCGTGGAATGGGCAAAACCCTTCCCGAAGCGGTCAAGGCTGCAGGGGCAGTCGGCGTTATGCTCAACCACGCGGAAAGAAAGCTTACTCTCCCTGAAATAGAAGCGGCAATCAAGCGCGCAGATGAACTCGGTCTTGCAACTATGGTTTGCGCGGATAGCATTGAAGAAGTTAAGGCAATCGCAAAACTTGGACCTAACATATTAGTGGCAGAACCCACCGAACTTATCGGTACGGGCAAGCCTGCAGACAAAGAATACGTTGACGAAGTTATTAAGGTTATTAGAGAAATCAATCCCGATATAAGACCTTTCCCGTCAGCAGGTATCTCTAAAGGTGAAGACTGTTATAATATTATCAAAGCAGGTTCTTCAGCGTCAGGTTGTTCTTCCGCAATAGCAAAGGCAGCAGATCCTTTAGCCCTTGCAGAAGAAATGATAGCAGCAGTTCGCCGTGCATACGACGAACGTCAAGGCAAATAAACTGCGCAATACTGCGTTACTGCCACTCGCAAAAGACTTCGATAACCAACAAGGTTAATCTCATCCTTTTGCTCGGTCGAGCCTTGTCTTGCTTGTTTCTTCACCTTGGCGAGTAACTGACTAAACGTATATAAGTAAAGGTAAATAAACTGCGCAATACTGCGTCAATTAAAAAATGTAAAAATCCCGAAAGGGTAAAAAATAAAAAAATATATTTATTATAAAGGAGAAAAACACCATGGAATTCAAAATTTTCCAAAAAGAAATCGAACTTCAATCAAGAGGTTGGATACCTACTTTCCACGACATCAGAAAAGAAATTCTTGAAATAGTAGAAGCTTCTGGCGTTAAGAATGGTACGGTTGCAATCGTATCTCACCACACCACTTGTTCCGTAATGGTTCAAGAATGTTCACACGATATCGATTCATTTGACCTTGAATATCTTCAACACGACCTTTTGGACATCATGAGAAAGATGATCCCCGACTTTGCTGAAGAACATCAATATCGTCATCCCGGTCCTATCCACGCTCAATACGGCAGACACGTTAACGAACCCGGCGACTATTCGTCAATGAACACCGACGGTCACCTTCGTAGCGTATTCTTTGGCAGAAGCGAAACCTTAACGATTAAAGACGGCAAACTCGACCTTGGCTTGTTTGCACACATCTACTTCATTGACTGGGATCACGTTATTGCTCGTCGTAGACAAGTTAACGTTACCGTTATGGGTACTGCAGAAGACGTTGCTGATAGAAAGTGGAACGACGGCAAGGTTATTGACACCAAGCGTAAATTCACTGAAGAAGAAAAGGCTTACGATATCCACTACGATCTCCAACAACAAAGATAAGTTTATAACTTATAAATTAAAACGCGCATCAAATAGATGCGCGTTTTTTATATTCTGTAGGGGTAACGCCCGTTGCTTTTTTAAATGATTTAGTAAAATAGTTGGGTGTATCAAAACACAATTTTTCGGAAATTTCTTTTATAGATAAATCTTCACTATATAGTAACTTTTTTGCCTGTGCAATTTTAATTTCCGAGTAATATTCCATAACGCTTTTTCCCGTAACGGCCTTAAAATTCTTAAATACGTAAGCCTTGCTATAATTAATTTTTTTGCAAACGTCGGAAATAGAAAGTTTACCGTAAACGTTGTCGTTTAAGATTTTAATTACGTCGCTAACAAATTTATCAATGCGCTCGTTAATAGAAAAAAATAAAGAGTTGCCGTATTCAGTTTCGGTAAGTGAACGCATGACGTCTATAAGTAGAAGTTCTAAATGGTTTTTGATCAACTGTTCACCGCCTAACGTTGGGTGCGGTAATAGTTCCATTTTTTTCATATCGGGGTTAAAGAAAGGGATATTAAAAGTTTTTTTCGCTTCTTCAACTATTTCGTGCACGTATCTTATTTGCCGTTTGTTAAGTTTTACTATTCTATTTTCAAAAAACCGCATAGCGGGCGAGTGACAAACGAAGGACGCTATAAATATCGTCGGGGCGTTAATTCCGTCCGCTTGGTGTAAATGCGCTTCGTTAGGCTTATGAAAATAAATTTCCCCGTCTTTAAGAGTTATAGTTTTATCGTCTAAACGGCAAATTAAATTGTCCTTTTCGGCAAAAATAATTTCCCAAAAATCGTGTGATTCTCTAGTGTAGGCAAAATGTTTATCAAGTTTTGCGTAATGTACGGTAACTATTTTACTTATAAGTAACAAATTTTGTAGTTTATGCTTAAAATATTTATTCATAAATAGAGTATAACACAATATTAAATTTTTTACAAGTATATTATTTTACTCTTTTTATATATTAAAAGACATTGCCATTTAATTAATTTAATAGTAAAATAAAAGAAAAAACAAAACAAGGAATAGAATATGAGAATATTAGCAATAGGGGCTCACCCCGATGATATAGAAATCGCGTGTTCTGGAACGTTGGCTAAATGTGTTAAGCGTGGGGATACCGTTATAGTATGCCATGCGTCCAGCGGTAATTTAGGGCACGTTGTAATTCCGCCTGAAGAACTTAAAGTAATGCGTGCTAACGAAGCCAAGAAAGCGGGTAGCCTTGCAGGAATAGAAGTTATTTGGGGTGGCTTTAACGACCTTGAAATTTATGAAAACAACCGTTTGGCTCGCGACAAGATGGTGGACGTAATCCGTTACGCAAACCCTGATTTAATCATCACGCACGATCCCGACGATTATATGCCCGATCACACGTCGGTAAGTAAACTCGTTTTTGACGCAAGTTTTACTGCAACGCTTCCAAACTATAAGTGTAGCGTGCACAACTATACCAAAGACGACACGCCGGCAAAACTCGTCCCTATATATTATATGGATACTTTGACAGGGGTAAACTTTAACCCGACTATGTACGTTGACGTTACTGAAACTATCGACTTAAAGATAGATATGCTTAATTGTCACGAAAGTCAAATAGTATGGATGAGAGATCACGACCACATAGATTTTTGCGATATGGTAAGAACGTGTTCGCGTTATCGCGGTTATCAATGCGGTGTAGATTACGCCGAAGGCTTTAAACAATGCCAAGTGTACTTAAAGGGAACGGCAAAGCGTTTATTGCCAGAGTAAAGACTTTTAAAATACGGTGAAATATTGAGTTGACCGTATTAATATTAATAAAAACGTTAGGAGAAAACGATTATGGATTTCAATTCAACGGTAAAAGGCAGTTTGTTAGAAGGGTTTTATCCCGAAGGTTGGGACTTTGAAAAAATTGATAAGTGTTGTTCAAACGCTCCCGAATCAATCACTGAAAAACAAGATTTTTGGAATGATAATTTTACACCCATCGAGTGTAAAGACGTCGCAGAGTTCGACGTAAAAATGGGGCATGAAATTGCAAACGAAATAAAAAAGGCTAACGAAAAAGGTCAAAAACTCGCCTTTATACTTCCCGTAGGTCCTATGGGTATGTATAAGTGGGCGGTATACTTTCTTAAAGAGTGGAAGGTAAGTTGCAAAAACGTGTGGTGTTTTAATATGGACGAATGGGCAGATGCAGAAGGTAACACCATAACGGGCGAAGCGTCCTTCCAAAACGCAATGGAACAGGCGTTATATAATCCGCTTGGAGATCTTACCGTACCCGTATCGCATAGAAACTTTGCAACCAAAGAGAATTTACCAACCTATCCAGAAAAGATAGCAGAACTTAAAGCGCAAGGCGCAAAACTCGTTCTCGTATACGGAATAGGCAGAATGTGTCACATCGCTTTCTGGGAACCGCAGTTCGGCTCGGAGTATAATACGGATGCAGACTGGAAGAAAGAACCTTATAGAATAGGTGCAAAACTTCATCCTTTGACTATTGAACAAAACGCTATCACGTCTTTTAAGTCTAGAACGACGCTCGTTCCTTGCCGCGCAAACACTATAGGACCGGGACTTATGTTCCAAGCCGATTACGCTATCGGCGGTGCAGACGGTGCGTTATCTCGCGGTATGCAGTGGCAGGGTATGAGCCTTTGGATGACTCTCCGCTATAAACCCACTAGATTTATAACTTCGTCTTTTATACCGACTATACCGGGTAAACTCTTTTTCTTAAAAGAACTTGCTGGTCCGCTCCTTCCTGATATGAACTAAACGTTTGACTAATCGAGTATTAAAATGTTAGAATAAAAGCGGTGCTAGATAGCACCGCTTTTGATAAAAGGATGGATAAATTTATGACCGAAAGAGAAAAGATGCTTAACGGAATGTTGTACAGTGCTTCAGATCCGGAACTTCGCGCAATGCATTTGCACGCAAAAAAGATGTTTAATAAGTATAATAAGATAAACCCTGCTAACGAGAAAAAACAGAATAAACTTATAAAAAAGATATTCGGCAAGACGGGTGAAAACGTGCGCGTTCAGTCCCCGTTTTATTGTGATTACGGCGTTAATATCTCGGTGGGTGAAAACTTTTTTGCAAACTACGGTTGTATAATTTTGGACGTAAATAAAGTAACTATCGGTAAAAACTGCATGATTGCGCCTAACGTGTGTATATTTTCCGCAACACACCCCGTGCGGGCAGAAGAACGCTATAACGGGTTAGAGTTAGGCTTGCCCGTTACTATAGGCGATAATTTTTGGATCGGTGGCGGTGCTATTATTAATCCGGGAGTAACTATCGGTAACAACGTAGTCGTTGCGTCGGGTGCAGTAGTAACTAAAAGTTTTGGGGATAACGTCGTAATAGGCGGTAATCCTGCAAAGATAATAAGGGAATTATAATTATGGAAAAGAAAGGAATAGCCATTGTAGGCAATATACTTACGGACAACGTAAAACTAGTTTGTGCTTATCCCGAAAAGGGGATGCTGGCAACCATTACGAGCGAGTCGCTTGCAGTCGGCGGTGCAGTGCCGAATACGGGCATAGATATTAAAAAACTCGATTCCGATTTGCCCGTATACGTTTACGGCAGAGTGGGCGACGATTATAAGGGCGAGTATGTCGTCGGCGAAATGAAAAAAGTCGGCATTGACGTTTCCGGCGTTAAGATAAGCAAAACAGCACCTACTAGTTATTCGGACGTTATAACCGTTGAAAGTACGGGCGAGCGAACTTTTTTTCACAACCGTGGCGCAAACGCAGAGTTTTCACCGTCGGACGTCGATATTAATAAATTAGGCTGTAGCATTTTGCACGCGGGGTATTTGATGCTTTTAGACTCGTTTGACAAGATAAATTCCGACGGAAGTACGCCTATGTCAAACTTTTTAAAAGCCGTGCAAGAAAAAGGAATAAAAACGTCTATCGATTTGGTAAGTGAGAGTAGTGGTGATTTCTTTAAAATTACAACGGCGGCGCTCCCGTATTGCGACTACGTTATTATAAACGAAATAGAATCAGGCACGATCGTTGGTATTCCTGCTAGAAATGAAGACGGCACGCTTAACGAAGACAACGTTTGGCAAATAATGCAAAAATTGCAATCGTACGGAGTTAGAGAAAAGGTAATTATTCATTGTCCCGAAAAGGGCTTTTGTCTTGATAAGAGCGGTAGAAAAACTACGGTTTCGTCAATCAAGCTACCCAAAGGCTTTATCAAAGGCAGTGTGGGTGCAGGCGACGCATTTTGTGCCGGCAGTCTATACGCAATATATTCGGGATATTCTGACGAAGAAATTTTATCCTTTTCAAATCTCGTTGCAATCAATTGCCTGTCCGCCCCCGATTCGGTAAGCGGAGTAAGGCATAAAGATAAACTAAAAGAAATTTTATAAAATTTTGACTGTCGTAATATACGGCAGTCTTTTCGTTTGATTTAATTTTATTTTTAGGTTAAAATATTTTAATGCAATAAAAACGCGCGCGAGATCGTTTAATAAACAGAAAGAAAAGTTGCGCGCTTGGAGGGGTTATATGAGTGAATCGGATATCGGCGAATTGCTTGTCTTAACGGCAAGTGGTAATACCGATGCATTTTCACAACTTTATAAAAATACTGCGCGCGGTATATACGCTTTTCTTTATACCTATTTAAATAATGCGGCAGATACTGAAGACGCTATGCAGACCGTCTATTTAAAAATAGCAAAAAGTGCAAACACGTTTAAGAAGGGAACTAACGGCAGAGCGTGGATATTTCAAATAGCAAAAAATCACGCGCTTAGCGAACTAAAAAAGCGTGGTAGAGAAATAGACATTGAACAAATAGCAGAGCCGACAGTAAAAGAATACGGCGGAACAATCGTTGACGCAATGAATAGAGCGTTAAATAAAGAAGAGCAAAGATTAATAATATTACACGTTCTTTGGGGATATAAACATAGAGAAATAGCAAAGATGAACGATTGTCCTGTAGGAACTATAACTTCAAAATATAAACGCGCAATGGAAAAACTGCGCAAAGCGTTAAAGGAAATTTAGTATGTTGTTTTGGAAAAGAAAATGGAAAAAAGAACTTGATAAAATAGTTCCCGAACTTGATTCTAAAATATTAAGTAGTGTATCGAAAAACGCACAAGTAGAAACGGAAACTAAAACCCGACAAAAAATTAAATGGTTGCCGAGAATAATCGGGGTGGCGGTAGCGTTCGTTATTTGTTGCGTTGCACTTGTGCTAACTTTAACTCCGCCAGATATTACGGTAGCAAATGCCGCAGTCGTTGTGGAAATCAACCCTGCGATTGCATTCACAGTTAAAGACGGTAAAGTTGAAACGGTGAAATCATTAAATCAAGATGCGGATATAATAGTGTCGGATGATAATTTTATAAATTCCGTAATAGGTATAAGTACCGATACGGCAACCAAGGTATTCGTAGATGCCGCCGTTAAATACGGATTTATAGATTATTCGGACGCTGCGGTTAGAATAAGTACTTACGGTAACGTCAACGCAAAGAAGATCACTGATGAAGTGGAAGACTATCTATTGAGTACGGGTATACCTTCGATCGTATTTTCTCGTGCGCTTGATAAAAACGGTTTTAAAGAACTCGTCGGTATTAACGGCAGTGATGATGTGATTAAAGAACTACAGTCTACCCCCGAGCTGTTTTTAACGCGAAAACTTACAGGAAAGACAGAGCAAGAACTTATCGAACTTTATCAAAACGACGTAGTGAAAGGAAACGTCGTTAACTTCGCAACGGATATGATATCTGCGTTTAAGAAAAAGGAAAGTTGCATTGCTCGTATGGAAGAAATAAACCATCAGATAGAAGAGATTAATTTTTTCAGTTACTGGGCGTCTATAAACATAGATAATGGAAACACTGAACTCGCATTACTTAAAAAAGAAATGGAAAATCTAATAGACGAGTACTATAAACTCTCTGGGGTTTTTATAAACGATTACGAAAAGTTTATGGAATGTAACTATTATTATATTAGTTTTGAAGAGGAAATGGCGTCGCTTGAAGAAATGATATCTTCGTTAGACGAATTTTCTGTTATCGTAAATAAATTAAATAAAATCTTTGGCGTAGAAGGGTTAGTGGGGTTACTTGAAACTCCTAAAACTTTGGAAGAGTACGTTCTAAAACTTAAAGATAGTTACCTTTATTTAAGAGATGCAAAATTATCCGTAAACGTTTTAGAATATACAAAACCGCGCGAACCTATCAATAAAAACGATAACGACGTAAGAGTTGAAGGTATTAAAAACGAGCACGGTACGCTTGAAAATTTCTGGAAACACAAAATCGATAAAAAAAATTAAAATTTTTTGCAATAAAATCTCCGTCTGAATTGTTTAATAGTTGAACAAAAAAACACGGAGGTTTTATTTTATGAAAAAATTATTATCAACAGTAGCATCTTTATTGTTGTGCGTTATGATTGCAATGACGTACATAGGTTGTTCGGAAAGCACAACCAAAACACAGGCGTCGTCTTTTGTAAGCATAGATATCAATCCGTCCATAGAATTGACTCTTGATCAAAACGACAAAGTATTGAGCGTTCGTGGTACTAATGAAGACGGGCAAGTTCTTCTTTACGGTGAAACGGGTTTGGTCGGCTTAGATATAGAAGACGCAATATCAAAAATAACTGATTTAGCGGTTGAACTAGGGTATATTTCAGAAGATAATAAAGTGGTCGACACGTCGGTAACTTCAAAAGTCCAAAATGATGAAACTGAACTTTTAAATAAGATCAATGCAAAAATCACGGCTAAGGCAAGGGATAAAGGAATAGAAATACGTACTGACGGGCAAGGCGCGTATTCATTATTAAGACAGTTAGAACAGTTAAAAGAACAGTATCCCGATAATCAAGCGATTCAGGACTTAACTTTAAAGCAATTTAAACTCGTATTGTCTGCAAGTGAAACTGGTGAAATTACAATAGAAGCGGCGGCGGAACTAGACCCTGCTGAACTTATTAAAATCGTATCTGGTGCACATGCCAAAATTAAAGATTACGCAACGGACGATTACGATAAAATTAAGGCAGAAGCGCAACTTGCCTACGATAAAGTGTGTGGTGCGGCAATCGACGGCGTATATATCGGGCACGATATCGTAAACGGAACGCTTTATAATTCATATAAAACCACTGCGCGCGTATTGAACGGTGTTGCGGATATACTTTTAACGCTAGACGGCAGTTCGTATGAAATTACAGAAGAACAAGTTAATGCTTTGTTAACGGCACTAAATCTTACTACTGAAGACGTTGAATTAATTCAGAATTCTAAAGGCGTAATAACATTAAAAAGCATTTACGCATACGTTGATAAAGTTATTAAAAATACTGAAGACGAACAAGTAAAAGAACAAATTAAAAATGCTATCGACGGAATAATGACAGACGTTGAAAATGCAATAAGCGAAAACATAGTTATAGAGTCTAACGCTTATGTAGAAGAAATCAAAAGCGTTGTAGATTCCATCAATAAAAAAATAGAAGAAATTCCCACTATACTTCCTGCAATAGAGGAATTAAAAACGTTTTTAAGTAACGTTTGTGCGACGATTGAAGACGGATTGACTTATTCTGAAATAAAAGAATTAGCGGATTTGTTTGAAGAAAAAGCAGAAGAAATCAAAAACAATATAGAAAAGAATCTTTCTAATAAAGAGAGAAAATCGTTAGAACAAAAAATGCAAAATCTTTTGGCAGGTGTTGAACACGCTAAAGAAACGTTGACCGAAAGGCTTGACGCAGGATGTGTTGACGCGCAAAATAGACTTAATCAGTTAAAGGAACAAAGAAGACATAGATAGCATACACTCTCATCCAACTTTTTTATAACCCCTGAACGGCATCGACAATTTTTGTCGGTGTCGTTCAATTTTAAATGCAAAAACGATTGCAAAAAAAAGTTCTTAACACTATAATAGTATGTATGAAGAAATTGAAATCAGCGTTAATGCTTTTTCTAACTATGTTTAAAATAGGGCTCTTTACTTTTGGCGGCGGTTACGCAATGATTGCCGTTATAGAAAGAGAACTAGTTGAACGGAAAAAGTGGATTGAACATGAAGAATATATGGACGTTATCGCGATAGCAGAAAGTACTCCAGGCCCGCTCGCCATAAACTCTGCAACTTATATAGGCTATAAAGTATGCGGTGTTCTCGGTTCGGTGTTTGCAACTCTCGGCGTGGTTTTACCGTCCTTTATAATAATTTTTATTATATCGCTCTTTTTTGATGCGTTTTTAACACTTGAATACGTTCAGTACGCTTTTTATGGAATACAAGCATGCGTTGCGTTTTTAATTTTATCTGCAGGCATTAAAATGTTTAAGCACTTAAAACGTACGGCATTAAACGTAATACTGTTTACGTTAACCGTAACGGCATTGCTTACGCTTTCACTGTTTGCAAAAGAGTTTTCGTCCATCTTTTATATATTAATCGGTGGGGTGGTCGGACTTACGGTGTATCTCGCGTCTTACTTTAAATCTAAAAAAGAAAAGCAAAATAACGTAAAAGAACAATCGGAAAAGGGGGATAAAAATTAATGCCCTTGCTTCTCGATTTATTTTTAACTTTTTTCAAAATAGGTATAGTTTCTTTTGGCGGCGGTTACGCAATGATACCGCTACTTACCGACGAAGTTTTAGCGCACGGCTGGATGAATAGTGAGCAAATCCTTAACTTTATAGCCGTCGCAGAGAGTACCCCAGGTCCTATCGCAATAAATATGGCAACCTTTATCGGGGCTACCAAAGGCGGGGTGATCGGTGCAATACTTGCAACGCTTGGCGTAGTATTGCCGTCTTTTATAATAATACTGATAATAGCGTCGGTTATTAAAGGCTTATTAAAATTTGCAGGCGTAAAAGCGTTTTTGAACGGTATAAGACCAGTGGTGGTAGGATTAATTATTGCAACCGCAATAACAATGGTCTTAACGGTAATTTTTTCTTTAGAAACGGTATACTCTACGTTTTCGTTCGACTGGAAAGCACTCGTCATATTCTTGTTCGTCGCAAGCGTGCATTTTATTTATAAACGCGTATTCAAAAAAGCAATATCGCCTATACTATTGATTATAATTTCGGCAGTACTCGGCATGATATTCTACGGATTACTTTAAAAACGTTTTACAAATGGAAAACAATTTGTTATAATAATATTCGTCGCAGGATAATAAATGCGACGTATGCAGGTGTAGTTTAGTGGCAAAACCACAGCTTCCCAAGCTGTGGTTGTGAGTTCGATTCTCATCACCTGCTCCAAAAAGAGAGTGGGCGCAACGCGCTCACTCTCTTTTTGGTAGTTGATATACGAATTGAACTTTGGTTCGGTCGAAGACCATCGTAGCGTAAGCGGAGATGCTTCTCATCACCTACAGTAGTAAGACATACAAAAATAAGTGTTATTAAATTAAAGCAACGCGCCCACTCTCTTTTTGGTAGTTGATATACGAATTGAACTTTGGTTCGGTCGAAGACCATCGTAGCGTAAGCGGAGATGCTTCTCATCACCTGTATTGGTAAGATAGTAGAAATAAATAATATTTAATTAAAGTAAACGAGTGTTTTTTGTCTTTAATTAGGTATTTTATAATTAAAAATAAAACTAATAACTTTGATTTAATGAAAAATCAATAATTTATTTGACTTATGCAAAAAATAATTATATAATAATTAAACAGAGTTAAATCTGCTTAAATTAAAAATATATAGGAGTAAAATATTATGGCAAACAAAATTACCGAAAACACTACTATTTTTGAAGCTATTCAAATCAATCCTAACGCAGGAGACATTTTAATGTCTTACGGTATGCATTGTTTAGGTTGTGCTCTCGCACACGGTGAAACGGTTGGTGAAGCGGCAGAAGTTCACGGTGCAGATCTTGCTAAAATGCTTGAAGATCTCAACAAAATAGAAGGCTAAAAGATACAAAGTTTTCATAAAAACTTATTCAAGGAGCGGTAAAAACCCGTTCCTTGATTTTCGTTTTTATTGCGTGAAAACTGAAAGGACGTGTGTCCAAGATTAAAAATTAGCCGCAAAAAAAGTAGAAAAAGGTAAATTTTTATAATTACTTGACACTTTTTTTCAAGATAATCAAAATTTTTGTTGACCTTTTAATGGTAAATGCGGTATAATTTTTAAGATAAGCTATTTTATTAGGCTTATCGTTATTATAGTTTTAGGAAAAAATGATATTCCGTATCGGAGGCAAAAATGAGTAAAGGCAAATCAATAACTTTATTGACGATCGTAAGCGTACTTATGGCGGCTATTCTCGTAATGTCGCTTTTACGCTTCCCGATAGGAGTTAAAAATTATAACTCCGCACTCGGCGCAATAGAGTTGGATTACGACATCGAGGGTGGTGTAGCGTACACTATGACTCTCGCAGAAGATAATGAAGTTCCCGTTGACGACGTTGACGACGTTATTGAAACGGTTAAGGCAAGACTTGAAGCTTTAGGCTACACTATCTACACCGTTAAATCGGTAAAGAGCGTTGATGAAGAAGTTTTAGATCACGACATTAGAATAGAAGTTAAAAACACCGACAGTGTTTCTGACGATATAGCGGCTGTTGCTGCTTACGGTGAAGTAAAATTCTACGGCGGTGAAAGTCAAGATCCCACGACTAGGATACTAGAAGATATTTCAGTTATAAAAGATTCGCAGTATCTCGGTGCGGTCAGTGATACTGATCATTACATTTCTTTCGTTTTAACCGAAGAAGCGTGTGACGCTCTTATAGATTTAATCGGAAGTGTGTCTACTTACTATCTTAAAGTCACTTGCGGTGAAGATGCAGACGGAAACGAAATCACCCTTCTCAACACGTCAATTTCCAAGTCTACCTTAGAAGAAGGTAATGGGGAACTCAGTATTTCTGGACTCGCTAGTGAAATGGCGGCAAAGCAAAAAGCGCTTCAAATCAGAGACGGCGGTTTGGCTCATAAATACGAACTTTCCGCAGGTGAAGTTATCACTTCTCCTTTTGGGGCGGATTTAGGCTTAAAGTTAACTATCGCGGTAGTAACGCTTTTAGTGGTTATTTTAATCGGTTTATTCGTACTATACAGGGGATTAGGGCTTATAGCAAATCTTTCTATGATACTCTTTATTCTCTTTGAAACGTGGCTATTAATCGGCGTTCCGGGAATAGTGGTTAACCTTGGCGGTATCGTAGGTATACTTTCCGCAACTATTCTTTGTGCGTTCGGTATGACCGTACTATTACAACGCGTAAAAGACGAATATGCAAACAGCAAAAAGACGGCAAAGGCAGCAATAAATAAAGGCTTTAAGGCAGCACTCGTTCCCACGATTAACTTACACGTCGTATCAGGAATAATTGCAATCTTGCTTTTTGCCTTCACGAAAGGCGTAATCAACTGCTTTGCAATCACTTTCGGTATCGGCGTAGTGGTTTCTTTAATTAGTACGTTAGTATTTACTAGAATGTATACGGCGCTTATTCTTCCGCTCGTAAACGATAAAGAAAAATTCTTGCGCTTTAAGCGTGCGGAATCAACCGCAACGGTAGCAGAAGAAGCGGAGGTGTAATATGAACGGCTTAATCAAAAAATTCAAATGGTTTATAGTTGCAACACTCGCAATTTTAGTAGTCGGTATGACTTTGTTCGGCATTTTCGGTTTTAATAATACCGTAGATTTTAAAGACAGTTATGAAGTAAAGGTTAGCATTGACCAAAACGTAGACGATGCAATAAAAATCTTAAAAGAAACGACTGACGAATATTTTGAATCCAACGGTATCAACGACAAAGACTATGCTTTCCAAGAAGCGGCTGAAGGCGCAACTCTTATTTATAAGTTTGCAAACGTCGACAAAACGCTTGAAGGTAAGCTAGCAGGTCTTACTGATAAACTTAATACTGCACTTACAACCACGGGCGCACAAGCAACCGTCGATATTAATAAAGTATCAGGTGTAAACGACTTGCAGACGGGGTGGGTAATTCTCGCACTCGGTATTGCGATGGTAGCAATCTTTATCTATTTATTGATAATGGAAAAGCTTGCAAGTGCAGTTGCCGTAATCTGTTCGTCGGCACTTTCAATGTTATTGTTCGTTGCGATTATGGCAATAACCCGTATTCCTGCAATACCGTATGTAGAAGTGCTCGCATGTCTTGCTGGTATAATCGCAGCAGTTCTTGCAGTAACTACGGTAGGTAGATATAGAGAAGAAGTCAAAAATGCAAACGGTAAATTCTCCGCTCAAGCAGTTGCCGAATCTGTTGCTAAAAAAGATAAGAAAAAATATTTACTTGCGCTTATTGCAACGCTTGTTGCGGCAGTGGCGGTTGCAGCGTTCTTTGTTCCATATATTATGATTATGGGGGCACAGATTGCCGTTGCAGGATTAGTAGCTACGTTCGCGGCGTACTTTATGACACCGTTTATGTGGACGCTTATCAAAGGTCGCAAAAACAAATAACTTGTCGGAATAGGTAAATAAGACCTATCTGCTAAAAACCCTAAGGCGGAAAAAATTTTTTTCCGCCTTATTTAGTTAATTTAAGGAATTATGAAATTAGTTTACGGTAAAACTCTTAATGCGGACGAAACTTTGACCGTCCAAAATATTGCCAAAAGTTGCGACGTCTTATTTGACACCGCAAGGCTTTTGTTTTACCGTAACGTCGATACGGTAGATAAGGCGAAACGCTTTTTATCTGCGGGCAAACACGGTTTTTATTCGCCATTTTTATTTTCGGGCATGAAAGACGCCGTGGAGCGTATTTCTCTCGCTAAAGAACGTGACGAGAATATTTTGGTTTTCGGCGATTACGATGCCGACGGCGTTTGTGCAACAACCGTATTATATTACTGCTTAACCGAGTTTGGGATTAAAAATCTTAGAATTTACGTTCCTGAGCGTGAAGAAGGTTACGGACTCAACGTCGATATGGTAACACGATTTAACGAAGAAAAGCCCGTAGATTTGCTTATAACGGTTGACTGCGGCATAAGTGATTTTGATAAGATTGAAAGGTTAAATAGTTTAGGTATTGACGTTATTGTTACAGACCACCACGAGCCGCCGGAAATTTTACCCGATTGTATAAAGGTAAACCCAAAACTTGTTGGTCAAGAATATCCCGAAAGCGTTTTGTGCGGGGCAGGCGTTGCATATAAACTCGGCTATGCTCTTATAGGAAAAGCGGCTGATAAGTACCTTGATTTCGTGGCGCTTGCAACGGTTGCGGACAGTATGGACTTAATCGGTGAAAATAGGGACATAGTTGTAGAAGGCTTAAAACTTTTTAACGACAAAAAAACGTTAAAATTACCATTTAAAAACCTTTTAGGTGAAAATAATAAAATCGTTTCTGCTCAAACGCTTGCATATGTAATCGCACCGCGTATTAACGCAGGTGGAAGAATGGGTGACGCGAACGCTGCTCTCGAATTATTTACGGCCAAAGAGCCGGAACACATTTATGACCTTTCGGTAAAATTAAACGGCTATAATATAGAGCGTCAAACCGAGTGTGACAACATTTATCACGAAGCCAAGATAAAGATTAAAAAATATTCTTTGGAAACTCGTGACGTCATCTTGGTTAAAGACGAAAAGTGGAGCGCGGGATTTATAGGTATAGTCGCCGCAAAACTCGTAGAAGATTACGGTAGACCAGTTATAGTATTCGCAGGGCACGACGACTACTTAAAAGGCTCTGCAAGAAGCGTAGAGCCGATTAATATTCACGACGCAATAACCGCCGTAAAAGACCTATTGATAGGGTTTGGCGGACACTCGCAAGCGGCGGGTGTATCGGTCAGTAAAGAAAATTTTTCCGCATTTGATTTAGCACTTAATACTTTTGTAAAAAACAACTACGGAAAGACCGATTTTGAACAAAAAATTTATGCGGACTGGGACGTGAGCGACGAAATTTCCGAGCGCTTTGCGCGTGAGATAGATATGTTAGAGCCGTTTGGGGTAGGTAATCGTAGACCGATATTTACAACAGAAGTAGGCGCAATCACGTCCCTACCTTTAAAAGCAGGCTCGCTCCACTATTTTTTTAAGTGTAAACCGCTTGAGATACTTGATTTTAACGGACAAAAACACGTTCAAACGTTGTCGCTACCTATAAAGAAAAAAGTTTTGTTCGAGATAAACGTCTCAACTTTCAAGAGTAAACTTTCCGTAAAAGGATACGCGCGCGCGGTATTGCCTGAATACGGTGATTTTAATGGACTTGACGAGTATATTTTAGAGAACGAACTTTCAAAGATTGACGGGGAAAGAACTTTTAAATGGATTTCTCGCGCAGAGTTTTTTAATGGTAACGGAACAGGTACGTTATACGCAATAAGCGATCCTAAAAATTTGAGTTTGTACCCTGAATTAAGCACTTTACCGCGTTCTCTCTTTGTACCGGAAGGCAAGAATTTTTCCGATTGCATAGTCGTTTCTCTTAAAGAAGTTCCCGACGGGTTCAGCCGTGTAATCTACCTTGATACGCCTGTTTCTATCGTTAATTCGGACGTGCCGTGTGCGGTCGTAAAAGACGTTTGCGGTTATAAATTTATAAAACGATTAAGCACTGATAGGGTGGATTTTGCTCGTATTTTTAATCAATTAAGATTACTTTCAGGCAAAATTTATAAAGGCAGTGCAGATTTTGCTTTTAAGTATGCAAACCCAGTGGATAGACAACAATTCGTTTTCGTCACGGAAGTATTTTTGCAACTAAACATATTCTCCGTTAAGAACGGAATATTTACATATAATGAAAAAGTTAAAAACGCATTGACAAATTCCAAACTATATAGTAAAATTGTATTGTTAAAGGAAAGTTATGTTTAATATTTTAAAACGTCTTGAAGAAACGTATATAGGCAAAGATCTCGCATTATTAACGCGTGCTTATGATTTTGCAAAGAAAGCGCACGTCAACCAAAAGCGCGCATCGGGTGAAGATTATTTTATCCACCCGTGTACTGTCGCGCGAATTTTAGCGGATTTAGGTTTAGACGCGGCAACGGTTGCCGCGGCGTTTTTGCATGACGTAATTGAAGATACGCCAGTATCTGAAGGTGATATTAGAAAAGAATTCGGTGAAGAAGTTTTAGAACTCGTTTTAGGCGTAACCAAACTTGAAAAAATTCAATTTCACTCAAAGGAAGAAGAGCAAGCGGAAAATTTTAGAAAAATTTTCGTGGCAATGGCAAAGGATATAAGAGTAATAATTATAAAACTTGCCGATAGACTTCACAATATGCGCTCGCTTAACTTTCTTTCAGCAGAACGTCAACAGCGCATGGCGCGTGAAACACTCGACATATACGCTCCACTTGCGGACAGGCTCGGCATCTCGCAAGTAAAGTGCGAACTTGAAGACCTTTGCTTAAAATATTTAGAACCGGATTTTTACGAGTATTTATCGACGAACATAGAAGAACGGGTTAAGGCAAATACCGAACTTGTCGATCACGTCGTTGAAGAAGTAAAGCATATTTTAGAAGATTCTAACGTCAGCGGTGAAGTTTTTGGCAGAAAAAAGCATCTTTACAGTATATATAGAAAGATGCGTGAACGCAGTAAAACGCTTGATCAAATTTACGATCTCGTCGCAATAAGAATTATCGTTAATACGGTGGACGAATGCTATGAAGTTTTTGGCAAAATACACCACAAATGGAAACCCGTTCCGGGGCGTATTAAAGACTATATAGCAACTCCAAAACCGAATATGTATCGATCGTTACACACGACCGTCGTAACTAACTACGGCAAAGTATTTGAAATTCAAATTCGTACTTACGAAATGAATCACGCGGCTGAATACGGTATAGCCGCGCACTGGAAGTATAAAGAGAAAAAACAGGTTGCGGACGACCTTGATACTAGGCTTTCTTGGATAAGGGAAGTTATGGAGTGGCAAGGCGGTCTAAAAGACAGTAAAGAGTTTTTAAACTCTCTTAAAGGCGATATATATAGTTCGGAAGTTTTGGTATTTACGCCAAAGGGCGACGTTATAAGTTTACCTAAGGACGCGACGCCGCTTGATTTTGCTTACAATATCCACTCGGCGGTAGGAAATAAATGCGTCGGCGCAAAAGTTAACTCAAAAATAGTACCGTTAAATACCGTGTTGCAAGTTGGCGACGTGGTTGATATAATAACGTCACAAAACTCCAAAGGTCCGTCTTGGGACTGGCTCAAGATTGTAAAAAGTTCAAGTGCACGCGTAAAGATAAGACAGTTCTTTAAGCGTGAAATGAAAGAAGAAAACGGTAAAATGGGCAGAGTTATGCTCGACGCTGAAGCGAAACACAGGGGATATTCTCTTTCTGAACTTCTCACCGAAGAATCTTTTTCTCATTTAGCGGCGAGAATGTCTTTTAACGGACAGGACGAAATGTTTGCGTCAATCGGTTACGGTGCAGTATCGGTAAATCAGGTGATCGTCAAACTTATAGATTATCACAGAAAGAGCCAACCGCAACAAGAAGTTACAAAATATTTTAAGAGCAATAAATCAAATACGGGCGGTGTTAAAGTAAAGGGCATGGCAGGACTGCTCGTCCGTTTTGCAGGTTGTTGTAATCCAGTCCCAGGTGACGAGATAGTCGGGTTTATATCGCGTGGACACGGCGTTACCGTACACAGAAAAGATTGCCCTAATCTAAAGAACACCGAAGACGAAAGGCTTATAGAAGTTACTTGGTCGGAAGTTGCCGATAACGTCTATAATGCAAGTATTAAAGTCGTTGGGAACACTCAAACTGAAGTGCTTACGGTCGTAGCTGCAGCCGTTGCACAATTAAAGCTCGACATCGTTTCTACTAACGGTAGAACTGACTCTAAAAACAAACAGGCAATAGTGGAGTTTAATATTCGATTGAACGGCAAAGACGAACTGGATAATCTTATCAAAAAACTCAGTCAAGACTCAAAAATTATAGACGTATTCAGGACGGCGAACTAATGAAATTATATCATGTAATAACCGGCTTACTCCGAGTCAATACTTATTTTCTTGTGAACGAGCAGTCTGAAGCGATAGTTATTGATTGCGGAGAAAATTATAAGCGTGTTAAAAAAACTGAAGAAGAACTCGGCGTAAAAATAAAAGCCGTGCTTTTAACCCACGCACATTTCGACCATGCAGGTTGTGCAAAAAAACTGCAAGATGACGGTGCAAAGATTTATATAAGCAAGCTCGATGCCGATAAACTAAACGCAGAAGGCAGTTTAAGTGCAAACTTTGGTAGAAAATTCGAGCAATTTAGCCCTGATTTTACCTTTTTTGACGGTCAAACCTTAAACGTTTTAGGAATAAATATAGACGTAATAGCAACTGCGGGGCATACGGACGGCTCGGTTACTTTTAAGATTGACAACGTACTATTTACAGGCGATACGCTCTTTTACGGAAGTGTGGGTAGAACGGACTTTCCTACGGGTAGCAGAAACGATATGATAGCGTCTATAAAAAAACTCTTTGCGCTAAACGGAGATTACCAAGTTTATCCAGGGCACGACGAATTTACCACTTTAGAGCGCGAAAGAAAATTTAATATAATGGCAGAATATGATTGATACAAATCTGGAATTTTTAACGGCGGAACTCAAAGAAGTTATAAACTTATTTGAAGGGGCGGAAGAGTTGAATATCCGTCACCGCTTTACCGAAAGTGAAAATAAATTTGTAAATACGGTTACCGTAAACGGTAAAGTTTACGCTTACGGGAATCTTACGGGAATAATATCGGGCGATATAGAAAAGAAACGCCTTGTAAAAAGATACGCTAAACTCTCGCTCTATAAAGTGCTATCAAGGTATTACGGTAAAGACCTGCCTTGGGGTGCGTTAACGGGCATAAGACCTACTAAACTAGCTTATCAACAGATGGAAAAAGACGGCGAGTTTGCCGAATTTTTTACGGACGTTATGAAAGTTAGCAAAGAAAAAACCGCACTTACTAAATCGGTAATAGATACGCAACGCGGTATATACAAAAAGGATGATGAAAACACGGACTTTTTCGTTTTTATTCCCTTTTGTCCATCTAGATGCAAGTATTGCTCTTTTATAAGCGCGGATATCAAGAGCGCTAAAAAGTACGTAAACGATTACGTGGACGCGCTTATTGACGAAATAGAGTATAGCGCGCGGTTTATTAAGAATTTACGCAGTATTTATATAGGTGGCGGAACGCCCGTTGCGCTCCCCGACGAACTTTTAGAGAAAGTTCTTTTAGTCATAGATAAGATAAATACTGGTGTTGAGTATACGGTAGAAGCAGGTAGACCTGACGCAATCACGGAGAGAAACTTGTCGCTATTAAAAAAACACGGCGTTACGAGAATTTGTATAAATCCCCAAACATTTTTAGATAAAACCTTAAATCTTCTAGGTAGAAACCATACGGCAAGCGACGTAGTTGAAAAGTACGAGATGGCAAAGGGGATGTTTGATATAAACATGGATTTGATTGCCGGACTTGAAGGTGAAAGTTTTGAAGACTTTAAGTATAGTCTTGATAAAGCAGTTGAACTCTCACCCGATAACATTACCGTACATACGCTTTGCATAAAGCGTGGCTCGGCTCTTGCAGAGAGTGAACAACGTCTTTCAGGGATAGTCGTATCGGATATGGTCGAATACGCGCATAATAAACTTTCTAAAAACGGGTATTCTCCGTATTATCTTTATAGACAAAAATATATGGCAGGCAACCTTGAGAACGTAGGGTATACGAAACCTAATAAGGCGTGCGTATATAATATAGACGTTATGGAAGAGATTGCTCAAAACGTTTCGTGCGGAGCAAACGCTATAAGCAAGCGAGTTTATCAAGGTG
>JAFTIG010000062.1 GCA_017457015.1 Clostridia bacterium | reverse complement strand
TATTTGTCCTTTACTGTTTTCATTTTTTCTCTCCTTAAATTTTTATTTTTTTAATTATATTACGCCGTAAAAACTGCGTCTTGTTTTTGATTATACTCTCAAAGTCAAAACTTGTCAATAATATATTGTAATAATATTATAGGGGTTTTATAATATTTAATCTTCAGTCTAGCTCATCAATAACCTTAAACACCTTTTCTGGACGGCGTTTCTTGTTTTCGTTTTTAAGCGTTTTGCCTTTGGTCGTTCTGCCTTCTATGGACGTGTCTTCAGTATTTACTGTAAACGCCACGCCAAACGTATCTACAACCGCTATATCAAACGGCTCTTTGACGTACGACGCATAAACTACGGACGCATCCTTTCCGAGTTCAACTATCTTAATACCTTTTCTATATCTTGCCATAGGCTCTATTTCCGCAACGATAACGCGTTTATAGAAACCACAATCGGTAACGATAACAAACTCGCCCTCTTCGTCTATCTGCGCAACGAATGCTATACTGTCACCCTTATTTAAGTTTATGCCTTTAACCCCGCCGGCAACTCTACCTTGAACGGGAATATCGTCTTTAAGCGCATTGAGTGCTAAACCGTTCTTGGTAACGAACGCGATAGTCGTTTCCGCTCTGTCTTGTTCAACTGCAATAAGTTCGTCGCCGTCCTTTAATTTTATCGCTTGATAGAAGGGCTTAATTAAATTATATTCCGCCCACTCAGTCTTTTTAATCAAGCCGTCTTTTGTGAAAAACAATAAATGTCCGTCGGGGAGTTTATTTTCGTCAACGGCAAAAAATGCAACGGGGTATTCGTTTCTTGAAACTTCTTTTGCAACCGCCGAGAACTTGTGTCCTTTATCGCGATAACGACACTCGGGCGCAATTTCCATATCTATCTTATGGCAATTACCGAGATTTGTAAACGCGAGCAAGGTCTGATTACTTTTCGCTCTCGCCATAATCTTAATAAAGTCGTCGGGTGAAGAGTTCTCTTTGACCTTTTTATCACTCATTTTAAAGTTCTTTTCGGTCATCTTCTTAAACGCCTTACCTTCGGTGAACGCCACGACGAAATCGTCAATTTGTTTAAGTTCTTTTTCCACGCTCTCAATATCGAGTTCTTTTCCGCCCAAAATAATATTACTGCGACGGTCGTCGCCGTACTTTTTCTTAATAGCGGTAAGTTCGCTCTTAACCACTTCCATTTGGCGCGCTTTGCTACCAGCGATTTCCGTAAGTTCTTTTATTAATTTTTTAAGCGCAGCAAGTTCTTCTTCAAGTTTATATACTTCAAGTTTAGTTAGTCTTGCAAGCCTTAAATCGAGTATTGCGTTTGCCTGTACTTCCGAAAGGTTAAAACGCGCACGGAGTTTTGCCCTTGCGTCAGCAGTGTTATCCGCACTCTTTATAATCTTAATTACTTCGTCAATATTTTTAACTGCGACGATAAGCCCTTCTAAAACGTGCGCGCGTTCTTTTGCACGTTCCAAATCAAACTTGGTACGCCTTAAAACGACTTCACGCTGGTAGTTGACGTAATAACTTATTATTTCCAAAAGTCCGAGTTGACAAGGTTTGCCGTTTGCAATGGCAACCATATTTATACCAAAACTCGTTTCTAAATCAGTATTTATATACAAGTATGCAAGTATTGCCTTTGCGTCCGCGTCTTTTTTAAGTTTAATAACCGCACGCATACCGTTTCTGTCCGATTCGTCAACGACGTCGTGTATACCTGCAAGGAAATCTTTTTTATCTTCTTTCATATCGGCAATCTTTTTTAAGAGATTTGCCTTGTTTACTTGATAAGGAAGTTCGGAAATTACTAGATTTTGCTTATCCCCACTTTCCTTTTCAATATTTACTCGCGCTTTGATTTTAATTTTACCGCGCCCCGTCTTATACGCTTCTTCAAGTTCTTCTCCCGCAACGATATAGCCACCCGTTGGAAAGTCGGGGGCTTTGATGTGTTTCATCATTTCTTTAAGGGAAATTTTGGGATTGTCAATATATGCGATAGTACCGTTTATTACTTCCACTAAGTTATGTGGCGGAATATTAGTAGCAAGCCCTACGGCAATGCCCGTCGCACCGTTAACCAAAAGATTAGGGTATCTACCGGGTAGCGTATCCGGCTCTTCTTGGGTATCGTCAAAGTTAAGGTTAAACTTAACGGTATCTTTGTCAATGTCGCGTAAAAGTTCTTGCGAAAGTTCAAAAAGCCTTGCTTCAGTATAACGGTAAGCAGCGGCAGAGTCGCCGTCGACAGTACCAAAGTTGCCTTGCCCTTCTATAAGTGGCATACGCATATTAAAGTCTTGCGCCAAATGAACTATCGCGCCGTAAACCGAACTGTCACCGTGCGGATGGTATTTACCTAAAACTTCACCGACGATTTTAGCACACTTTTTAAACGGCTTATCTTGAGTTAAGCCCATCTCGTACATAGCGTAGAGTATGCGGCGTTGAACGGGCTTAAGCCCGTCTTCTACACGCGGAAGCGCTCTGTCCATAATAACGTTTTCCGCATACGGTATCATTGAATTTTTCAACACTTCGTCAAGCGACGAAAATATTAAACCTTTTTCGTTTTCCATATAAATCCTTTAAAACTCCGTCGTAATTTTACGCGCGTTTGATTTTCGCAAAACTGTCTTCTTTATTAAAGTCGGCGTGCTCGAAAATATACTTCTTTCTCTCCCCGACTTCGTCTCCCATAAGCACGGTAATAAGCCTGTCCGCTTCAGCCGCGTCTTCAATGGTAACTTGCATAAGCGAACGCGCTTTTGGATCCATAGTAGTTTCCCAAAGTTGAGAAGGATTCATTTCCCCAAGCCCTTTATAACGCTGTATACTAGCGCCCTTACCGACCTTTGATTTAGCCTTATCAAGTTCTTTATCGTCGTAAGCGTATTCGACGTTGTTGCCCTTAAATACTTTATAAAGCGGCGGCATACCGATATAGACGTGCCCAGCTTGAACGAGCGGTTTCATATAGCGGAAGAAAAATGTCAAAAGTATTGCTCTTATATGCGCGCCGTCTTGGTCGGCGTCGGATAAGATTATAACTTTATGATACTTTAAGTCTTCTATATCCATATCCGTTCCGATACCAGTACCGAGCGCAGATATTATCGTCCTTATTTCTTCGTTCTGGAGTATTTGGTCTAATTTCTTTTTCTCTACGTTTAAGGGTTTACCGCGCAGTGGCAATATCGCCTGATAACTCCTGTCACGCGCTTGCTTTGCACTACCGCCCGCCGAATCGCCTTCGACTATAAACAGCTCGTTAAGTTCGGGTTTTCTACCCGAACACGACGCGAGTTTTCCTACCAAGTTTTGCGACTCGATACTCTTTGCCGCCCTTGCGATCTCTTTTGCCTTTTTAGCGGCAAGCCTAACTTTAGCCGCCCCCAACGCCTTATTGATTATCGTATCGAAAACCTTGCCGAGTTTCTTATTCTTCATAAGGTTTTCAAGTTCAGTCACCGTAACGTATTCTACAGCAGGGCGCGCTTCAGGATTGCCGAGTTTGGTCTTGGTCTGCCCTTCAAACTGAACGTTTTGCATCTTTATTGAAATTATTGCGGTAAGTCCTTCTTTAAAGTCGTCACCCAAAAGGTTATCGTCCTTTTCTTTAAGGATATTCTTTTCCCTTGCGTAATCGTTTAACGTACGAGTAAGACCCGAACGGAAACCCGTTTCATGCGTACCGCCTTCTCCGGTGGGAATATTGTTCACAAACGAATATACGCTGTCGGTATACGCGTCGGTATGCTGAATCGCAAGTTCAACCAAAATATTGTCTTTAGTAGCCGTCGCATAAAGGGGTTCGCCGTAAAGCGACGTCTTTCCTTCATTCAAGTATTTAACGAAATCGACTATACCGCCGTCATATTTATAGGTGCGAGAAAAGTCTGTCGCTTCGTCGTAAAACTTAATCTCTAATCCCTTATTTAAAAATGCAAGTTCTTTTAATTTTTTAAGTATAGTTTCTACTGAAAATACGGTCGTTTCAAACACCCTTTTATCTGGCATAAAATGTATAAATGAACCGCGTTTTTTAGTCTTAACTTTGGTGTTTTTAAGCGGTGCTTTGGGAATACCCGACTTAATTTTTCCACTAGCCTTGTCAAGCGGACTGTGAAATTCCATTGAATATACGGTATCTTTATACACTTCCACTTTAAGCCACTCTGAAAGCGCGTTAGTAACCGACGCACCAACGCCGTGCAAACCGCCCGAATAAGAATAATTATCGGCGTTAAACTTACCACCTGCGTGAAGTTGGGTAAACACGACTTCTACACCCGAAACACCTGCTTTCGAGTGAATATCGGTAGGTATACCACGCCCGTTATCTTCAACTGAAGCAGAGCCGTCTTTATAAAGTTTAACTTCAATGGTATTAGCGTAACCGTTCGCCGCTTCGTCCACGGCGTTATCCACTATTTCCCAAAGGATATGATGCAAGCCTTTAACTCCCGTAGTACCTATATACATACCGGGGCGCATCCTTACCGCGTCAAGCCCTTCAAGGATTTTTATATCTTCTGCCTTATAAGATGTTTTAGCCATACGTTTCTCCCACAATACTCCATTTTGTAGTACTATAACGGTATAATTATACCATATATTGTGTTTTTTTTCAAGTTTATAGCGTATATATTTTTATTATTTTATATCGTTTAATCGGCTTTAATACTCGGCAAGCAACAAAAAAAGAGCGACTAACCGCTCTTTTTTATTGACTTAAAATTTATTTTTTAGGTTTGCTGTTGCGTTCGTAGAATACGCCGTCTTCATAGCCTTGAATGGTCTTGTCCGTTTCCGCGTCTTTAAGGCGCTTTTCCCCCCACGCACAATAAAGTGGATTTTGTTCTATATTGATATATTTACGATTGAGTTTTTTTGCCACTACGCCCGTCGTTCCGCTACCTGCGAAAGGATCTAAAACCAAATCCCCTTCGTTTGAACTTGCTAATAT
>JAFTIG010000061.1 GCA_017457015.1 Clostridia bacterium | reverse complement strand
GGGTAGTTTACTTACGAAACTTACGTCTACTCCGTAGTTCGCTAAACTTACCGCTACGTTTGCTTCTGTACCTGCAAAGGTAGAAAGATATTTTTCGCTCTGAATAAATCTAGTATACAGTTCAGGCGATAAACGCATCATTATTTCCCCAAAAGTAATAACCTTCATTATTTAATTTCTCCTTTATATTTTTCTAAAAGTTTTTTTAAGTATTTGCCGACCGTTGCCGTATACGAAAGCATTGCGGGATAAAGTTCGTCAGGGAGATTGTCAAACGAGTGAATAACTTCCAAATTAACGTCCCCGTTAAAGCCATATTCCGCCAACGCCTTCATTATGTTCGTCCAATTATGGTTACCTTGAAAAGGTATCCAATGTCTATCCAACTGCCCGTCGGTATCGTGTAAATGCACGCATAAAATTTTGCCACTTTCCATACCGCTAATAAAATTTTCCGAAGCAACGCCAACTATTTCACTATGTCCTACGTCTACACACGCGCAAAAAACGTCGGAATCTAACGTATTGATAAAGCCGCACAACTTTGCGGGCAACCAAAATTTAGAGTTAAGTAAATTTTCAACGGCAATTTTAACGCCGTATTTTTTTGCATAAGGCTCTAACGCTTTATAATAATTATAGTTATACACGAAAAAGTCTACGTCGGGCGGTAATTTAACCGCGTGAACTACCACTATTTTTGCACCTATAATAGACGCGTATTCAAATGAACGCACTATATCTAAAAAATTTTTATTGCTTTCGTCCATTTTTTCGCCGTATTTAAATGCAAACGGCGCGTGTGCTTGCGTGCAACTTAAACCGCAATCAGTAAGCATCTTTTTTTGTTCTTTTGCAGTGCTAATATGGTTGCTTAAATCAATAGAGCCCCAGTTGCCGTCGGAATCTAACGCGTTAAAAGAAAAATCCACCCCGTCAAACCCTGCGTCCTTTATCATTTTAAAGGCTTTTTCATCGCCGAATTTATCCCTAAACGGAAAATTTTCTATTGTAATATTCATTTTTACTCCTTTACGTTTTCAACGAACCGTCTTGCCGTTTCGGTAATTTTTTCATATTCACCGTTATCAAGAAGTTTTTTGTTTACTAGCGCTCCGCCAACCCCAACGCCTACCGCGCCTGAAACCAAAAAGTCTTTAACGTTGTCCACGTTCACTCCGCCTACCGCTAAAAATTTAATATGCGAAAGCGGTGCTCTAAGAGCCTTTAGATACCCTGCATCCGTACACGGGAACAGTTTTACAAAATCTGCGCCAGCACAATGCGCAACCTTTGCTTCGGTTGCCGTATACGCGCCGGGGCAAGACGCCATATCAAGTTCCACTGTACGCTTAATCACTTTTTCGTCGGTATCGGGCGAAACTATAAATTCTGCGCCTGCGCTCTTTGCGAGTTCAACTTGTTCTATCGTCAAAACCGTACCTGCACCGACGGTCATATCGGGACAGTTTTCTTTTATCAACTTAATTGCGCGTACCGTTTGCAAAAAGGTTTCGGGGGCTTTTTGGTTAAAGGTCACTTCGACGAGTTTTATTCCGCCGTCATATATTGCCTTTGCGGCAAGACCTGCTTGCTCGGGCTCTGCACCGCGGATAATTGCTATAATCTTTTTTTCTTCTATTGCTTTAATTACCTGTTCTCTCATAAACGTTTACCACTCCGCAACACTTCCATCAGCGTGACGCCAAACGGGATTTTTCCAACTGTGTGGAGTTTTATTTTCTTCTAAAATAAGTTCTTTATTAACTTCTATACCAAGTCCTGCGCCTTTGGGCATATCTACATAGCCGTCTTTAAACTCGAACACTTCTTTGTTTACGACGTAATCTAAAACCGATTTACCGACGTTATAGTGAATGCCCATGCTCTGCTCTTGAATAAAGGCGTTGTAACTTACCGCGTCCACCGTCAAGCACGCAGAAAGAGCGATAGGCCCTAACGGACAATGCGGAGCAAGCGCGACGTCGTAGGCTTCTGCCATCGCGGCAATCTTTCTTACTTCGGTAATACCGCCTGCGTGTGATAAGTCGGGTTGAATTATATCCACGCCACCGGCATTTAACAAACGCTTAAAGTCGTATTTAGAAAACAATCTTTCACCCGTTGCAATAGGAATATTACAAGCGCGCGCAATTTCTTTAAATTCTTCCATATTTTCACAGAGAACAGGTTCTTCTATAAACATAGGATCAAACTGTTCAAGTTTTTTTGCAAGCACTTTTGCCATCGGCTTATGCACTCTGCCGTGAAAATCTATTGCTATACCAAAATATTTACCGCAACTTTCTCTAATTGAAGCAACGCGCTCTAAGACCGCGTCAATTTTGTCGTAAGAGTCTACCATTTGAAGTTCTTCAGTAGCATTCATTTTGATTGCAGTAAAACCTTCGTCCATTTTTTCTTTGGCAGCGGCGGCAACTTCCGACGGTCTATCTCCGCCAACCCAACAATAAACCTTAATTTTATCACGGCATTTACCGCCCAAAAGTTCGTATACGGGCGCACCCAAAACCTTGCCTTTGATATCCCAAAGCGCTTGGTCTATACCTGCAATTGCACTCATAATTATAGGTCCACCACGGTAGAACGCCGCGCGGTATAAAAGATTCCAAATATCTTCTATATTTAAGGGATTTTTGCCTATTAAATATTCTTCCATTTCGTTAACGCATGCGGAAACGGTGGCAGCCTTGCCTTCTATAACCGCTTCTCCCCAACCCGTAAGTCCGTCGTCGGTAACGACTTCTACCATGCACCAACGCGGACGCACTAAATAAGTATTTACTTTTGCAATTTTCATTTTTACTCCTTTCTTGTATGATGTATTACAAGTTAATTTTTATAATAAATCTGCACTCGGCAGATTTATAGACTTTATTTATAAAACGCTTAAAAAATCTCGCTCATACGCGCAACGTTATACTCGCCGTTAGTTTTAAGCAGTTCGATTGCTCCTTTGGCATCACGGGCGATTAAACGTTTTGCAATTTTTTTATGCATATCTATTGCCCACTCTCTACCGCCGTCAAGTCCGTTCATTGCTTTAAGCGCCGCCATAACGCTATCTTTAAGACTTTCTACCGCCGACAACAACAAAGAGTTATGCGAACAATTTAAAATAGTTTGGTGGAATTGATAATCTGCTACGTTGAACGCGTTGACGTCGTCTTTAACACTCGCCATTTTTTCCGCGGCTTTTGCTATCTCGTTTAGTTCGTCGTCGGTCGCGTTCTTTACCGCATTCATTATCGCACCGTTTTCTATTATTGAACGGAATTCGGTAATCTCTTTAAATTTATCAAAGTTAAGAAGTTCCACACCCACTGAATAATTAGTGAAATTTTTAGGGTTGGATTTAAAAGAGCCTTTACCTTGATAGGTTACGATAATTTTCTCACTGCGCAATTTAGAAAGCGCTTCTCTTATAACCACGCGACTGACGGAAAGCGCCTTGCAAAGGCTATTTTCCGACGGAATAAGATCGCCTTCATTAAACCTTTCTGATAAAATATCTTCTTTTATACGCTTATACGCTTCGTCAACTAAACTACATCTTTCGATTTTTTTAATCATTATCGTTCCTTTTTCCTAAACTTGTATTTTTATTATACAACTTAAACGTTGCCGTCGTCAAGTGAATTTTTTAATTTTTCCATTTCTTGATGCTTAATCCTATCCTTAAAACTTTTGCAAAAACTCATAAGACAATCAACCAGTCCTTGGTATTCTTCTCTCGCGTTCGGCTTGCTTGCATTAGTAATATTTGCGGTTGCATCGCAAATCATATCTACCATTTTAACGTCAGCATCATGCTTCTCGTCAATAAAATACGCATAGCACGCAATCGCCACGCGGTGTAAAAAATTGCCGTCTTCTGTATCCAAAAGTTCTTTATGTTTCATTAAATATCCATGTACGTTCATAAAAAGCGAACTTATAAAACTTTCTACGAGCATTTTATTCGACTCATCTATATCTTTTTTATTCATACAAAACTCCTTTAAAATGAAAAAAGCCGCTCCTTTACGGAACGGCTGCAGAATATACCCTTCTCGTAAAGTCACCACAACTTTATTTTTACAATACGAACTTTTCAAAAGGACTGTATAGCAAGAAAAGATATAATCCTACCTTGGATTATCCCTTTTGAAAAGACTTTTATTCATTGTTTGTATTTTTGCCTTTTGGCTAAAGTTGTGGTGTATTTTTATTATACAACTTAAACGTTGCCATCGTCAAGTGAATTTTTTAATTTTTCCATTTCTTGATGCTTAACGCCTGCCTTAAACCCTATAGTAAACGCGTGCTTTATTGCATAGTCGTGCAGTTGCTCTTTTGCCGTATCTATTTTAACGAGCAGTTTAATTTGCTCTTTATCTAGACTTTCACATAATTTTGCATAAGCAGTACAATATTTTTTATCAATACTTACATAGCCCTTTTTATCAAACGCGCTTTTGAATTTTACCGCCGATTTTTTATATTCTTTAGTAATAATTTCTTTCATTTCTCACCTAACGCCGTTGTATAATTTCTATTTTTATATGAGCAACTACTTTAAAGTAAAAAAGCCGCTCCTTTACGGAACGGCTATAGAATATACCTTTCTCGTAAAGTTGCTACACTTTTCACTACAAAAAACTCACACAGATATTTTTATAACAGAGAATAGATATAATTCCACCAACGGAATTATATCTGTGTAAGTTATTTTTATTCAAAATAATGAAAAATGTAGCATTTTTATTATACCTGATTTACCACCCCTTGTCAATATATATTTTGCATTTAACAATAAGTATACCGTCAAGTTTTTTTCTAATCGCGCGATAAATATTAAAATGATATATTTTTGTGCGTAAATGATATTGACAATTTTCAATGTTTATTTTAAAATAATGTTATATAATGTATAATTTGCGATTTTAAGGAGTTTTTATGAAAGAAAATGCTATATGTGCTCTTTCGAGCAATGCAAAATGGATATGGTTAAAAGGTGGCAATAAACTTAACCAATACGTAGAGTTTGTAAAAAATTTTACTACTAAAAAAGGTAAAAAAGTATATCTTTCTTTAAGTGGACCGACGCAAAACGTGGTGTATTTAAACGGCAAGTTCGTTCATAACGGTCAATACGGCGACTATCATTTTTATAAAGTTTACGACAAAGTGGATATTACAGATTTTATTTTGGATGGTGAAAACATTTTATCCGTACTTTGCTATAATCAAGGTGATAACTCTTACCCCTATTTATATAAAACGCCCGCTCTTACATTTTCGATAGAAGCGGACGGTAACGCCATTGCCGTTTCCGATACCGATACTAAAGTTAGGCTTTCTAAAACCTACCGTTCAGGCAAAGCTTTTACCCTTGCTCCACCACTCGGTTATACTTTGCATTGCGACCTTACGGGCGCGGACGGTTTTGAAAGTGGTGAAGGAACTGATTATGAAAACGCCGTAATTTTGGAAACGGGATTTTCTTTATACCAAAGACCTATCGCTTACCCCGAAATAATTGACGACGACAAATCCTTGATTAGCGCGCAAGGCGTTTTTAAGGATGCAGGCGGACAGACTATAGGACAAAAGGCGCAATACGCGTGGCTATCTTCTAGAACACTCGTTTCAATGACGGGTATTTTGCGCGAAACGTGCGACACACTGCCTAATCAATTTAAATTTGACACTAAAGGCGTGGGTGACGGAGTTTACGTTACTATCGATATGTATAAAGAACGCGCAGGATACCTCACCTTTGACATAGAAGTAGAAAAAGATACGGAAATTATCATTGCGGTCGGAGAGCACCTTTCAGATATGCGCGTACGCTCGTTCGTCGGCGGTAGAAACTTTGCGGTTGGCTTTACCCTTAAAAAAGGCAGAAACGTGTTCACCGAATACGTACGCCGTTTGGCAGGGAGATACCTTATGCTTTACGCCTACACCGATAAATTAACGCTTAGAAAATTGACCGTGCTTGATTATATGTATCCGCTAAAGGAAAAACCCGCAGTTCTGCCTGACGGTTTAAAACAAAGAATTTACGACGTTGGATTGCGCACTTTAAAACTTTGTATACACGAACATTACGAAGACTGCCCCGGTCGTGAACAATCGCTTTACGGTCAAGATTCGAGAAACCAAATGCTTTTCGGCTACGACTGTTTTGAAGGCACGGAAGTTCAGCGAGAAAGTTTACGACTTCTTTCTATGTCGGGTTGGATTAGAACCGACGGACTTATTTGGTCGACCGCGCCCGGTTATAAATTGGATAATCTACCTGGGTTTGACGCCCCCGATTACAACGGAAAGGGCGGTATACCAAACTTTGCATTATGTTGGGTGCTCGCACTTTGCGAATATTACCAAAAAAGCAAGGATGCAGATTTTGTCAAAGAAGTTTTCCCCGTCGCTGAAAAGATTATGTCTGCCTATGAAAACCTAATCCGTGAACTTGGTATAGAATGTTTTTCTCACGCCGATTACTTTAACTTTTACGAGTGGAGCAAAGGTATGGAGCCCGATACCAACGCAAATACCGACGTAATGAAGATTTTAAGGACGAGAGAGTCCACTATCGATTGCATACCCACCGCACACTTTGCATTTATTGCGCGTGAACTTTCTAAGGTTTTATCCGATATGGCTTGGGGCGACGCAAAAAAATACGCCGACCTTCATAAACTCGTCAGTCCGCTCGTTGAAAACTTTTACGACGAGAGCGACGGATATTATTTTTCGTATATTTCTAAAGACGGCGTTAGATTTGGCAAGCACGAGTGTACGCAAGCACACGTTCTATACTGTGAAGCGGGCGACCTTTCACATCACGCACGCCTTGCAGAACAGATGATTAAAGAAAATAACGGACTAGGCAGGATTACCTTGTCCACCTTGCAATATAAATTTGACGGCGTTATCAAAGCACTCGGACAAAAAGGACTTGATTGGGTACTTCTTGAACTTGAAAACATATTCGGCAAAATGTGTTTTGAAGGATACACTTCTTTTCCCGAAATGGAAGGCGGAGAAAAGATTTTTGAGGATGCCGCAAGCCTTTGCCACGGTTGGAGTGGAGTGGGCTGTTATATTTACAATAAATATTTGCTCAATAAATGATGATACGGCGCGGTTAAAAATAATCGCGCTTTTGTTTTTCTCTTATCAAATTTAAAAAATTTATATCATATCAGGAAATCTTAACCTAATATGACACCATTAAATAATTTTAAGTCAATTATTTATACTTTTTTCCATTGACGGACAGTTGCAAAATATGTTAAAATATACTCATCTATAAATCTAAGGAGATTTAACTCACTATGTGTATGAACAGATACGAAAGCGCAAAAGAAATTTACGCAAAACTCGGTATTGATACCGAAGCGGTTCTCGCTAAACTTTCAACTATTCCCGTATCCTTGCATTGTTGGCAGGGCGACGACGTTCGCGGTTTCGACCACGACGGGCCTTTGACGGGTGGTATTCAAACTACAGGCAACTATATGGTCAGAGCAAGAACACCCGACGAACTTATTGCCGACCTTGAAAAGGTTATGACTTTATGCCCCGGCGCTAAAAAGATGAACGTTCACGCTTGCTACGCTATTTTTGAAGAAGGCAAGTTCGTTGACAGAGATAAGTTAGAGCCAAAGCATTTCCAAAAATGGATTGACCTTGCTAAAAAATACGGCGTAGGTATCGACTTTAACCCCACATTTTTCTCTCACGATAAAGTTAAGGACGGCTTAACACTTTCTTCTCCCGATGCGGAAACGAGAAAGTTCTGGATTGAACACGGCAAGGCTTGCGTTAGAATTTCTGAATATATGGCAAAGGAAACGGGTTTCCCTTGCGTTATGAATATTTGGACGGGCGACGGCTATAAAGATATTCCTGCAGACCGCATGGGCCCGCGTGTTCGCTATAAAGAAAGTATCGAAGAAATTCTTTCCGTTCCCTACGACAAAAATCTCGTTAAACCTTGCGTTGAAAGCAAAGTTTTCGGTATCGGCGTTGAAGCGTACACGGTTGGCAGTGCAGAATTCGCACTTTCATTTGCCGCTATGCACGACGGTTGCTTACCACTTATGGACAACGGGCACTATCATCCCACCGAAGTAGTTTCGGACAAGATTCCAGCACTCCTTGCGTTCTTCCCAGAAATCGCACTCCATATCACACGCCCGATACGTTGGGACAGTGACCACACCGTTTTGTTCGACGACGAAACTAAAGAGATGGCAAAAGAAATAGTTCGTAACGACGCACTTGATAAGGTTTATATGGCGCTCGACTACTTTGACGCGTCAATTAACCGTATTGCCGCTTGGTCGATAGGCTTTAGAAGTTGGCAAAAAGCGTTGCTCCTTGCAATGCTTACCCCCAACGCTAAACTTAAAGCATTACAAGACGACGGCAAACTCACCGAACTTTTAGTTACGCAAGAAGCAATTAAGACTTTACCGTTCGGCGACGTTTGGGCAGAATACTGCAAGAGAGCGTCCGCTCCGCAAAACTGCGAACTTTTTGCTGAAATCGACGCTTACGAAAAGAGCGTTCTTGCAAAGAGAATTTAATTTAATAAGCATACTTAAAGCCGTCGCTATAAAAAGCGACGGCTTTTTCCATATTTTAGCCTAGTTATATTTACCTTTCAGTAAATCAGGCGTGACGCCTGTAACAAGTTGACATCTTGTGTTGTTATTATTTTATAACCCAGAACTCTCCAACTATATTAGAGTTACATTTTAAGGTTGTATAAACGAGTTAGGCAAGGCTCGTCCCAACGAGCGGGTGAGATAGAACGTCCGTTCATCGAAGTCGCGAGTTGTGGACAGTAACGCAGCATAACGAAGTTTAGACAGCCTTAAAAATTACATGAGAAGCGTCCCTTCAGTCCC
>JAFTIG010000060.1 GCA_017457015.1 Clostridia bacterium | reverse complement strand
ATTATTAATCCTGCAACGAGATTGCCCAAAACTATTGGCAAAACCGCGTCCTTAAATTTCAAATCCAAAAAGGCGGCTATTGCCGTACCCGTCCATACACCCGTCATAGGTAATGGTATAGCCACAAAAATAAATACGCCGATTTGTTTTATAAACCTATCTGAAACCTTGCTTTTCGAGCCCTTTTCTTGTTGTTTTTGTAGCGTTTCGTCAGCTTTGCTCTTAAAATAATCTTCCACCTTTAGTGCAAGAGAGTTAAACCATTTTATTTTTTTAAGTAGCGTAAGCACTGGTTTTAACAAAAAGAATATAGGTATAAAAACAATAGTAGAGCCTATAAACGCAAGCCCCAACGCCGAAAAGAAATCAAAACCTACTCCGCGCGCAAAAACTATACCGCCTTTAAGTTCTATAAGCGGAACAATACTCATAATTACGGTCGCCCATAAATCGTTGCCTATCAAATTTTGAATAAATTCAACCATAACTTCCTCAAACGCTTTATTTTTTATCTAATAATAAGTATAATGTAAATATCAAAAAAAATCAACTTAAAACGGCGGTATAGATAAAATGACCACTCAACAGATGTTATCCTATTTAAGAAAAGGTATAACCAAATACAAATTAATCTCCGACGGTGATAAAATTGCGGTCGGCGTTTCCGGGGGCAAAGATAGCGTAACGCTACTTAAACTCCTTGCCGAGTATAAAAGATTTTCCCCCGAGCGCTTTGACCTTATCGCTATAACCGTTGACCTTAACTTTAGCGGTACGCCCGTCGACTACACGCCTATAAAAGAACTTTGCCAAAGTCTTAACGTAGAGTATTATATAGAAAAAACCGATATAGGTAAAATAGTTTTCGACGTAAGAAAGGAATCCAACCCCTGTGCGCTCTGTTCAAAAATGCGTAAAGGCGCACTCAATACGCTCGCTAAAAATTTAGGGTGCAATAAAGTGGCGTTAGGGCATCACGCAGACGATTTAACGGACACGCTTTTGCTCTCGCTTTTTTACGAAGGCAGGCTTTCTACCTTTGCCCCAAAAAGTTATCTTGACAAAATCGGGTTAACACTCATACGCCCTATGATTATGACTAAAGAAATAGACGTGGTTGGATATGCAAAAACTCTGCCCGTAATTAAAAGTTGTTGCCCTGCCAACAAATTGACCAAACGCGAATACGTAAAAGATATTATAAAGAATATTTCTAAAGATATACCAAACGTCCGCGATATGATTTTTACTGCGTTAATCCACCCCGAAAGATACAACCTTTTCGATAGGTTTGAAAGAGAAACCGATTTATTATAACCACGACAAATAAACAATCCCGCTGAAAACTCAGCGGGATTTTAACTGTTTATTTTTTCTTCTTTTTAGGATCTTCTTTCTTTGCCTTATCAATATAGGCAATAACGCTTACACCCGTAAGTTCTTCAAACTCTTGCTTGTCGTGTATGGTGTTATCGAGAACGTACTTGACTATTACTACGATAACCGAAAGCACCACGCCGATCAAAGCGCCGAAAATTATCGTTTTCATAAATCCGTCGTTAACCGATACTGCAGGGTTATTGTTGGTACGGATAAGACTTACGTTTTCAGCTTTAATATAATCTGCAAGTTCTTCGCTCGCCGCCTCGTAAACAGCCTGCAACTTGTCAGTTGCAACCTTTTCGCTAACGTCGGTATAAGACATTACGAAAATAAGACTGTCTTCGTTATACTCAATAGAAATACCACTCGCAGTTACTTTTCCCGTTCCGTTATATTCAGTCTTGTATATCTCGTTAGCCGTACTGATAAACTTGGGACTGTTTATATGCTCTTCTACCATCGGTATATAAATTTTACCGAGCGACGCATTGTTGGTCGTGTTGTTTCCACCGCTTGTATCTGCAACGGTAGTTCTCAAAATAATCGAGTGACTTGCAGTATATTGCGGATTAACAAACAACAAACCGTACATAACGCCGATAAGCGTACATAAAATAGTTATCAACGCTATTAAGAGTAAGTTTTTAGATACTATTCTAAAAAAGGGAACGTTCCTTTCCGTACTGCCGAAATTACCGTTTGCCATGATGCGATTCCCCTCCTTGATAGTTTATTGCCGATAAGACTTTTACTCCAGTCGTCCTTTCCAAATCTTCTTTACTCTTAACTGTATTATCTAAAAGATTCTTAATATACGCTACTGCAATCGCAAGGAACACACCTAAAATAAACGCTATAACTATAATCATTATCTTGGATATATCCATACTTACGCTTTCTAAACCAAGGCTTTTTACCGATATATTAAGATCACTGAAATACTTGTTTCCACTAGCCGATTCCGAACATATCTCTTTTGAGAACGCCGCCGCCAAAATCTGCGTTTTTTCAACGGCTACGTCTACGTTCTTATCTGCGTAACGCACCGAAAAAACGAACTGCGTTGCATTTTCCGTTACAGTAGTAGACACGCCTACTCTTCCACTCGAATAATAAGCGTCGTCAACTTCCGTATACTCCGTATAAGGCGCGTACTCGTCAACTTTTGAAAGGAAAGTGTTCAACTTCATTCCTTCTGCCTTTTCATCTAACCAACGGGTATAATAATAATTTGCCCTATCAACGACCACGCCTTCATCTACAAAATCTACTACAGTATCAATATAAGCACGCATTGCGTTAATATCGTAAGTAATTTGTGTAGAAGGCGACGTTTTATCAACTATTTCTGCTTGAAAGGAAATTTTAACGCTTGCAGTATAGTCGGGTTTTCTAACGTAAGCAAAAACTGCACCGATTGCCGTTACAAGAATAACGACTACGAGCATTAAAATCAAGTTCCTTCTTAAAACGTACAGTGCTTCACGGATAAACCCGCCGCTGCTGTCTTCAATTCTACGTTCTTCCATGTAAGTCTCCTAGAGATATTTTTTTACAATCTCATCCATTTCTTTTCTTTTTCCTTTAATATCCGTTGCAAGTGCTATCTGATTTTTAGCACGGTCAACGTTGTGTCCTGGATATTTGGTCTTAAAATACCCATCGCCAAGTATATAGTCGGTTAAAAACCTTACCGCAAGTTCTACCGTCATCGTAAATACCCCAAGATTAAGCGTCTGTTTTTCAAGGTCGGTAATAGAATCTTTTATTTCGCAGACGAAACCTTTAGTAAACGCTTCAAACTTGTCGATATCTAACGCCACGTCTTCAACGTGCGGATAATCTTCTATAACGGTGTTTGCGATAAAACGTATCGCATCGCCGAAATCATGTGCTATCGCACCCGGCATAACCGTATCCAAATCGAGCACTGCAAGCGCTTCACCCGTGTCTTTATCAAAACTTACGTTGTTGCACTTGGTGTCGTTATGCGTAACCCTATAAGGTATTTTGTCACTGTCAAGATAATTTTGCAAGATACAAGCGTCGTCTTCAAAAGATAAAAGCGCGTCTATCTCTTCTTTAACCTTGTTAACCCTATTTAATGGATTTTCTTTAATCGCGTCGTGAAAAGCCTTATACCTTTTCTTGGTGTCGTGAAAATCAGGTATAGTAATAAACAAAGTTTTCGCAGGAAAATCTTTTAGATAGTTTTGAAATTTGCCAAACGCTTTCCCTGCACGGCGGATAATAGTTAAATCGTCGCAAGTATCGTAAGTAATCGAGTTCGGTATATAGCGGTAACAACGCCAATAATCTCCGCGATCGTCGATTATGTACGGCTCGTCGTCTTCCCTTGAATAGAAAGCGCGAAGCACGCCCGTTTTAGTGGAAAGTTTTTCATTTACGATATTCATGCGGATATGTTGGGTAACGCGAACGATGTTGTCCATTACCTTTTCCGGCTCTTTAAATACCGTCTTATTTATACGCTGAATTATATAAGATTTCTTTTCACCGTCACGAACAAACCTAACTCTATAAGTGCAGTTAATGTTCCCCGACACTATTTCTTCACACCCGATATACTTTCCGCCAATATCAAAGAGTGCGCAGATATCTTTTATCGTCACAATTCTTTCTCCCTTAATAGCAACCAAAGTTTGCTACCGTAATATTGTATCACAAATATTTAAAAAATCAAATTTAATTTACACCATTTTAGCCATTAGGTTAAAATTTATCAAAAAATTATTCTTTAATCTTTTTATTTTCTATGCGTATGCGCCTATTACAAATGCCGAGAGCCGCCTTTTTATGCGAAACTATTATAAGCGTTACGTCTTCTAAAGCCTTTAAATTATCCAAAACTTTCGCTTCGGTCATCTCGTCGAGCGCGCTGGTCGCTTCGTCGAGTAAAATCACGGGTGCTTTAGTGAGTATCGCACGCGCAATCGCTATGCGTTGAACTTGTCCTTCCGATAATCCTACACCGTTTTCACCGACTTCTGTGTCAAGTCCGTTCGGCAAAGCGGAAATGAACTCGTCCGCACAACTTACCTTTAGCGCAAAGTTAATCTCGTCTTCACTAGCATCCGCACGAATAAAGGTCACGTTGTCTTTAAGTGTACCGCTAAATAACATATTGCCTTGCGGAACGTACGAAAATAGCGAACGAGTGGTACTGTCGAGCAAAACTTTTCCGTCTTCAGTATCAATATACACAGAGCCACTGTCGGTAGGATAAACACCGAGCATAAGTTTGATAAGCGTACTTTTGCCAACACCCGACGTTCCAGTTATAGCGACGAAATCCCCCTTGTTTATATACACGCTAGCGTCCTTTAAGATTTTGTCCCTATCGTAAGTAAAATCTACTTGGTCCGCAACTATTCCTTTCATTTTAGCGTACACGCCGTCCCTATCTAATAGATCGCCGTGCTGTTCGTCTTCTATATTTTCTATCTCTATAAGACGCTCGGTCGACGCTATCATAGAATAATACTTTGGCAAAACGTTAGACAGCGACGCAAACGGTACTTGAACGTTGTTTACAAGTTGAAGTATTGCAGAGAGCGCACCGTAAGTAAAGAGCGGATCGTTAAGAATCTTTATTCCACCGTAGATTAACGCGAATAGATACCCTGCGCTGAAAATAAAATTATACACGGCGTGCCCGACGACCGAATAATTTCTTCTCTGCATCTTTATCTTAAAATTTCTTTCTTGTAGATCGGTTGCCTGTTTTTCAATCCTGTCGTTTACCGAAAAGACTTTTACCGCCAATAAGTTCTCGATACACTCTTGCATAAACGAACGAACCTTTCCATCCGTTTCCTGCGTGCGTTTATGTAGACTTTTGAGTTTACCGCGTAGCAAAGATATAGTCAAAAAAACCATGAGTCCTGCAACGGTAAACGCCACTGCGAATATCCAGTCTAAAATAACGAGTGCAACGACTGCGCATATAAGCCTTGCGAACGCCGAAACGACCGTGGGTATTATACTCGCCACGCCGTCGGCAACGATGGTTACGTCGCTAGTTAAACGATTTAACAGTTCTCCGCTGTGATATGTAGTAATCTTTTCGTGCTTTTTGCCGAGTATGGATTTAAAAAGTCCCGTTTTATAATCCATTTCTAGCCTTGCCGTTATATGTGCGGAAAGTCCGTTAATCAAAATTCTGAAAACGAATTGAAGTATTACTACCCCTGCTATCCCTATAGAAAAGGCAATCAGTCTATTTAAATCGTGATATTCGGACGCGCTGTCTATAATTTCTTTCATTAAAAAGGCAAAGGCAATGGACAGCATTGAGAAAAAGGCGTTGGCTAAAATAAGCACGAGCATTTTCACGCGTTGCTTTTTGGATTTTTGCCATAACCATTTTACAGATGCGGACGTTCTCATTTTCTTTCCTTTTATTTATTAATAAATAAACTTTTGAGTTTCGCGTCCTAAAAAACGCCGATTATAGTATACCATAGATTTGACCGTGTGCAAACCTTTTTTGAACAGTTTTTGCAAAAATCGCCTTAAAAGTTATATTTATCTTGCTATTAAACGGCGTTTATGCTATAATTTAGGCATGTTTACTTTAAGATTAAATTTAAACGGCAAAATTTTAGCCGCACGAAAAAAAACTGAAAATTTCTTTTACGGACCTTTCTACCCCGTATATATGGCGCTAATAGTTCTGCTTTTTTGGACTATGGACGTTCAACTTCTAGGATTTATATTCGTCCTTTTAACGGCGTGTTTCGTGCTTTTAGTTTACGATGACTTTGCACCGATAATCCCCGCTCTTTTTATTCTGCCTATGTCGTTTAGAAATTCCGTGGAAATGTTTTCTTCACTACAATCGGCAATACCTTGTATTATCTGCTTTGCAATTTTTGCAGTTGCTCTCGTTGCGCATTTCATAATTTACCCTATACAAAAATGGCGCGTAGATAAATTTTTAATCGTTTGTATATGCTTGTTCGTTCTTTTATTCTTGGGCGGATTAGGTGAGAAATTTTTGAACAATTTCAGTTCGGGCATGGCAAATCTTTTCATTGCGGGGTTAGTGCCTGCCGCCATACACTTTTTACTCTTAAATAACCTAAAGACAAACGGCAGAGTCGATTTAAGAAAATATTTTTGCTTTTGTTTTTTAACGGCAATAAACCTTGCGTGCATGCAACTTCTTTACGCTACCGCACACGTCAAAATTCACGGCTATATTGAATTTTCCTTCCCCGGTTTTTGCTGGGCAAACGTAAACCACGTCGCAAATCTTATAATAATCGCCGTGCCCGTTTGTTGCTATCTTATGACAAGCGCAAAAAAATTGCGCTACGGAATTATTGAACTATTGTTTTTATACGGCTCTATAATCTTTACCGCAAGCGAAGGCTCGATGGCAGTTCTTTTAGGATTTACGCCCGTGATAATGTTTTTCCTTATGACAAACGTATATAAACGCAACTACAAACCGCTCAAAATCTTTTACGTTATTTTAATAACGGGCGCGGTGCTCGCCATAGGATATTTGATTGCGTTCAAGTTTGATTTTTTGACCGCACTGTTATCGAAGGCGTCCGTCGATAACAGGCGTTCTATCGCCTATAATAGCGCAATCGACCGTTTCCTTGAAAACCCCGTTTTCGGCGCAGGATACGGATACGGCAGTTACAAATTATCACTTTACGACAATAACTTTTTCCGTGGATACTATCACTCTACTTTCTTCCACGTCCTTGCATGCGCCGGTATCGTAGGACTTTTAGCGTACGTCCTTTACTACGTTGCAAGAATTAAACTTATAACTTCAAACGGCACTGTATTCGGTAAATTCGTACTCTTGTCGTTTGTAATCTTTGCCGTTTACGGGATTATAGAAAACAGTGAAGTCAATATTATTCTCATATATATGACCACTATGATCTCAGTGTGCGGTATAACTAATAAAAATGACAGCGACGATAAGCCGCTGCCACTTTTAACGCAATTTTATAAACGCAAATTCAATTAATTTCTCGTATCGATTTTATAAGTCGGAACGAGTTCGTGAACGAGTTCTTTCATTTTATCCGTCTCTGCAACCGCTTCTTTCTCAAGTTGCTTTAACTTACTGAATAAATTCTTCTCGTCGATTTCCAAAGGCTTGCCTATGGAAATCATTTTATTCTCCGTCTGTGTAAGACCTTCTTCTTCCATAAGTCTTTCTTCATAAAGTTTTTCACCGGGGCGTAGTCCCGTTACCTTTATCTCTATATCTTCGTGCGGTTCAAAACCCGAAAGTCTTATCATATTTTCCGCAAGGTCGTAAATTCTTACCGGATCGCCCATGTCAAGAACGAAAATTTCCCCACCCTTAGCATAAGCCCCTGCTTGCAACACTAGACTTACCGCTTCGGGAATCGTCATAAAGTACCTTACTATTTCTTTATGCGTAACCGTAACCGGTCCGCCTTCTTTTATCTGCTTTTTAAATAACGGAATAACCGATCCGTTCGAGCCCAAAACGTTACCAAATCTAACCGCTACATATTCGGTATCGAACTTTTTATCCATCGTCTGAATAATCATTTCGCATATACGCTTGGTTGCGCCCATTATGTTCGTGGGGTTAACTGCCTTGTCCGTGCTTATAAGTATAAACCTTTCCGCGCCGTACTTTCCTGCCATTTCCGCAACGTTGAGCGTACCGCCAACGTTGTTCTTTACCGCTTCGTTAGGACTGGTTTCCATAAGCGGAACGTGCTTGTGCGCCGCCGCGTGGAATACTATTTGCGGTTTATAGGTTTCAAAGATAGACTCTATCTTCTTCTTGTCCCTAACGCTTGCAATAAGTACCAAAAGATTAAGGTTAGGAATTTTTCTTAAAAGTTCTTGCTGTATATCGTAAGCGTTATTCTCGTATATATCGAGTATAATAAGTTGTTCGGGGTTGTGCGATGCTATCTGACGGCAAAGTTCGCTACCGATAGATCCACCGCCACCCGTAACTAGCACCGTCTTGCCTTCTATGTAACCGATAATCTCGTCGAGATTTACCTTTACTTGGTCGCGCCCTAAAAGGTCGTCTATACTAACTTCTTTAATATCAGATACCGAAACTTGCCCCGACGCAAGTTGATACATGCTCGGTATAGTTTTTATCTTACACGGCACCGCTTGGCATTGCGAAACTAAATGGTTTATAAGTTTTTTACTTGCCGACGGTATTGCTATGATTATTTCCTGAACGTTGTATTTATTAGCAAAAAACTCTACTTGTGCGGTAGTACCTACTACTTTTACGCCGTTGACGTATCTATTTATCTTATTCGGATCGTCGTCGATTAAACAAACGGGGTTCATCTTTGACCTTACCGAATCGCGCATTTCTTTAATGAGCGCAGCGCAAGCGTTGCCCGCACCTATTATCATAACTCTCGTAAAATTACCGCCGTAATCACGCATGCTCTTGTACTGACGTACGGAATGCCCCATCCTTGACGCAAACCTACTTAAAAAGATAAGAGCGTATATGCATATCGTGGATATGAGCGCCCACTCGAACGTAAAGCCTATGACTACGATTGCGACGACCATGTTGTAAAACAACGTAATGAGCGCCGAACACCCTATTCTTATCGCTTCCCAAAAACCTGCGTAACTCCATAGCCCAGTATAAAGTTTAAATAAGAAGTTAAGCAAGACGACGATAGCAATTTCCCCTAAAAGGAAAGGCCAACCTTCGCCTACGCACGCGGCAATATTGTCGCGCAAGACGACGAACGTCAATAAGTTCATTGCTACAAGAACTACCACGTCAAATATTATGTAAACAAAAGATTTCAAATATTTATTCATCTTTCTCTCTCCTGCAATTATCAAATCATCTGTTTTATAGCGACGTCAATACCGCTCTCGGTAATGCCGTTTTCTTCAAACTGGTCGGATATATCGCCGTGTCCGACGAATTCATCCTTTACCCCAACGTTTTTAATTTTCACGATAAAGCCCTTGCCGTTATAATATCCTGCTACCATACTGCCAAAACCACCTATAACGCTGTTTTCTTCAACAGTTACGATTGCAGTATCTTTGATTCTATCAAGCACTTTTTCATCAAGCGGTTTTATCGACCTTGCCGAAACCACTCCCATGCCGTCGTGTTTTTTTGCGTATTCGGTAGAAACTTTAAGCGCGTTAGGCCCTACCGCTAATATAGTAACCTTCGTCCCGTCTTTAACGGTGCGCCACAACTCTTTCTTGATTGACGTATGTGCATCCGTTACACCCGCGTTCTTGGGATATCTTATAGCGACTGGCGCTTTAAGTTCTATTGCGTAATCTATAATATCTTCAAGTTCTTCTACGCTATTAGGTGCAAACACGTTCATGTTTGGAACGTGAGTTAAAAAACTCAAATCGAAAACGCCCTGATGCGTTTTGCCGTCTTTACCGACGAGCCCTGCCCTGTCAAGACAAAATACTACGGGCAAATTCTGCAAACACACGTCGTGAACTATCTGATCGTACGCACGTTGCATAAAGGTCGAGTATACCGCCACGAAAGGTTTTAGTCCACCTGCCGCCATACCAGCCGCAAGAGTAACTGCGTATTCTTCTGCAATGCCCACGTCCACGAAATTTTCAGGATATTTTTCTTCGACCGTTTTAAGCCCCGTCCCGTCTTTCATTGCTGCAGTTATCGCTACTACTTTCTCATCCTTATCTATAAGCTCGTTTAATTTATTCCCGAGCGCGAGAGAGAACGTACCGCTGTCATTTTGCAGATGCGCGCCTACCCCGTGATATACGTCGGCGTTGGCTTCTGCCTTTTCATAACCTTTGCCTTTGGTCGTTTTGACGTGTACGAGCACCGCCCTATCTTTAGCAACCCGCTTAACGCGCTCTAATATTGCAACCAGTTCTTTTATATCGTTACCGTCTACCACGCCCACGTACTTAAAGCCGTGATTTTCAAAATAACTGTTTTTGTTTATTACCCTTTTTATAAAATTCCTAAACGCAGCGAGAGCGCGCGTAACGAAAGAATTGCCAAAAATCTTGGTTATTGCCTTTTTACCGCCTAGATAACCGCGCTTAGTCGTACCCTTTGATACGAGTTGGTAAAACCCGTTCTTGTTTTTAGATATACTCATGCCGTTATCGTTTAGAATAACGATAAAGTTTTTGGGTTTCACGTTTGAAGACGACAGCGCTTCAAGATTAAGCCCGTTGCCGACAGAGCCGTCGCCGACGACCGCAACGACCGAATAGTCTTCGCCCTTTTTATCGCGCGCGTTGCAGTAGCCTATACCTGCCGCCATAGAAGTACCTGCGTGCCCCACGCTAAAAGCGTCGTACTCGCTCTCGGTGATATCAGGAAAACCCGATAGTCCGCCGTGCGTTCTGATCGTGGAAAAATCTTTTGCTCTACCAGATAAAATTTTATGCGCGTAGCATTGATGCCCCACGTCGAAAATCAGTTTGTCTTTTGGGAAATCAAACACTCTGTAAAGTGCAATCGTAGTTTCCACGATTCCTAAATTTGACGCCAAATGCCCACCGTTTTCGTATGTGGTGGAAATAATTTCTTCCCTTATATCTTGCGCAAGATTATCAAGGTCTTTAATATTCAGTTTTTTAACCTTATCTATTAGGTTTTCACCATTAAAACAACCCATCAAAACTCCGCTTTTATCTTTAATCTTGATTTTTGACGATACTTTTCTATTATAATACAGTTTATAGTATAGTACAAATAAACTAAAATGTCAATAGCCGTTTGTTTTTTTTACAATAAAACGCACTTTTTTTATGTAAATTATGAATAACACGCGCGTTTATGCGAATTAAAAGAATAAACTTTGCCTTATCGACAAAATTCTTCTTGACTTAACTTTTCTACAAGGATATAATATTTTGCGTAAAAACATACGGACGGTGAAATTAATAATGGAAAACAAGTTGATGTCCGCCTATGCGGAATTAGTGGTTAAAATAGGCGTAAACGTTCAAAAAGGTCAGGGCGTAGAAATAGTTTGCCCGACTGAAAAACGCGACGTTGCCGCTGAACTTTGTAAGGCGGCGTATAAGGCAGGTGCGAGTATAGTTCGCGTGCGTTGGAACGACGAAGAAATTGATAAAATCAGTTATACTTACGCAGAGACCGAAGCGCTTACCGAAGTGCCGAAATGGTTTGTGGATAGGCGTAACTATTTGGTGGAAAAAGGTTTTTGCTATATTGCCGTTGCGGCAGACGACCCTTCTGCGTTTAAGGATATTCCGCCACAAAAAATCGCCGCCGTTCAACAGGCGAGAAGTAAGGCGCTCAAAAAGTTTTCCGACGCGGTTATGTCTAACGGCGTACGCTGGTGCGTGGTATCCGTTCCGACCGCATCTTGGGCAAAATGCGTGTTCCCCGACTCTACAGAGCCGGAGAAAGATCTTATGGATGCTATCGCAAAAACTATGCGATTAAACTGCGCTGATCCTGTTGGTGCGTGGGAAAAGCATATAGAAACGCTTAACCGTCGCGCAGACTTTTTAAATGAAAACGACTTTGAATATATACGTTTTAAGAGCAGTAACGGCACGGACTTGAAAGTCGGTCTAGCCGACGGTCACCTTTGGACGAGCGCAAGAGAAAAGGCAAAGGACGGCGTACATTTCGTTGCCAACATGCCTACCGAAGAACTGTTTACCGCACCGCACAGATTAAAAGTTGACGGCGTATTAAAATCGGCTATGCCGTTATGCGAAAACGGTCAGATTATAGACGGCTTTACGATAAAGTTTAAAAATGGCAAAATAGTCGACTACTCTGCAGAAAAGGGATACCAAACTTTAAAGCACATTATAGATACCGACGCAGGCACTAAATATTTAGGTGAAATTGCGCTTATCGGTAAAAACTCGCCTATTGCCAAGAGCGGAATTTTGTTCTATAATACCCTATTTGACGAAAATGCAAGTTGCCATCTCGCTATCGGCAAAGGCTACCCAACCACCATTAAAGACGGTGAAAAACTTACGGCAAAAGAACTTAAAGCAAGGGGACTTAACGACTCTACCGAACACGTTGACTTTATGATAGGAACTTTTGACACCAGCGTGGTCGGAATAAAAAAGGACGGCTCTACCGTAACTCTATTTGAAAACGGAGAATGGATAATTTAGCCAAAAAAAATTATTAAAACGGCGCGTTACAATAACGCGCCGTTAATTTTATTCTATTCTATTTTTTCTTTCCACTCTGCGTAAAGCGTTTGGTTTATTTCTCTCATAAACGCCGTGGGTATTTTTTGCACTTTTCTATCGTAAGTAACTATCCCGTTTATCTCTTCTTCTACGTCTGACACTTGCGTATAAATTGCACCCGACAACCCTTTTTCTAACAATGGCAAAATCTTTTTTAAGTACAATTTTTTTATCGCCGACAAAAATTTTTCTTTATCTCTAAACCGCTTGTATCCGTATTCTTTTTTATCGTCGTAAACGTGCCCGTCTACTTTCATAGAATATCCGCCGAACTCCGACAAAACTACCGCTCGGTCATCTTTTGGAACTTTTAACGGTGTAAAATATATATGTAAACTTAAAAGTTCGGAATTTTCTCTGCCTTGATCGTGCCAACCGCTCACACTGTCAACTATTCTCGTATTGTCAAGGCTTTTTACCATATCGGTAATTTTTTTAGAATCAAACTGTCCCCAACCTTCGTTAAACGGAACGTACGCCCCTACGCTGACCGAGTTATAGAGCGCGTTTATTATGTCTTTTACCATTTGTATATATTCAGACCTACCGTATTCGCTCTCTCTTGCAAAATACTTATAGTCGTCGTCGCGGTGATTAAAACCTAAAAACGGTAAAATTCTAATATGCGAATCTTTATACTCACCACCGCCGTTTACGAAATCTTGCCACACGATAAGCCCCAACCTGTCGCAATGATAATACCAGCGCATAGGCTCTACTTTGATGTGTTTTCTCACCGTATTAAAGCCCATATCTTTAAGCATTTTAAGTTCGTCTTCCGCCGCCTTATCCGACGGATAAGTAAGCATTCCGTCCGACCAGTATCCTTGATCTAGTACGCCGTTAAAAAAATACGGTTTGCCGTTTAGTGCAAGGCGTTTTTTACCCTTTTTATCGGTTACTATCGAAAAAGAACGCACTCCGAAATAACTCTTAATTCTATCGCCGGAAGGATTAGTCAATAAAAGAGTATAGAGTTTAGGATTTTCAGGCGACCATAAAATAAAGTCGTACTTAAACTCTATCTCGTTATTATTACTCTCCCTTAAAATTTCTTTATCACCGTCAAAAACTACGGCCGTTACCCTTTCTTTACAGTCAAAAGTTATCTTTACCGATTTATTAAAAGCGTCGGGCGTTATTTTTAAGTTTTCTATACGTTCGGTCGGAGAAAACTCTAACCACACCGTTTGGTAAATTCCGCTCTGTGGCGTATACCAAATAGTACCGCGGTTTTTGCTCTGTTTTCCCCTTGCTCCGTGCACCTTAAAAGCGTCGTCTATAACGGTAACTTCTATACTGTTTTCCCCAGCCTTTACCACGCTTGTAACGTCAAACGAAAAGGGCGTAAATCCACAAGCATGGCTACCGACCGTTACCCCGTTTACCGCGACGCTACACCTACTATCCACCGCACCGAAACGAAGCATTACCCTACCGGACGTTTGCTCTTCATTAAGTAAAAAAGTTCTTTTGTAAACGAGTGATTGTTCTTCATTTAAAATGAACTCACCACCTATTCCGCCAAGTAAGGTTTCGGGAGAAAACGGAACGATTATCTTACCGCTAAAACTACACTTGCCGTCGGGATTGATTCTTTTTAATTCCCACTCGCCGTTAAGACACAACCACCCGTCACGCTCACATTGCGGATTAGGGTGCTCGGAGTGCGGAATTTTACCCGTTTCGTACGCCGTATAAAGTAACATAATACACCACCTTTAAAAGAAAAAGTCTGCGTATATATTTTAAGCAGACTTTAATAATTTTGTTAATAGTTTATACCGACTGCAAACATCAAGAACACGAGCGTTAAAGCGAAAATTAAAATTTGCAGTTTATAGGTAAATCTTATCCATTTACCGTACGATACGTTTGCCATAGAAAGACCTATTAAGAGAACTGGGTTAGTTGGCAAAATCATATCGGTAAATCCGTCCGCCATACAGTAAGTTAAAATCACCGTCGCAGACGAGATTCCAAGCGCCGAACAGATAGGAATTATTATAGGCATTATCAACATTATTTTTGCAGACGCCGAACCTATAAATATTTGAAGAATTAAGATTAGTAAATACACCAAAAGTATGCAAGTGAACTTACTTTGACCACTCAAAAAGCCTATTACCGCGTGCATAATCGTATCGATAATACCGCCTTCTTCAAGCACTAGTTTTATAGAAGACGCAAGCGCTATCATAAAAACCGCCGGTATCATTGACGCCGCGCCTTTAAGAAAATCAACGACGACTTTTTTCTTGTCTTCTGAAACGATAAGTCCTGCGCCTATTCCACCGATTAAAAAGGTCGCCGCAAGTATAGGTATTGCATAGCCTGATATTGCGCGTACGGACGCGATAACTATTAAAATAACGAGTTCTGCTCCGAAAAACGTCGCGTAGGCTTTAAAAACTTTGTCGTTTTCTTGTCCTACCCCGCTAAAATCTATACACTTTTTCTTTTCTATATCTATTTGATAGGATAAAGACTTTTCTATATTACGTTTAATCTTTTTGGTATACAAGAGTATAAACGCGCTGACGAGCGCGTATACGGCTACGAAAAAGATTAGTCTTAACCATACTCCGTTAGATACCGACACTCCTGCGACTTGAGATGCAAGCCCTACCGAAAACGGGTTGGTGATAGCCGCCGAAAATCCGAAACAAGCCGAGAGCATACAAACGCCTAAACCCGTCATAGTATCGTAACCTAAAGATAGCGTAAACATTATGACTATCGGAAGAAGGGTAACGAGTTCTTCAAACATACCGAAAAAACTTCCGAACGCCATAAACCCGAGCACCGCGATAAGTATTACGAGCGTTTTACGCGCCGAAAAAACTTTCATTGCCTTTCCGATTAGCGCCTTTACACCGCCCGTCTTTTCCATTACGTTAAACACTCCGCTCATAACGAGTAGAAACACGCTTATCATAATTATATTGAGTGCGTCAGAGCCGACATACACGCGGAAAGGTGCAGTCAAAACACGCCAAAACGCTATACCTTGAACTACACCTTGCGTATAAGTATCGGGTATTATCGTTCCGTCTGCAGTGTATTGATACTTACCTTGCGGAATAACCGCCGTCAATATTCCTGCTAAAATAAGTATGCCGGTCAAAAGACACACCACCACTATAAAAGACCGTAAATTTATATTAGTAAACGACTTTTCCTTATCTTTAGTATTTTTCATACTTTTAAAACTTTTCCTTAAGCGTTTTGCTCTATAATTTCACTTGCAATATACCAAATCACACAACTGCGAGTGTCTTCGGGCACGAAATAATAAAGCGTTTTTCCGTCGTAAATCTCAAAGTCTTCGCCCGCACCAAACAACAACCTGTAAACGGCTGACGCAGGGAAACGTTTTATTACGTTTTCCCCGTCGTAACTACCTTCGTACGTTAGCCCGTCTGCACTCAAAGTACAAACGCCGTCACCGACGTGGCGCATAAGCGTTTTGCCGTCGAGCGACTGATGTTTTAATTCTACCTTTGACGTTAGAACGTAATCGGGATTAGATAAAATTTCTTTTTTAAGTTCTTCCTTCTGCCACTCGTACCAGTCGGCAAAATTTGCAAACTTACCACTAGTAAACTGATACCTATTATCAAGTGTTACCCTATAACCGCACTCTGTACAGAAAACGTCTTTATTTTCAGTCTTTATAGTAAGTTTTTTACCACACTCTGGACAAATATGCAAAATATTCTCTAAACCAACTGCGAGCGTTTTGCTATTATAAGTTAGGTCGGGGCGAGTTTTTAACCACTCGAAATCGTCGTAGTAAAGGGCCGTGCAAATTTCATTTTCCATCTGCTCTTCACTAATCGCACCTATTCTTTCTTTATCGATTAATAAACTCAACTCCGCCGTTACGACCGATTTTTTCCTTACTGCGTCCGCCCACTTGGGTTTAGATAAATAACTGCCGTCTATTTTTAAGATATATATCGGCACGTTCATTTTCTTTATAAACTTAAACGTGGCAGGCTGTATTCCTTCAAACTTGCCTGCCGTAGAAAGCCTTGCTTCCGGCATCATAACGAGCGATCTACCCATATTTAAGACTTTCATACAATTTTTTACGTTTTCAATATCGGTAGAAAACATACTCTTTGGGAAAGCGCCCATATTTCTCATCAGCCACGCAAGTTTTTTATTATAAAAATACATGCGCGCGGCAACGTAGTGCGGTTTAGAGTTCCTTAACATCTTGCCCGAGAACAAAAAGTCTGCAAACGAGCCGTGATTACAAAGCACTATACAAGGACCTTTGGGTTTGTCCTTTATCTTATATTTGAATTTGTATTTAAATTTTAAATAAATACTAAGCCCGAAAACCATAAAATGGAAAAAGATCGGATTAGGTTTTTTAACCACCGTATCCGTTTTGTACGGCAGTTGGTGTTTGTGTATATAGTTGTTTACCGCCTTAAATAACGCGTTCCTTTTTATCGCCATGATTATGACTAGCACTATCAAAACGGCACATATAATTATGGATATTATCCAACTCGTAGCGATTGCTATATGCCCAAAGCCAACGTCGACTATAATAGACGGAATCGCGCCTATTGTAGTTAAAAGTATATAACGCGGATATTTGATATTTATAGATGCGGCAAAAAAGCAAATTACCCCGTACGGGATTGCTGGTAAAAAATATAAGAAAATAATTATTAGCGCGATACGTTTTGACTTTTGTATATTGTCAAAATCAATATCGATTTTTTCCCTGAAATTATCGGTCGCTTTATCCCCGAAAATCTTATATAAAAGATATACGAGCGAATTCCCTAAAAATACCCCGATTAAACATATAAGCGTTCCAAACCCGATGCCGTATCCCACGCCTGCCAAAACCTGAAAGGGCTCTGCCGGCACGAAAGTGAGCAATACTTGTAGCATCAATAAAATACATAACGACACCGCGCCCCTTATGCCGAAACTCTGCAATAAATCCTTAAATTCATCGCTACTTAAATCGTCGTTAATAAGGCTTAAAATTATCTGCCGATTATCACCGGAGATCATAAACCATATAAGCCCTGCGAATACTATTAAAAAAGCAATCACGCTTATTATCTTTATTTTAAGACTTTTCTTCATTACTTCTTCCTTATAACCCGTAAATAATGGCATGCAAACAATACGCCATTATATTTTGATAATAAAAATATAATAACACAAATAAGACTTTATGTCAATGCATTTAACAATTTCCTTATTTTTAATAAACTCCTTATTATAGCCTTTAATACGGTTTGATTAAAAGAACGCCTTGCTTTGCTTGCATAAACCGTTTATTTTTGATACAATAAATTAAAGGTGAATTATGTTTAATTTTTTTATAAAAGACGGATTTAACGGCGATACCGTAACTATTGAAGGCAACGATTATAACCATATAAAAAACGTTCTCCGCATGAAAGAAGGCGAAGATCTTTTAATAAGCCACGACGGCAAGAGTAGTCTTTGTTCTATCAAGGAGTTTTTAGACGGTGCGGTCGTTCTTTCCGTAATTAAAAAAGACTACGCTGTAACTTCTCTCCCCGTTGAAATTGCTCTCTTTCAGGGACTGCCTAAAAACGACAAATTAGAACTCATAATTCAAAAGGCGGTTGAACTCGGCGTAAGCAAGATTATTCCAGTAGAAACCGAACGCGCTATCGTTAAAATAGAAGAAAAGAAAAAACAATCTAAAACCGCGCGCTGGCAATCCATTGCCGAAAGCGCGGCAAAGCAATGTAAACTCACCTTTATTCCAGAAGTGCTTTGCCCCGTCACGTTTAATAGCGCGATAGAACTCATAAACTCTTTTGATCATTTTATCGTGCCTTATGAAAATAAGGACGGTATGACGGCGACGGTAAACGCGCTAAAAGAAATAAAGGCAGGTCAAAAAGTAGGAATATTTATAGGCCCTGAAGGTGGAATTTCCGAAAAAGAAATTACCGCGCTTGAAAATGTGGGAGCAAAACCCGTTTCTCTCGGCAAAAGGATTCTTCGCACGGAAACGGCGGCAATAATCGCACTTTCAATGCTTATGCTCTACGCGGAAATCAATCTGTAATACAAGAAGTTGGAAACTTGCTTGCAAGGATTTACAATTTCGCAGTTCAAACAAAAAATTCGGCGCTGACAAAAGTCAACGCCGTTTTTTACTGTTTTTTTAGTATTATTTATCTTGTTCTACCTTACCTTCTATAACTGCTGTCGCTGCAAAACGGCGTACCGATTCTATAGCGCTAGTACAAGAATCTAACGTATCGTACGCTTCGCCTATGCAGATAACCGACTTTTGCACGTTGCGAAGTTTGTAATAAAATCTGCCGAACTTATCGTGGTCGATAATAAAGTTGCCTTCCGCCGCGTTTTTCTTGACGGCGGTAATCGCGTTTTTAGCACTCTTTTCAAGTGCGACTTCTTCAGTCGCGAGCATAAGTTGACCGTTAGACGCATAAAGTTTTGCCGTATAGTTACCACTCTCGGTCGTCTCTATCTTCCACTTGCCGCGAAGCCCTTTCTTTACGTCGGAAACGTCAAGGGGTTGGGGCGTATAAACGGCGTAAGTATCACTGTTATTTAGTTCTTCTAATATAGGAGAATTTTTTGCTATACGCTTAACCGTTTCAACGGCCTTTAAGCAACGCTCTTTAGATTTATAAATTTCACCGACGCAAAGTAAACGGTTGCCTGCGGTCTTTAATTTATAATAATAATTTTTGCTCTTATCTTGATAAACGATAAATTTACCGCTATCCACGCCTTTAATAATAGTTGCAATACCGTTTCTTGCACCTTCTTCAGTAGTATATATTTCACTCGATAGCATAACTTCCCCGTTAGACGCGGCAAGTTTGCTTATGTATTCACCTTCACCCTTAAATTCCACAGACCATTTACCGTTGAGTTTTTTGGGCTCTTTAACGGACTCTTTTTCTTTCTTTACGACAGTTTTCTTTGCCGTAGGTTTTTTCTCGGCTTTAACTGGTTGACTCTTTTTAGTCACCGTTTCGGATTCGGCAGGTTGTTCTTGTTCAAGCACGGGTGCAGTTTCTATAGCCACTGATTCTTCTTTCTCTACGGTATCAGCAGGTGCTATATCTTCTTTTACTTCCGGCTCAACGTTCCAGTCTACGTAGTGATAAGGCTCACTACTCTTTTTCTTTTTGCTCTTTTTTACACACTTAACTATAACGATAACGATTATAGCGATAACTGCAAGAGCCAAAACCGCCGCTATTATAGCCACTACGAGCGCGTCCATATTAAGCGCGCTTGCCAGCGGTGCGAATAATTTTTTAATTGCTTCCATATAAATGTCCTTCCTTTATTTTCAGTATCAATATACTATCATAAATATTACAAAAGTGCAAGGGGAAAATGAAAAATAATTTTAAAAATTCTAAATAATCGGCTTGATTTATTTTTCACTCTGCCTAAATTAAAAATTGCGCGAATTGATCCGCGCAATTTTTAATTTTTTATTTACTACCGTCGTTAAAATACAATATACCGAGCGTATTTCCGCCACAATGGCTGGCTATCGTACACCCAGCGTGCGTTTCGTAAATATGTTTAAACCCTGCGTCGGTTACTGCCCGTCTTGCCGCCGCTACCATTTCAGGAGTTGCGGTCGTATAAGTTATAAACACCTTATCTAAATCGGGCGTATTAAACTCTTCTAAAACTTCTATACAATACTTGTTAACCACTTTACCCATAGTTCCGCGGTACTTTTTATCAGAGCCCATTTTACCGTTTTTAACGACTATTCTCGGACGGATTTTCAAAAGGTTTGCACCAAGCAATGAAAGAGCGTTGCACCTACCGCCTTTATAGAGATAATCAAGGCGTTCTATAACGAAACTCACCTGCAATTTATTCACCCTTTGTTCGACCATTTTAGCAACGTCTGCAGCAAGATAGCCTTGATTTACGAGTTCTCTTGCGTAGATTGCCAAAAGTCCTATCCCCGTCGATAAACTCAAACTGTCAACGACGAAAACGTTTTTAAGTTTTTGCGCCGCGCGGATCGCGTTAGAACAAGACGAAGAAAGTCCGCTAGATAAACAGACGTGAACTACGGCGTCGTAATCTTTTTTAAGCGACTCAAAGTATTCTGTATACTCGTATTCGTTTATGGCGTTGGTCTTGGGCAAAACACCATTGTCGTCGACGTAAGCAAAAAGTTCTTCCGTTGCAATTTCCCCGTCCTTAAACGTCTTTTCACCCAAAACTATTTGATACGGTATAACTTTTATATCATACTCTTTCAAAAGTTCTTTTATTAAATCGTTTGTAGATTCTACCGAAACGGCAATTTTCATAATCTAATAAATTCTCCTACAGTATTACAATTAAAATAACATATAATAATAAACTATCTATTAAATATTAACATATTTTGGAAAAATATTCAAACTTTTTGATGTAAATTACGTCGTTAATTTGCTAAACGAAAAAAATTTTTATAATAAATACTTGATTAAACTGCCGAATAATGGTATCATAATATATAAGCGATTTGACTGCGGTTTAACCGCTTGACTTCAATCAGATTTTATTTACTAGGAGAAATTTTATGGACAAAATCAACGGAACAGTATTTTCCGATAGCGTAAGTTTTAAGGATTTCAAAAACTACGACGGACAAGTAATTTCCATCCGCGGATATATTCACCGCGTTCGTGAAATGACGGGATTTTCCTTCGTTATCATAAGAACGGCAAGAGATATTATTCAGTGCGTTTACGCGCCTGAATTTTCTTCCTATCGTTGGGATGAAAAACTTTGTGAAGAAGCGTGCGTCAAAGTTACCGGCAAAGTAGTGTCAAGCAAAGACGCCAAGGGTAACGATAGATACGAATTACAAATACACAATATTGATATTTTATCACTCCCTGCAGAAGGTTTGCCTATCGTCATCAACAAAAAACAACTTGACAATATGCAACTCTCAACCGTATTAGACCTTCGCCCTATCTCTATGCGTAACCCCAAAGAACGCGCTATATTTAAAATTCAAGAAGGCATTGCAAGGGGTTTTAGAGAATATCTTATGAAAGAAGGTTTTACCGAAATCCGCTCCCCAAAAATCGTTTTTGCAGGTGCAGAAGGCGGTACTAACATATTTAAACTCGATTATTTTGACAAACAAGTTTATCTTGCACAATCTCCCCAGTTATATAAGCAGGCACTCGTCGGCGTTTACGAACGCGTTTTTGAAATCGCGCCCGTTTTCCGTGCAGAACACCACGATACGTCACGTCACCTTAACGAATACACTTCAATGGACTTTGAAATGGGCTTTATCAACGGGTTTGAAGATATTATGAATATGGAAGTAGGCGCGCTCAAGTATATTATGAACTTACTCAAAACCGAATACAAGGACGAAGTTGAAATATTGCACGCAGATATTCCTGAAATAACCGACGTTCCCGTTATTAAATTTATGGACGCTAAAGAACTTTTGATGAAAAAGTTCAAGTATAAACCGCAAGATATGAAAGACTTCGATCCGCAAGAAGAAGAACTTTTAGGCAAGTACGCTAAAAAAGAACTCGGTAGCGATTTCCTTTTCGTTACTCACTACCCGTCCAAAAAACGTCCGTTCTATACTATGGACGATCCTAACGATCCCGAATATACTTTATCTTTCGACCTATTGTTTAGGGGTTTGGAAATTACTTCGGGCGGACAAAGAGTTCACGATTATAACCAGCAAGTTGCTAAAATGCAAAAACTCGGCATGGATCCCGAACAGTTTGAAACCTACCTTATGCTCCACAAATACGGCGCTCCGCCACACGGTGGTTTGGGCATCGGTTTAGAACGTCTAACCATGCACCTTCTTGGCGCAAAGAACGTGCGTGAAACGACTATGTTCCCCCGCGACATCAATAGAGTTACCCCCTAATTTAATTTTAAATGGCTCTCGCAAGAGAGCCTTTTTTAATTTATAATTTCTATAATTAACCCGCAAAATATATATTCAATATCGTTATCGGTCAAAATTTTTTGTTCGCACACGTTAAATTTTTCAGCTATCGAGCATAAAGTATCGGTAGGTTTTACCGTATAGAGTACGCCGTTGCATCTTTCAATATAGAGCATATCGCCGCTCTCTATCTCTTCTTTTAAATTATTATCTTTAATTAGACGCGTCGGCGATACTTTAAATTTTTTTGCAACCGATAAAACGCCGTCGCCACTCTCTACGCGATAGAAAAACTTTTTCATATCCATATTATATTTATTGGTCGCCCTGAATAGAATATTTTTGACAAAGATAAATTCGGGAGTTGGATTTTGAGAAAGTTTTTTAAGACGGTGGCAATCGTAACCGTTTTTTCTATCAGTGAAAAATTTTTAGGTTTCTTATATAGGATTTTCCTATCTCGCACGATAGGCTCTGAAGGTATAGGCGTCTATCAAGTGGCCCTATCCGTCTTTGCACTGCTTTTGACTCTCTGCTCGTCTGGTACGCCGATAACGGTATCTAGGCTTATGACCAAGTATCGCGCAAACGGTGACGACGACCGCGCGCAAAGAGTTATCACTGCAGGTTTAACTTTTACGCTTGCCGTAGCGATACCCGTGTGTTTAATTTTCTTTATTTTCACACCGTCGTTTTCTTTTTTATTTTCTGATTCAAGATGTATGGATATTTTCTTGGTAGTGCTACCGGGGCTTATTTTTACGTCCGTATACTCCGTTCTTCGCGGTGTGTTTTGGGGCGATAAGGATTTTCTGCCCTATAGCATAATCGAACTTTTAGAAGAAATCTGTATGATTATAGTCGGAATAATCTTGATTAACGACGTTACCGATCCGTACAAAGGCGCTTTCCGCGCAGGGATCGCCGTACTCGTGTCTTATATCTTTTCATTTACACTTGCGACCATAACTTTTTTCATTAGAAAGCACACCCTTAAAAACCCACGCACGGAATTTAAACCGCTACTATCTTCCGCCCTACCCGTAACGGCAATGCGAACGGCAAACTCTCTTTCCATATCTCTCGTTTCGGTAATACTACCTGCAAGACTAGTTCTTTCGGGCGTAAGTAAATCCCAAGCGATGGCGTCTTTCGGCGCGGCTATGGGGCAAGCGATACCACTGCTTTTTATACCCACCACGCTTATCGGCTCGTTTACTTTGGTGCTCGTACCGGAAATATCCGAAAACTTTTATAAAAAACGCAGTTATTACTTAAAGCGTGATATTGAAAAAGCGTTAAAGTTCACCGCAGTGCTAACATGCCTTTTTATCCCCGTATTTTTCGTATGTGGCGAAGAGATAGGAATACTTATTTTTGGCAGTTACGAGTGCGGAAAATACCTTACCGCATCGTCATTTTTAATGCTGTTTATGGGACTTTCCAGCATAACCACGAGTATGCTAAATTCAATCGGGCTAGAAAACAAAACGTTGATTTACTTTGTTATAAGCGGTATTTTTATGCTAATCTGTATCTGGTTTTTACCAAAATTTTTCGGCATTTACGCACTTCTTATAGGCTTTACCTTTATTTACGGCTTAACCACCGTACTAAACTTACGCCTTTTAAGAAAAAACTGCGACCAAAAACTGCACTACTTAAAGTTCGTGCTTTTATCAACCGCACTCGTTATTCCGTCGATTGCTCTCGGCGCAATGCTTGAAAAATTACTCTTACCCGTTCTCGGTACGTTTTTAACTTTTTTGACGTGCAGTGCGCTCACCGTAACCTTTAACTGCTTATTATACGTAGGATTTGGACTAATTTCGTTTAAGAATTTACGCGCTAAACTGTCGTCTATATTCAGCGCAAAAAAACAGTTGCGCACATAAAAAAAGTAAACGCCGAAAGGATAAATTCATCCTTTCGGCGTTTTTACTTTTTAATATCATACTCTTCTTATAAGGTTTACAGGTTTTGCTTTCGTTATTCGTATTATAGGAATTATAGACGCTATAACCGCCGTAAGTACCGATAACGCAAACACGAATAAAACTTGTCTTACCCCAAACAATGCAAACGGAATTGCAATATTCATTTGTTCTATAATATAAAAATTTACCACGTCGCAGCCAAACCAAGTAGTTATACTAGCAAGAACTGCGCATATTAACGCAATAATCGAACTCTCGCACAAAAACATCATCAAAACGTCTTTCCCGCGAGCGCCTAATCCCCTTAAAACACCCACGCTTTGACGCTTGTTTAAAATGCTAGTCGTTATGTAATTAAACAACATAAATACCGAAAAACTTGCAAGTATTATAGACGCGTATAAAAACAAGTTAGCGCCCTGCCTTATCGTCGCTTCGTTTAGCCTTATAATTTCCAACGCGGAATTTTCAAACCAAACCAAACTTAACCCTTGTTCTTTTACGATATAATCCGCTATAGTTTTCGCGCTATTTTTATCCAAGTTTGAATCTATAATAATCCTAGAATATTCACCCTGTTCGGTAAATATATCTAACTCGCTCATAAGCGGTTCGTCCATAATAAAGACGTACACGGACGACGCAGTGACCAAATTGTCGTCGACTATATATTCTCCGCCGTAAACGCCTACCACTTTCAAATCTTTAATGGTTTTTTCAAGAGTTGCTTTTGACGTTTTAGTTAACTTTATATTCTGATAAAGATTATTTTGCCCGTATTTTTCAACAATCTTAAAAAATTCTTCAAGAGCCACTTGTTTTTCCGATATGGTTACGTCTTCTTTTGTAAGTTCAGTCAAGTATCCGCTCGCTTCGCTCGCATCTATTTGCGCCATGGTCTTTATCGCCAAGTCGTAAAGGAACTTCATATTTGCAGGATGCACTAAAATTTCGTCTTTACCGAGTTCGGTTTTATCTTTATCAAAAAATAAAATTTCTTCCTTGTTTACTTCCTGATAATTATACACGAATTCACTCGCTAATTTTTTAGTCGGCTGTGTATAATCAGGCAAATCTACTCTCCACGTTGCCCCACCGCCGTAAAACGGATTAAGTGTCGCCTTATTCGAGTTTATCGTCGAAAACGTACCATCCGCCATAAAAAGGCACTTATGCGCGCCGGAATTTATAATCCTACTAAAATCTTCTGCAAGCGTTAATTGTTCAGAAGTAAGAGCCGCCGCCTTCTTTAATTTATCGTACTTATTAGAAATCTTACCGCAATCGATTATCCCTACGATCTTATAACTTTCACTGCCGACCATAAGTTCCTTATCGATTAAATCTTTATAGGCTAATATTTTTTCTCCGTTATAAGTTCCGTTTTGGGTATAGTGTTTTATAGAATCGGCAACGTAAGTTGATATTGCTACGTTTTTTAGACTGTCCGCAACCATATTATCGTTCTCGTCATACTCAATAGTAGGATATTCACCTAAAATAAGTTTATAGCCGAAATCACCGATTAAATCCCCTTTAATTTCGTCCGCGCCAAATTCAATAAATCCAGTTATCGAATCAGTATAATAATAATTTCCATAATCGACGTTTGCATCTATGCCTTCACCGCCAAAGTTGTTTTTAATCTTATAACTACTATTAACAATGCCGTCTAGATTATTTTCAAAATCGTATATTACTTTTACGCTAACGCCCGCCTTATCAGTTATATCGTCTATAAGACGCTCGTTCATTTTGATTTGATATTTGTCATTATGCTCGTGGTTAACGACGTACTCACCGTAAAGAGAAATGGTCGTGTCCGTATTTTGCAGTAAATTATTGACTACGTTTGCCGTATCAAAATTAGCTACCGTATCAAACAACCCAAACACCGCAAACGCCAGTACGGATAGCAGTATGGTAAAAAACAACCTAATAGGCTTTACGCACAAGGCCTTTACACCTAAAACAAGCGAACTTTTCAGTTTCATCTTGCTACGTTTAAGTTTAATTTTTTCCGCACTTTTAACGTCGTTATTATTATCCGTCGCCTTTTTCTGCCTATACGTTATCTTTTCTACAAGCTGTATCTTTTTATTATTTTTAACGGCAGATGCAACCGATTTAAGTTCTTCTTCCGTAAGGTCAGCGCCACCTTTAACGTATAATTCATCTTGATATTCGCAAATATTTTCTTCTACGACGTTATCTTCAAACGAAATCTCTTCGGTAACTTGTCCGTCTACTAATCGTATAATGCGATCCGCATATTTTTCCGCAAATTCTTTATCGTGCGAAACTACGATAATCAACTTATCTTGAGAAAGTTTTTTTAATATTTCTAAAACCTGTTCCCCCGTTCCTGAATCAAGAGCCCCCGTAGGTTCGTCCGCTAAGATTATACGCGGGCGTTTAACTAATGCTCTCGCTATCGCCACCCTTTGCCTTTGTCCACCGGAAAGTTCGCTAATTTTTCTGTTTTTAAGAGAGCCTATCTCCATTTCATTTAATATAGCGTCAGCTTCTTCTTTAGCACCTTTTTTGCCTTGAAGTTCCATTGCAATCTCTATATTTTTTTGAACGGTAAATTCCGGCAACAGATTATACTCTTGAAAAATAAAGCCTATAAAGGTGTTGCGGTAGTCGTCGTATTCCGACGCAGAAAAAGCAGAGAACTTTTTATCATAAAGTAAAACTTCTCCGCCGTCAATTCCGTCCAAACCGCCGATTACGTTTAGTAAAGTGGTTTTTCCACAACCGCTTTTACCTATAACGAAAACCATACCTTTCTCTGGTAGCGAAAGCGAAACGTTATCAAGCGCTACGACCTTGCCCGATTTGGTCTTATAATTCTTACATACTTTTTTTAATTCTAACATAATAACCATCAATTAATTTGATATTTTTATTTTACTACAACTAAATAGTAGTGTCAATATCAAAAAACGTGACGTTATATTCAAAATTAGAAATTATTATTAAATTTCCCCGTTAATTATCTGGTTTGATATTTCTAATATCTGCTCTGCATAAAGTTTTTTACGCGATTCAATTCTTCTTTTATATACCAAATAGTTTACACCGCACAGCGTAATGCCTATTATCCCTGTCGCAATCCCTATCACCATAAAAAGAGCACTGCCACCGATAACGTTCATTGCAAGACACATCCCTAATCCAAGAATTAAACATGCAATAATCCCAAACGCGTAAGCAAAAACGAGCGCTGGTTTTTTTACTTTTTTGTCAAGCGATTTAAGTTCGTCTAATTTAGTCTTTTTTTCTTCCGAATAGTTTTTAATCATTTTGGTTGCAAAATCCTTATCCTGCATAATTGATCTCCTTTTGTTTTACACCGCTATTATAACTCACGGTTGTTAAAAATTTATTAATCGCTTTTTAAGACTTGGTAAAACTTATATTAAAAATCTCCGCAGAACTCTGCGGAGATAAACTATTCGTCTACTTCTTCTAAAATCTCGTTGCTTAACGACACGATCGTATCTGCGTATTTATCACGCAAACGCCTATCGATTTTTTCATACACGAAATACGCGCTACACGCAATCCCAACCCCTATCACGCTCAAAACGACGCCGAGCACGACGAGCGCAAACTCTAAAATACACGTTAAACCCGTACCGAAAATAAGCGTGCCAACTATACCTAAAATTAAGCCTATGCAAGTGGGAAAGTTTTTGACCTTTTGGTCTAACTTTTTAATCTCGTCAAGTTTGGTTTGCGGTTTATCTTTTTTTAAATACCTACTGCGAATATATTCTGCCTCGCGCTTTTCTTCTTCTGAAAAAGCCGAATAAGTATATTCAAATTTTTCGTCACTCATATTTTACTCCTTTAGTAATCTTCTTTTAATCTTCACCGATTCAATAATCATCAAAACCCCTATCCCTATAATAAGCATCGATACTATACCGCCCGTGATAGCGTTTGGCAATCGCGTATTAATTCCTTGCCCGAACGCCGCAAACATTGCGGTCTGTAAGGCAAAGAGCGACACCAGCGCCGATACTACGCCTATTTTATTGATTGCCCTTATCGAATAATCGTCAGCGTGCCTTAACTTTATTAGGTCCTTGACGGAAAATATCACTTTATAAAAGGTAAACGCCGCCATAACGTATATAAGATACCCTGCGTACAAAAAACCTTGGTTTGCAATTACCATTTGGACTAACGCACCGAGTAGCGCAAAGTTTAATAGTACCGTATAAATCCCACAGTTACGGTAAGATTTAATCTGCTTTAACTTACTATTCATATCCGTTTTCCCGCGAGTCTTACTGCTTGCCACTATCGCACCGCCCCGTATTGCGGAAATTGCGATATAATAAGTAGCGAGAGCACCGAGCCAAATGGATTTTGACAGTATGCCGAACACCGCGTGCGTTAGGGCGTAAAGAACGTTTAATATAAACGATACGATAGCAAAAACCAGTTTGCGAAAACCGAAATTCTTATAGAGTTCTCTAGTAAATTTTCTCTTATTAAACGCGCTAATTATTGCGCCCTTTATTTTGGGTACGATAAGCACTATTAAATAAATAGAATACGCAAGCCCAACTGCCGAAAAAACGTAGACGACGTAGTTAATTATACCGTTTGGATAAAGTACGACTAGAGATATCGCAAGCGCGATAAATATTACCGACAAAATAAAGGTCAATGGATAAACTGCTCGATTAGGATTTTTTAATTTATTCAAAAACTCTTTTAATTTGTTCATTATTCCGCCTTTAAGATAACTATAAATTCACTGCCCCGCCCAAGTTCGCTTTTAACGGAAATTTGTCCGCCCAAAATATCTATGACCTTTTTTACGAGCGCAAGCCCCAAGCCGTTGCCTTCCCCTTTATGCGAAGTATCGCCTTGATAAAACTTTTCAAACACTCTTGCTCCCGTCTGTGCGTTCATACCTACACCGTAATCCTTTACCGAAAAATACACCCCGTCGTTTTCGTATTTTAAAACGACGTCGACCTTTCCACCGTCCAAAGAAAACTTAATCGCGTTAGATAAAAGGTTGTTAAATATAATTTCTAAATACGCAGGTACGGAATTTATCGTAACTTCCGAAAGGTAGGGCGTAACGGTTATATTCTTCTTTTCTAATTGACTTTCAAATCCTATGACGCACTCGCTTAAAAGCGCGGTCGCGTCGACCTTTTCTTTTTCTTTAATAACGCCTTCTCTAGATAATTTATTGAGTTTTAAAATATTCGTTACTAAAACGCTAAGCCTTTCTGACGTAACGACTAAAACGTCTAAATACTTATCTTTAGTTTCCTTGTCAAGTCCGCCCTTTTTAAGCGCGGTTGCATAATTTTTTATAACCGAAAGCGGGGTTTTAATCTCGTGCGACAGGTTTGATATAAACTCCGTCTTTAAAATTTCACTCTTTCCAAGTTCTTCTGCCATCTTGTTTATATTGTGCATAATGGCGTCCGTTCTGTCGTACTTGGAAAATTGATGTTCGGGCGTAAGCCTAACCGAAAAATCCCCCGACGCAATACGCTCGGTCGCCGACAATATCTTTTTAGCAGGCAAATCTACCATTATCTTTCGCCTAATCAAGTCCGTTACGCAAAAAATAAAAGTAGCAAAAGTAAGATACAAAAACATATACAGCGCAATAAAACCCGCGCTAAACTGCTGTTCGTATAAAGAATTAAAAATCACTAACGCCACCGAAACGGTAATCGCAAGCGGTAAAAAAAACAAAATGTATCCCGAAAAAGTAAAACCCGCTTTTTCTTTTACCCTTTTCATTTAAGTACCGCCTTATACCCAAGCCCGTGCACTGTAACGATAGTAAACCCGTCGCACGGCTCGGTCTTTTCACGAATTTTAGCGACGTAAACGTCCACCGTTCTACTCGTCGCACTGCTGTCAAAATCCCAAAACTCTTCCATTAAATGCGAACGCGTAAAAGTCTTTTTAGGATACGACAAAAGTTTAAATAAAATATCGAATTCTCTCACCGTAAAAGCAACTTCTTTACCGTCGATATACGCGGTGTGCTCGTCTACGTCCATAGTAAAATTTCCCACGGTAAGATTTTTGCTCTTGACGATATTGACGCGCCTTAATATGGCTTTAATCTTTAAAATAACTTCATCAATATCAAACGGCTTTACGATATAATCGTCTATGCCGAGTTTGTACCCGAATTGCTTGGAAAGTTTATCGTCCTTTGCCGTAAGAAAAATAATCGGCACGGCGACGTCTTCTTTTCTGATATTTTCCGCAAGTTTAAACCCGTCCATAACGGGCATCATAATATCGCTCACAACTAAATCGATATTCCCCGCGCGGAATTTTTTTAGCGCTTCTTGCCCGTCAAAGCATGCAGTAACCGAAAAACCTTCACTCTCTAAAAAAGTGCGAAGTATTTCATTAAGTTCTCTTTCGTCTTCTACGAGTAAAATTTCCGACATAGCGTTATTCCCCTTTTTTCTTTATATTAATATAATACCATATTTTGCGTTTATTTTTATAAAATATTATGTTAAACTTTTGTAAAATTTTTTTCTATTAAATATTTACTATTTAAAATAATTAGAGCGCTTACCTACCGTAAACGCTTAAAATTATTTAACCTTTTATTTTATTATAAATCTTTTTACCGAAAATTAGAACGAAAATCCCCGAAGTAACTAACGATAATAACGGAATAAACTTAAAAAAATAGACAAAATATAAATATCTAAAAACCAAAAACAACCCTGCCGAAAATATAACGTCTATTAAAGTAAAACCGTACGCTAATAAACAATATTTCTTATTTTTTGCGAATTTTTCCGCCCGACGATTTTCAATAATTAATACCGCCAATTAAAAATCACACCGCCTTTAGCAATAAAAAATAATATAAATGTTAAAATTCCGATAAATATACTCATATGTCCCCCCTTTTTGCGCTTTTGCGTTTACATTATATCGTATTTACGATAATATGTCAATTTATTTGCGATTTATAATTATCGCAAATAAGAATTATAATAATATTCAAAGGAATACTATGATGGATATTATTGATAAAATTGATAAGTTAAGAGTTGATCGTGGTTGGTCTGTATATTCTTTGTCAAAGATTTCTGGCGTTTCTCAGTCATCTATTGCTACTATGTATCAAAGAAATACGCCACCTAAAATAGAAACACTCAAAGCACTATGTGATGCATTTGGATTAACGCTTGCACAATTCTTTTTAGAAGACGAACAAACGGAAATATTGACTGCTGAAGAAAAAGAGTTGATAATTAAGTTTAGAACTTTATCTCAAGATCAAAAGACGGCGTTATTAAAGTTACTATAATTTATTGCTTTTATTAACGTGCATAATTTTTTTGCGATATAAAAAGCCGTCGGTTAATTTTGCCGTCGGCTTAAAATATATCTATTAAATAAATAATGATTTTTTCCACACACCCTACCGCGCGACGCGCGGTAGGGTGTGTATCTTTAAATATAATTCAATAGGTTATGTATTTCTAATATAACTATTTATTTCTTTTTTAACACAAAGTCCCAACACGCAACGCGTGTTGGGACTTTGTATGTTATTTAATTTTATTGATTTTTATTCTTTTTATTTTTTATATTTTTTACTGCTAAGATTAAGCCTGACGCCACTACTACGAAAACACTCGCTCCGAGCAAGAAATAAAATACTGGCAACCACTCGCCGTAATGGTCGGATAGCGCGCCAAGACCTACTGAAGAAAGAGTGCTACCGACGTAACAACAGCCGTTGAGCATTCCGCCGACAAACCCTGAATTTGCCTTATCCCTAACAGACAGTGGCAGTATACTCGTTACGACGTTATTAGATCCGCCCATAAGCAGTGCGATAAGTCCGAACGCTACGAGTGTTATTCCCCAATGCGGTGTGGAAAGAAGTGCGACTACGACGCCCACGAGTATGCTTGCAAGACCGAACAAAACTAATATTAAAGCGACGTAATCTTTAATTCTTTTATTGAGAAATACTACGAAAGTTGTTCCAAACACGGTGAGTATCGGCAATACGAGAGTTAATAAAATAGAAAGACTTTCGGGCAGGCTATAAGTATCGAAAAGAATTTCGGGTACCCAAGTAGTAAGTCCGTCTTTAATAAAGTTTATTACTATTGCAAACACGCCGAATATAACGAGTATTTTAAACACTGATTTATCCGTTTTCTTTTTGACGGGTATATCGCCCGATTCGGGTGCGGTGACGTTTTTAGCAGAACCGTCCGTCATTTTATCGTAGATAAACAGCCATACTGCCGCAACTGCTAACATAACTATTGCAGCGATTAAGAAGGTGTACTTAAACCCGTTGATGAGTGCGAGTAGCGCGCTTATACCGTACGCTAAAAGCGTGCCTATGCTAGCCGTCGTTGACATTGCAATTATTGCCTTTTTTATGTAATGCTCGTCTAAACTGCGCGACAGTGCCAAAAGTAACGACGACCACAATACCGACTGCACTACGCCGTTTAAGAGCCACAAGAATTTTAGCGACCAGAAAGGCGCGATACCCAAAAAGATTATAAAATTAATTATTGCAGACGCTGTAACCGAAAATGGCAAGACGTATTTTAAGTTATAATACTTGCACAAAAGTCCGTTTACTATCTGCCCTGCGCCGTACGCAAAAAAGAAAAAGGACGAGATGAGCCCCATTTCCGTATCCGAGTCTACCCCGTAAGCGATAGACATAGGCAATTTGTTAGCGTTATAACTGTACCTGCCGATATACGCGGCAACGTACAGCGCCCAACACATAAAGATTAACATTTTAGACTGTCTTTTAGTCATATTTTCTCCTTAATGCTCCACACTGTGGGAGTTAAGTATTTTATTCATAAGTTTAAAACTTTCACTGCGTTCTTTAGAACTTTTTACTATATATTCGCACACGGTGTCCGTTAAAAGCAGTTGAGAAAGCCTTATTTCCGTATTGCTATCGTACACCGATTCACCGCTTGGCGCAGCCACTAAAACTTCGTCCGAGAGTTTTGCAAGCGGAGAATTTTTATTGCCCGTTATACATACTACGGAAACGGAGTTTGCCTTGGCGAGTTTTACCGCGTCTATTACGTCCTTGGTTTGGCCTGACGAAGATATTGCTATAACCAAACTCTCTTTATCGAGCAGTGACGCAGATACCGCACACGTCAATACGTCGCTTATGAAGTTTGCGGGTATACCCATCTGTAATAATTGATAATAAAAGTCAGTTGCCACTACCGCCGAGCGGTACACCCCGTAAATCTCTACCTTTTTAGCATTTATAATCTTTTGCGCTACCGACAAAAGCGTTTTCTCGTCGTTGAGTGCCGCCGTGTTCTTAAACGCAGTGCACGCCCCGTCCGTAAAACTTTTAAGCGTTTGTTTTATGCCGTCTGCTTTTAGTTCTTCCACCATAGGCACGCACGCAGCCACCGCAAGTTTCAGCGCAGGAAAACCACCGCCTGCATACTTATTCGCAAAATTTACTATACTGCCTTGCGATACGCCTGCTAAATTTGACAACTCTTGTAGCGAGTAGGCGGTAAACCTTTTTGCATCCGTCAATATCAGTTCTGCAATCTTGCGCTCTACACCACTCATATAGTCTAAATTCGACTTTATTTCCCTTATTATCTTTTTATCCATATCTCTACCCGATAATGAAAAAATCTCAATTTTCCAAAGTGCGATTTTGAGTATAACACAATCTAAATTATATGTCAAGAAAAATTTTGTATATTTTGTTGCTTTTTTTCTCTAAAAACATATATAATAAATATATGGATAAATTTTTTGACAAAAAGCAGTTTTTAACTGACGATAAGAAAATCAAAGTAGTAATCGATACCGATCCCGGCGTAGACGATGCGGCGTGTCTTATTTACGCTTTTTTCGACGAGTATATCGACATTAAACTTTTAACGACCGTCGTCGGCAACATATCTATCGATAAGGCAACGAGAAATCTTTTACACTTATTAGATTTATTTAATATCGACGTACCCGTTGCGCGCGGTGCTGTTAAGGCTATGGAACGCGAGAGTATCAACGCCGAGTTTATTCACCAAGCCGAAGGTTTAGGCGGTTATATTCCGCCAAAGACTTGCGATAGGTGTTTGCTTAAAGAATCGGCAGTCGACGCGCTTTATCGCGTTATTATGGACGGCGATGGGGATATTATACCTATCGCGTTAGGTCCGCAGACCAACTTTGGGCTCTTGATAAAAAAATACCCCGACGTGGTTAAAAAAATCCCAAAAATAATTTTTATGGGCGGTTCACCGTTCGGTCATCCCGACTACCCCGACCATATTTCTTTTAACTTGTCTTCAGACCCAGAGGCGTTCAAGATAGTTTTAGATAGCGGTATTCCCTTACTTATGGTGCCGTCCGACGTCGGCAGAAGAAAGGCGCACCTTGACGAAAAATTTGTGACTATGCTCGGCGGTATGAACGACGCGGGAAAGTTGCTTATGGATATGTATTCTAAATACTGGGAACCGGGGTATCCCGACAAGCGCGTCGCTACAAACGATACGCTTGCACTCTTTGCGCTCGTTTATCCCAAGATGTTCACGTTTAGAAAGACCACCGTCACCGTTGACCTAAAAGACGCACCTGGAAAGACCTTTATTGATTTTGACGACGTTGGCAACGTAGAATTTATAACGGACGTGGACAGAAACGCATTTTTAAATTTGCTTGTTTCCGACCTGCAAAAACTGAACGGCATTAAACTGAAAAAATAAGTAAAATAAAAACTCCTTGCAATGGCAAGGAGTTTTAATATTATAATCGGTTAATCTTTTACTTTATTTTTGCTTTTACCTGAAATTTTGTCTACGAAGTTACTGAAAAACGCGTTCAGTTGTTCCGCGTATTTTATACAGATTATAAACGCCGTGACGCAGACTATCGCAACCGCACCCAAGACTATAAGTCCCCAGCCGTAAAACGGTATTATCTCGCCCGACATAAAAAGCATAGTTGCTAATATAGAAGTTGCACGGGTTATTATTTGCATTACGATAAAAGTAAACCATTTAACGGGCAACGCCCCTGCTACCGCACATAGAATATCGTCGGGGAATAACGGTAAGAAAAAGGCAAAAAACAAAAATACGTTTTCTCTACCTTTTAATTTTTTAATCCACTCGTCCGCCTTTTCTTCCCCACCTGCAACCCAGTTGACGTAAGGTCTTCCGATTGCACGACCGAGCGCAAAAGACACGATAGAACCTATCATCATACCTATATACGAATACAAAAACGATTTCCAAAACCCAAACAAAAAACTGCCTGCAAGTATGGTTACCGCACCTGGTATAGGCACTAGCGTTACCTGCGCAAACGTTACCGCAATGAACACGATAGGCGCAACCGCGCCCGTACCTGCTATAAAGGTCTGCAACTCTTCTTTGGTAAGTTTGGTCCAACCGAGAAAATAAAATACGAGATACACGCCAAGTGCTAACACGCCGATAATTAGCGCGGAGACTAAAAGTCTTATAAGAATTTCTTTATTTTCTTTTTTCATATTTTTCTCCACGCTTAAATTATATATCAATGTGAATAATTTATCAAACGATTTTACATAAACGGCGCAAAAACTTGCATAATACCTGCAAACGCACGGTAAATAACGTTCTTTCGGAGTTTATTCTTTTCGGTAAGTAAAAGGCTATCAGAAAAAGTTTGATTAAAATCTTTTAAAACGCCTTCTTTAACGCCTATATCGTCGGTATAGACGGCGCACTCGAACTGTTGGTAAAAACTCCTTAAATCCATATTGATTGAGCCGACGACCACGCTGTTTTCGGTAAGCAAGAGTTTGCTGTGCACGAAAGAATTTTTCATTAAGTACACCTTTACCCCGTAATCGGTGAGTTTTTCCGCGTTGTTTCGCGTTACCCCATACACGAACGCCTTGTCGGGAATTTCGGGAAGTATAATTTTAACGTCTACGCCCGACAACGCCTTATTTATAAGTAAGTTAGTCAAAGTATCGTCCACGATAAAATACGGCGTCATGATATAAATTCTTTCCTGCGCGGCGGCTATCATATTCTCGTAAACGGTTTTCCCGATAGGCAAAGCGTAATCTAGCCCGTCCGCATAAGGCACTACCGCACTCGTAACTTGATACCTTTTAGCAAGATTTAGATACTTTGAATAATCTTCTCTTTTTTTATTTATAAACTCCCACTGTCTTAAAAACATGAGCGTAAACCCGTCTACTGCAGGTCCGTCAAGACGTATTCCCGTATCTTTCCAGTATCCGTGCATACGCTTTTCGTTTATATATTCGTCGGCAAGGTTGCTTCCGCCAGAGTACGCCGTTTCACCGTCAACTATTACCATTTTTCTATGATCTCTATAGTTTAGCGCGACCGAGAACACGGGTACGAAACGGTTAAACGGGCTTATCTTAATCCCTGCTTTTTTGAACTTTGATTTATTTTTCACCGATAGAGTTTTATGGCTACCCATATCGTCGTAAATTAGCCTTACGTCAACGCCACGCGCCGTTGCTTGGCTTAACAGGTCGTAAAACCTATCAAGCAACCGTCCGTCTGAAACGATAAAGTATTCCATAAAAATAAATTTCTTTGCGCTTTTAATTCTCTCTAGTACGTCGTCAAAAAGTAACGTGCCCGAAGAAAAATATTCCGACTTGGTATCGTTATACGCCGTAAATTTCCCAGCGGAATATAAATAATTACAGTCGCGCTCGGTTTCTATGCTATTAGGCTTAAACTGGTTTTCGGTTATATATTTATCTGCGTCACCGTAAATTGCTTTATATCTACGTTTATGCTTGCGGAAAAATATTCGCTCGTCCGAAATAATATAAATGATATATCCAAACGTGAAAAATATCAACACGAAAATTATCCACACCGCTTTAGACAAACTGTTTTTATCCGCGGAAAGTATATAAATACAAGTCACTAAACTGAACGCAAATGATATGATTAACGCCCACTTAAAGACGAGTGCAAACGTTATACTTAAATATATTAATATGGCTAGTTGCACGGCAAGCATTGCAATCACGATAAGCGATTTAAGCGCACCGAGCCCACCCGTTTCCGTTTTAATTTTTACCGCTTGCGAGTAAGGCGCTGTAGTTCTGCCGACCGTAGAAACCCTTTCTTTATTTTGTTTGTTTTTCATTGTTTACCCCCGTTATCGCCATTGCTTCAGAAAGGATAAAGTCTATACTCTTTTCTATTTCGGCTTTTTTATCTTCAAACTTTTGATTTTCTTTTTTTCTTATTTTTCTTACCTTTACAAAAACCAAGACGCATAGCGATGCTTGGATTACCGTAAACGCCACTCCGCCGAGCACGGCGTATAAACTAACGAGATAAAACGATAACGCCACCACCCCGAGCATAACGCTTAATAAGAGAACGAGTCCCGTACTCAACAGCGCTTGCGAGGCACGGTGTTTTTTGCCGTCCAAAAGGGCGCGCTCGTTTACCGCCGTTTCGTAATGAACTTGTAAAAGTTGCAATCTGTCCTTATTTGGAATTTTATGCGGTCTAGTAAAAGACAAGTGCAAAATATCGTGATAACGCTTATCTTCTTTTTCTTCAATTTTCTCCCACAAAAAAGCGCCGTAAGACAAAATAACCTCGTCCGCGTTTTGTCTTTTTACGGTGAGGTTAATTTGATCGTAATTATGATAATCGATTTTCTCTTGCCCTTTCATAATACACCTTCTTTTGAGTACGTTAATAATACTATTATAAACATTATACCTTAAAGTAATATTTAAAGGGTAAAATTTTTATTAAAATTTTGTAAAATTGTATTTTTTAATTTTCTCTATTGCCCTTACTTGCCATAATAGAATTTTTTACACGCAAGATGACCGGGTAAAAAACGAACAATAAAGCGTAGTTGAATAAACTGTTCCAAATTTGACCTTGAACGAACAGTCTAGTGACTAAATAGGCTGTATATGGCACTTTGCGCGTGTTATACATAATCCAAAACGACGTAGTATTTATTGCTACCGTGCAGAATAAAAAGGTCGATATGCACACCACCGCAATTTTCAAATAGACGGCAAACTTGTTTTTTACGCTTAAAAAATTCATTATAAGTCCTGCTATAAACGCCGTAAGACCCATACTTAACCCTATCCAAGGCATATACATAAAGCCACCGGAATTATATAAAAACCCTACTAAATCACCCAAAAAACAAGCGACAAAACCATAAACAGGACCTATTATCATACCCGTTAAAGCGGAAAAGAATATGGTTAAAGAAAATTGCGTATCTGCAAATTTGAATTCAAAAAACATATTGCAAACCACACATAGCGCCGTCATAAGCGCAATATACGCTATTTTTTGAGTAGTGGAACTGTCTTTTAGAAGGTCTGAAGATAATACTTTTTTAAAATTTGACATAAAAAAATCTCCCAAAAAAATTTTTAGAGAGACCGATAATATTGACGCGCTAAAAAGTTAACGCAAAAATAATAGCGGACGCGTAAAGACACCGCAGGATAACCCTTTCGTTTGCAAACGACATCCCATTTTGCAACACTTGACGCGTCTTTACTACTCTATATCCATATATTATCAAATAGCCCTGCCCGTTGTCAAGATTTTTGAGTATAATTTTTAACGTTTTTCAAATAATACGGATATGGCAGTAATATTTTTCAGAACACTTATTATCTTAATAACTCTAATCGTTCTAATGCGACTTATGGGTAAACGCCAGATAGGCGAAATGCAACCGTTTGAGTTTATCATAACGCTTATTATAGCAGACCTTGCGTGCGTGCCTATGGCAGACGTTTCTATACCGCTCGTATACGGCATAGTATCTATTATATGTTTGTTTTTATTGCATCAAATACTTTCGCTTTTAGAACAGAGCGGAACGCTATTAAAACGCGTTATATCGGGTAAACCGTCCATAGTAATAAATAAAAACGGCGTGGATTTGATTGAACTTAAAAAAAATAATTTAGGCGTTGACGATTTAATTGAGAGTATGCGCTCTTTAGGTTATTTTTCTTTTGACGACCTATCTTACGCAATTTACGAATCGAACGGCAAACTGTCGGCTTTTATCAATCCCGATAAAACGGATAAGGATAGATCTCTACCCTTATTAATAGTAAACGACGGCAAAATTGACAAAAAGAACTCTCAAATAATAAAAGAAACAGACGACAGCATAATAGATTATATTAAATCTAAAAACGCCAACTTAAAAAATACCGAAATCTTAACAATTGACGGAAAAGGTAAAGTTTATATGAAGGAAAAAAAGAAAAAATATTCTATTGATAAATTCCAGTTAAAAGAAGGTGTATCATGGTAAGAACGATTATTTCAATGATTTGCGTTGCCGTGATTTTACTTGCCGCTGCCCTTTACGAAGCAGATTTCGTTAAAAGACAGTTTGACGAGTTCCACGAGGTTTTAGAAATTCTATACGAAAAAGTCGACCAAGAAACGGCTACTCAAGACGACGTTTACGCCGTGCAAAACAACTGGATTGAAAAGAAAAAAGTTTTGCATATCTTTATTCCACACAACGATATTAAAGAAGTGGATTTATGGCTATCAGAGTCGGCAACGCTCGTTAGGGATAAAGAGTGGAAAGACGCCATTTCTAAAATAGAAGTATTAAAAGAACTGTCAGAACAAATACCAAAGACCTTTACTTTGAGCCTTGAAAATATTCTTTGACGTTAATTTATAGCCTTTTGTGCAAATAAAGCGCAATATTTTATAAATGCTCCGAACGCATTTTATTATATAATAATAAAAAAGGAGTTTACCTATGAAAGGCTTTATAAATACGGATATTTACGTTGAAGGCAAGGGCGTTATCAAAACTAACCTTGCAATAGATAACGACAAAATAGCATATATCGGCGACGATGCGACTAAAATAAGCGAGCCTATAAACGTGCCCGACGGTGCGGTTATCGTTCCCGGTTTTATCGACCAGCACGTACACGGCGCGGCAGGCTCTGACGCTATGGACGGCACGGCCAAAGACCTTGAAAATATTGCTCTTGCTCTTGCGAGTGAAGGCACTACTTCATTTCTTGCAACTACAATGACGCAAAGCAAGGAAAATATATTAAAGGCAATGTCTGCCGTTAAAGATTATAAATCACTCTCCCCCGATACGGGCGCGAGAGTTTTGGGCATACATTTAGAAGGTCCGTTCATATCCTTAAAGCATATCGGCGCACAGCCCAAAGAATACGTCGTTAGCCCCGACGTAGACCTATTCAACGAATACAACTCGGCAAGCGGTAACGCCATAAAGGTCGTTAGCCTTGCCCCGGAAGAAACGGGCGCGGACGAACTTATCGCCCACCTTGATAAAAACGGAATAGTCGCAAGCGCAGGTCATACCGACGCAGGTTATTGCGATATTGAAAAGGCAATAAAGAGCGGTCTTAAAAACGTTACTCATACTTATAACGCACAAAAGGGCGTCCACCACAGAGAGATAGGCACGGTAGGTAGCGCTATGACGTTTGACGAACTCAGCTGTGAAATGATTTGCGATCTTATTCATTTAAGCGCACCTGCAATTAAACTTCTTATAAAGAACAAACCGCACGATAAAATTACGCTAATTACCGACTCTATGCGCGCAAAACATCTTGACGACGGAATAAGCGAACTCGGCGGTCAAAAAGTTATCGTTAAAAACGGTGAAGCAAGGTTAGAAAACGGCGCGCTTGCAGGCAGTATCTTAAAGATGAACGACGCTGTTAAAAACGTAGTTAACGCCTGCGGAGTTTCCTTTACAGACGCCGTTGATTACGCTACGGCAAACCCTGCAAAAAACCTTGGAGTGTTCGACACAATAGGCTCTATAAAGGTTGGAAAAATTGCAGACTTTGCAGTACTTAACAAAGATTTTACCGTTTATATGACAATCCGCGACGGAAAGGTCGTATATAAAGCGCAATAAAATACAAATTAAAATTTAACGCCGAGCAACTTTGCTCGGCGTTTTTATGTAATATTAAATTAAAGAATCTTTAACCGCTTGTTCAAACCTTAAAGAAGATTTATTGCCTGCACCGCCGTCGTATCCCGCGTTTTTCATAAATACGGCGGTTATTTTATTTTCAGGATCTACCCAAAAATGCGAGCCGTAAGCACCGCTCCAACCGTATATACCCGTAGGCAAGTATGGATAATCTTTATCAGTTACTACCCTAACTCCAAGTCCCCAAGACACCCAGTCGTTTTCTATATCAATAACGGGCGTCGACATAAGGTCTAAAACTTCTTTTTTCAAAAGTCTTTTCCCATCAGCCGTTACTCCGCCGTTTAACAGCATTTCCGCAAATTTAGAATAATCGTCAAGCGAAGAAAACAGTCCTGCCCCGCCAAGTGTATGCGTGCAAGGAAATTTTTCAAAAACGCAATTTTCTTTCATATTGATTTTTACGCATTTGCCGTCCACCTTTCCGTTAACGTCTATAAAACGCGACCATTGCTCTTTAGTGGGTATAAATCCCGAATCGTTCATACCGCAAGGTATAAACACTTCACGCTTTAAGAATTCGGTGTACTCTTCTCCCGTAACCTTTTCTATGATAGCGACCAAAAAATCAAAGGCAACCGTACCGCTATATCTATCGGTTGAAAGGGGCGCAAACAGTAAATCTTTATCCATAAAAAGTTCAACCGTATCATTGACGGTGCTTAGTGCCTTTTCGGTTACCGTTTCAGGAGGCAAATCCGAATAATCGCAAATTCCCGAAGTGTGCGACAATAAATGCACTATTTTAACCCTTTCGTCCTTAAATTGCGGTAAATATTTTTTAATTTTATCGTCTAAAGTAATTTGGTTTCTATCGACTAAAAGAAGGGTAGCAAACGCCGTTACGGGTTTCGTCATAGAACATAACCTATATAAAGTTTTATCGTCCACTGCCTTTTTATTTTCACCCGTAACGCCAAAATGTCTTTTAAATAACGTTTTTCCGTTCTGCTTTACTATATAAGAAGAGCCGTAAACGTTTTGATTTTCTATATCGCAGAGCGCCGCAGCTTCAACTTTTTTTACTAAAAGCATCTCGTCTAAAAGTTTCATAAAAAATCCTTTAATTAGTATATAATTTTACAATTATTATATGATTGTGACGTTTCATTGTCAATGTGTAAATAGGACGTTTAAAAAGAAAATATGTCTATCTTTCAATATCTATCGTTATCGCTTTAGAGAACTCGCAACCACAATAGTTTTGTCGGTAAAGCCCGTTCTCTTTAGATAGTTCAATCGACCGCAAATATCCGTTTTTCTTCTTAAAATCCGTCGGTAAAAATTTAACGCCCGTTTCCGCTTGAACTTTTTCGCCTATCGCGTTCAATTTTTGAGCGTTCTTTAAGGGGCTAACGGTAAGAGTAGTTGCAAAATAATCGTAATTTAATTCCTTTGCTTTTAACGCCGTTTGCTTTAAGCGTAAATAAAAACAAACCGAACAGCGTCCACCGCCTTCTTTCTCGTTCTCAAGTCCTTTAACTGCAGTCAGAAATTGCCGTTTGTCGTAATCTTCAATCACGCACTCGACTCCCAAACTTTCACAAAGTCTTTTTTGCTCACTCGCCCTTAAATTAAACTCTTTTTCGGTGTCAAGATTAGGATTATAGTAATACACCGTAACGTCCGCACTGCCATTTAAACGCTCTAAACACGCCGTAGAACAAGGCGCGCAACACGAGTGCAACAACACCTTTACACGCTCGCCGTTTTTTTGATGATCGGATAATATTTTATCCATCTCTTTATCATAATTTAATACGCGCATTTATAGCTCCTTCTTAACTATTTCTCCGCCGTCTATATTAAGATAATACGCCTTTCCGCCACCGCTTATAACCTTTGAAAACTCGCCGTCGACAAACTCTATCGCACAGTCGTTTTCTACGCAATAAGCGCCGTTTATAACGCCTTTTTTAAGCGCGTCGGTAAAATCCTTTTCACGCTCGTTAAAGTGCGGACACATTGCGCCGTCTAATATCCTTAAACCGTTTTTTAGAACGTAATCAGAACTTTGTCCGCGCATAATCTCGTAATCGGTATACATATCGGTAAACCAACATATTGCACCGGCAGAAAGCCCACATATTATCTTGCCTTGATTATAAGCGTCTATAAGCATTTTATCGACGCCCGTTTCCTTCCATTTGTCGAGCATATAGACCGTATCGCCACCGCCCACGTAAATCATATCGGCAGCGTCTATCTTGCCCTTGATTTTTTCTATACTCATTTCACCGTAAACCATGAGCGCAACTTCTGCCTTTATATCAAAAACCGACGTGTAAGTTTTTCTAAAACTGTTAAAATACGGCATTGAATCGTGCGACGCCGTACCTATAAAAAGGGCGTTCGCCCGTCTTTCACCCGCGTGTTCTTTTGCAAGATTTGCTACGTATCGGTCAATCTCTAGCGTCGTTTTATTTTTAATCTCTCCGCCGCCGATTGCAATAATTCTTTTTTGCATAAATTCTCCGTTTAGTAAAAGGGGCGGACAATCGTCCGCCCGATATTTATTTTATAATTTTTAATGCGTTTAAAGTAAAAAGTCTTTCTTCTCGCTCAGAGCCGTATTTCTTTTTAACGTATTCGCTTGCCTGTTGCATATAGTACGGTCGACCGTCGTGCAAGTCACCTGCGACAAAATCCACGAGATCGTACTTTAATAGTTGTTTTACCTTTTTAAAGTATTTCCTTTTCTTTTTATCTGCGATAGAATCGGCGTTTACTTGTATCAAACCGCCAACTTCTTTTATCTCGAACGCAGTATCTATATCAATATAAGGATAACGCTCTATATGCGCAACTATCGGAACGTAACCCATGGTAGTGAGTTCATAAACCGTTTCCGCAACGTCCGTACGATGCTCGTAATTACACTCTATCAACAAGTGTTTGCCGTCCGCAAAACATACGGCTTTTCCGTCTTTAACCGTCTGCTTAAAATCTTTTTCAATATAAAACTCTTGCCCCAAATGCAAATTGATATTGATTTTTGCGTCTTGTGCGGCAGTGCGAAGTTTAAGTAGTCTATCCATAAGCACTTCTTTTTCCGCCCTAAAATCACCGCGGTAATGTGGCGTTAAGATAATATCAGTAACGCCTACGCTTTCGCAAGTTTTAAGCATTGATAAAGATGACTGCATATCTTTGCTCCCGTCGTCAACGAAGGGCAAAATATGCGAATGAACGTCTATCATTCTTGCGGGGGTTGCTCGTCTATCGTATCTTCTTCAGTATCGGCGTAAGCGCGATAATAACCGTATCCGTAACCGTAATATCCGCCGTAGTGCAAGTCTTTATCCTTTCTCCTGTCGTACATAGTAAATACCGTACCGAGAATATTCGCTCCGTTTTTGCGGAGTTCTTTAATCGCTTCACTAGCCTGACCTTTGGTGGTAATTGCGTATGCTACCATAAAGAGCACGCCATCTGAAACTTTAGATATATGAATATAGTCTGAAATCTGAAGAACGGGTGCACAGTCTAACAAAACGTAATCGTATTCCGCACGGAGTTCTTTTATAAACTCTTTGAACTTGTCCGAAACGAGAACGAGTGACGAGTTGTAAATTTCCGCACCGCGAGTAATGATATCTACGTTTTTATACTTGGTGTGCTTGATAATCTGTTCTTTGCTTGCTTCACCAAGGAAATATTCCGCAATACCCAAATCCTTACTTTCCTTGAAAAGTCTGTGGATTCTAGGACGACGGAAGTCTAAATCTACTACGACTACCTTTTTCTCTGTAAGTCCTAAACTTACAGCCAAGTTACATATAACGGTAGTTTTACCTTCTGCAGAAACAGCCGACTCAACCTGAATAACTTTGGTATTGCCGTCTGCGTTCATATAAAGAACGTTATCTTTAAGCCTATTGTATCCTTCTACCCTAGAAGTCTTTTCTTCTCCAACGAAAATTCTACCTTGATCGTCGTGATGTCTTTTCTTCTTGAAAAAAAGCATAGTATTTCTCCAAATAATTTTTTCGATTGATTTTTATTATACATCAATTATCAAATAATTGCAATAAATTTACTGGTAAATTACCACCTTTTAACTAAAATAGTTAATACGCAGGCGTCCAATGCGCACGGCAGTGCGGTATAAGTTTTACGACTCCGCTTTCTTTTGCTCCGGGCAAACTCTCGTCGCTAAATATCGTATCGGGATAAATCTTATGCAATTTATTATCACCGATATAATATTTCCAGTAACCGCCGAACGAATATTCGTCCATGCCTGCAGGCTCTATCGGATCGACAGTCGGTAAAGCCTTGATGCCGTAATCGGCAAACGTCTTACCTTCTTCAACCACTATCGTAAATTCTTCAAAATCTTTCCCGTTAAGGTTTATACTACCCAAACTTTTTAACGCACAGAGCACGTCCAACTTTCTAACAATCGACGTAAGTGAAAAACTTACGGTATATAAGCGGTTATATTGTGCTCTTAAAACGAGTTCGGTCGGCTCGATATTCCAAACCGTATCTGCAGTAATAACTCTGCCCGTATCCGAATAAACCCAACCTGCAAAAGCATAGCCGTCACGAGTGGGTTCAACCAACTCGCCGACAGGGCTTGCAAACGTTATATTTTTACTACTGCTACCAACTATCTTACCTGCGCCGGCATCAAGACTAAAAGTATAAGTTTTAGGAGTCCACGTCGCCACTAGACTTATATCACCCTTAGTGCCTTGCTCGATTACAAAATTACTAACCGCTTGGCTTATTCCCGTTCCCGTCCAACCAGCAAAGTCGTAACCGCTTCTGGTGGGGTTATTTATAAACACCGAGCCGTCGGACGACGAATACGATCCGGGGTTTTGCGTGGGATTGCCCCCTGCCAAGTCGTAACTTATGATAAACTCGTCTTGCGCCCACTTTGCATACACTGAAACGTTAGCGTCCGTATTCCAAATTATACCGTTATTCACGGGCATACCTAAAGAATCTTCCCAACGCACGAATTTGTGCAATAAACCGTCTATATCTTTATCTGGCAAAGTCGGTAAATCGGTAATCGTAGTATCGTACGTTATAGTTCTCTCCGCCAAGCCGACGTCCGAGCCGTCGGTATCAAAGAATTTTAAGGTATATTCGTTTGCCGTCCATACTGCGTTTACCGTACAAGCAGAATTAACCTCCGTCAAATCGGTATCCCAAGAAAGAGTGTAACCCTTTCTAATAAATACGGGCGGAATTATCACAGAACTCCCCGGCACTAATTTTTCAACGACGTGTTGTCCGTCTTCAGTAGCACCGTCACCGCCGTCGAAAACCACCATAAACGAATATTTTTCCCAAATGGCTTTAACAGTTCTCGACGTGCTTATATTGTGAATACTTGAAGTCCACCCGACGAATCTATACCCTTCTCTAATGAAAACTGGCTCGACTATTTCGTTTGCAGAGTTAACCGTTTGAACGATATCCCCTGAAATTAAAACGGCATCGTCCACTCCCGCACTAAAAGTTACCGTAAAGGTCGAATCGTCGTCAATAACGTCGCAGCCAACCATGGTAAGTCCTTGTGCAAAACACATAATAATCGCTAAAAATAGCGTTATAATTTTTTTCCTCACTTAAAAATCCCTCCCCCTAAAAGGATATTACATTTAAATTATTATATAATAAAATCAATGTCGTGTCAATAGTAAAAAGCAAAAAACCGCCTTTTTGACGGTTTTTTACATTGTTTTGAACAAATTTTATTAAATTCCGTGTTTTGACATTATTTTAAGAAGTGCGCCAAGCCCGTCGTTAATACGGTTTTTTATCTCAGTGCCGTTATCGCCAGACTCTGCAAGGTTTACCGCAACGGTTAGATCTTTAACCTGTCTTTTGTCCGACACGGAAAGCGGATAATATTCCATCTTGCTTAAAATATTTTTAACGTGCGAATAATCGAGTTCCGCACTTTCTTTTTTATCTTCTCGCTCTACGCATTTTATTCTGTCAACGGAGCGGTCGCAGTTTGTATTTATAACGGATTTTGCCTTTTGATCTAAAAATTTTGCAAACTCAACGTGCTCTTGCCTATACTCCGTACGCTTAACGGGGATAGTAAAAATAATACCCACAAAAAATATACATAGTCCTGCTAAAATCAAGACTAGACTATCACCGCCTATTATTATTTCCGCACCGCCTTGAACGGCGATGACTCCCACTGCAAACGGTAAAAATGCCACGCGTTTTTTTAAGGTAAATTCTCTTTTAAAAACACACGTCGGTAAAAAAACGATAAACGCTACCGTAAGTACAAAAAACAAAATTATGAAAACCCCTACCGTACCGACGTTAACTCTTATACGGTCTATAACGCCGTTAAAAAAATCCGCCATAACCACCTCTTGAAAATTTTATACCTTTCCACAAGTCGAATAACGGATTTTTTTATCTATATTTGTCTTTTATTAAGTTAAATAAACCACGTCGCCTGTAAACACGTTTATAATAATTTTATCAGTCACGCGTTTATTCAGTACCTTTTCCACGGCGTAAGCGTAAAGGTCGAGTTGTTTTTTATACTTTCTTTCAAGGCTGTCTGCTTCTAGTGCCGAATATTTATAGTCCACTACCACTGCGTGCTCGTCCCCTAACGCCAAAAGGTCAATCATACCTTGCATAACCACCGTTTCCAAACTGTCGCTATCCATAACAAGATTTGCAGGGACTGCGCAAATAAAGGTCTTTTCCCTATACGTTTTAAGTCCTTTAACGCACTGTAACGCGCCGCTACCTAGGGCTTTTGCAATCCTATCAAGATTGATTTTGCTCTTTTCTTGTTCAGTGAGCAATCCGCCTTTTACCATAAGTTGGGTTTGTTCGTACACGTCAAGCGAACTCTTAAAGTCGTAATATTCAAGTATCTTATGCGCGATAATACCCTTTTCGGGGTCGGGTGACGGCTCGTCAAAGAGAACGTACCTATAACCGCCGTCGTCGGTTTTTGCCGCTGCCGTAACGTCGGTTTTTAAGGGCAGTTCGGTTTCCGCCGTATGCGGATAGACGTATGAAAAGTTAACGAGCATCTCCTGCATCTTTTTTTGATCGGCTTTACCTATCAATATGGTTTCCACACCCTTTTTTAAGTTAGTAAAATCAAAGTCGGTTTCTTTATGTCTTGTCGCGTCAATCCACTCGGGAACGTAATCTATAAAATGCTCCGCACCGACAAATTCACTCTTTCTACAGTCTTCTTTCCCTTCAAAAGTTAAATGCAGAGAATACTTTGCACGCGTAAGCGCAACGTAAAACAGTCGCATCTCTTCTTTTAAGCGTTCTCTTTTCTTCTGTTCTTTTATAACACCGCGCAACAGCGTTTCTTCTTTAGTGCGCAAAGCGTCGTCATAACGCTTTACGGCAAACCCATAATCACGGCTAAACAGTATCTCACCGTGTTCGTCTTCGTCGTTCATTGCCCGCTCTAACCCGCACACTATAACTACGGGAAATTCTAAACCTTTAGACGCGTGTATGGTCATTGCCTTTACGGTGTTTTCTTCTCCGCACTCGGAAAACCCGAACGCGTCGGGGCAGGTATCTACCTTATGTAAAAACTCTTTTACCGTAAGCCGTTTTCCACCCGACACTGATGCAGAAATAAGCCGTTTTAACCTTGCGAATTTTATTCTTCCGTTTTTCTCGGCGAGTAAAAAACCGTCAAGGTCTTTATCTTTTACGAGTTTATTCATCACCCCTTCCGCGCCGACGAAATCGGATAGCATCCTAACTCCGTCAAAATACTCCTTAAAGTCCTTTAACCGCTCCGCTAAGGGGGTGTCTGCGTTATTTATATAATAAGTAAACGCATCGCAAAAACTGCCGTATTCGTCTTGATTATCGACACGGTAAAAATCGACTATTTCGTAAAAATCCCCGTCGGTAAAACCGCCTATCGGGCTCTTTAGCGTGGACGCAAGCGGAATATCTTGTAAAAAACAATCAACAAGTCGCATAGCGTTTACCACCGTTGATATTTCCGGAAAGTCGCAGACGTTCTCTTTTACGTCCGACGATACGGGAATACCGTGTCTATTTAATCCCTTTACCAAATCCAAAACGAACTGACTGTTTTTACTTCTAGTAAGTATCGCTATATCCCCGTAGGTTACTTGTTTTTCCTTTCCTTCTTTAGCGTCGTAATAAGTTTTAGTAAGTTCGTCGTTTATTATCTCGGTTAAAAGCGATGCAATATTTGCAGTTTGGTCTTCTTTTTCACTTTCTATCTGCTCTAAAATATCGTATAAGCGCGGTTCTTCTTCCGACTTTTTTTCCTTTTCTCGCTTTTGCAAAAAATGTAGTTCTGCCCTACCTATTTTATCTTTAGGATACACTCCGCCCGATTTTAGTTCGGAATTACCTTTATAATTAGAGCCGAAATATTTTTTTACCATACAGTAATTAAACACGGCGTTAACCGTATCTATCACCTTCTGCGCCGAACGGAAATTATCGTTTAATTGTACCACGTCTTGCCCAAGCGCTTGCATGCGAATAAACTTATTATCAAAAAAGTCAGGTCTACAACCGCGGAAACCGTAAATACTCTGTTTTATATCCCCAACCATAAACAGGTTGTCGTTTGAAAGCAAGTTTATAATTTCTTCTTGAACGCCGTTGGTATCTTGATACTCGTCCACGAAAACGTATTCGTACTTCTTGCGCACGGTTTCTCTTATTTGACCGTCCCGTAAAATTTTTAAAGCAAAATGTTCTAGGTCGTTAAAATCCAAAACGTTCTCTTCTCGCTTTTCTTGCGTGTAAATTTCCCCAAAACGCTTTAACACCTTAACCAACCACTCGGTATGCCGAGCGCAATTCTTGAAATATTTTATATCGCTCTCTTTGTCGGTAATATGTTTTGCGAACTTCTTACAAAGGTCTTTGACCGTATCGCGTGCGCTAGCAACGATTTCTTTATACTCAACCGCCGTCGGATCTAACTTTCTTTCAACGTCTAAACGCAAAGAAAAGTTTTCAAACCCTTTTACGACGTAAATATCTTCTCCGCCAAGTAATTCTTTAACCACCCCAATTAGCGACGCAGTAAAATCAGTAGCCTTTTTATACTGATACAACTTAAAAGTTTCAAGGGCTTCGGTTAGGTCTAAAAGTATTTTTTCAAGGGTTTCGTCTAAACTCTTCTTATACTCGGTTATAAGCGCGTTAAAGCCGTTTTCGGAATAATTTTCCACATACTTATCCATCAATATTTCAGGATCGGCTTCACTGTCACAAAAAGCGTAAGCAGAGAGTATCAATTCTTTTAAATTTGCGTCCGTTCTACCTACGGCGTGGCGGTCTACTAACGTATAGAACCACTCTTCGCTACCGTCGTAAAACTCCTTAAAAGTCTTTTCTATACATTCGTTGCGCATAACGGCAGACTCGGACTCGTCTATAATCTTAAAGTCGGGCGATAGTCCTACCGCAAAAAAATACTGCCTTATAAGCCTACCGCAAAATGCGTGCAAAGTCGATATATCTGCGGTTGGAATTTCGTTTAATTCTCTAACAATAGTTTTCTCGTCGCCTTTGTCTATTTGAGCAGTGAGCGCCTTTTTAAGTTTTTCCTTCATATCCGCCGCAGCAGACTCGGTAAAAGTTACGGCTAGTATTTGGTTAACGCTCACTCCTTTTTCCAGTATAAGGCGTTTTACTCGCTCGATCATCGTGTGCGTTTTACCGCTACCTGCCGACGCGGAAACGAGAATATTGCCTTTCTCGTGATAAACGGCTCTTGCCTGTTCTTTAGTAAATTCAGCCATTTTCCCCACCCCCCTTTTTAGCGTCCGTAATAGTCTTTTCGCAAACCTTTCCTAGCGACCTTTCTACGCCCAAACCACCGCATAGTGATTTAAATTCGCAATAATCGCAAACTCCTTCAAACGGTGACGGTACTATCACGCCGTCGGTCATACGCTTTGCCGCAAGCGAACTTATCTCAACCGCGTAATCGATATACGCAGAGAGCGTTTGACCGTCCGTCACGTTCTTAAATTTGCCGTTTTTATCTTTTTTAACGGGCACGAATAGACTTTCCCCGTTGACTTCTATAAGTTTATCCTGCGATAAAAGCGCATCTTTATCTCCGAGCGTTTTACCTACAGCCATACACTTTTTCTTGTCGTCGTGCTTTTCGTATTTATCGGCAACTGGTAAATAGTAAAGTCCAGCAGGCTGTTTTTCCCCGTCGGGATATTTTCCTTTAACCGCCGCCGCGTAAAGATAAAGTTGTAACTTTAACCCCGCAAACAACGCTTTATCAGCAGCGTCTGCCTTACCCGTCTTATAATCGAGCACTCTAAAATACGAGTCGCTCTCGTCAACTCTATCTATCTTGCCCTTAAGTTTTACCGCTCCACCGTTTAGTGATATTGCGGGATAATCTTTTCCGTCCCCGAAAGACGCTTCGGTTTTTGATACTTTAAAAGACGAGTCTTTAAGCGAGTTAAAAGTTTCATAGCAATACTTTTTACTCTCCCTTACAACGCGCGAAACGGCTGCCCTGTTAGCCCCGTCTGATAAAAACCTTTTGTATTCTTCTCTCTCTAAAATTTTATCTTTTATCTTGTCAAAAAGTTGGTCGGAACTCCGCTCGTCCGTAACTTTGTCCATCTCGTTTGCATAACGGCGAAAAATCTCGTGCATAAGATTACCTACAGATAACACGCTAACGCTCCCGTCGTCTTGGTTTTCAAGCCTTAAAACGTGCGCTAAAAACGCACGGTACGGGCACTTATAATAATCTTCGATCGTTGTAGGCGACGTTTCTTTGCCTAATAAACCGTCCACTTTTCTGTCAAGTGTTATTTGAATTTTTCTGTTGGCACGCTCTACCATTTCTTTTGCAGTACCCGTTTGGTCGGTTGCGTAAAAGGTGGATGCGTCTGAAAAGTCTGCCCTAATCCCGTCGTAAAACTCTCCGCTCTCTTTCGCAAACGTTTTTAATCCTTGCTTAAAGGTTAAATATCCGTGCTCTTCAGGAAACTTATCAAACTCTATGAGTGACGATATAGAAGTTACAACTTCGCTCTTTTCGTTCTTTTTGCCGTCTACTGCCGATACGGGGTAAGATAAAAATAATTTCTTATTAAACGCGGCGAGCGCAAGCGCGACGTTTTCACGCGTTCGGTGATTAACTACTTTTATCTTCGGCTCTACCATAACCTTGATTTTTTCCAAAGCATCTATATCTCCGTCCGATAAAAGCGCGACGTCGGAACGTACGTTAGGCACGTCTGCAGTAAGCCCCATTGCAAATAAATAATCTGCTTTAGCGAGCGCAGTAGCCTTATATCCGCCTATAAACACGGCGTCGTTATACTGTGGAATAATGGATAACTCTAACGCGGCAACACCGCTCAAAAATACCGCCTTATACTCGGCTACCGACATTTTAACGCCCGATAAAAGCATCTGCATTTCGTCTAAAATCTTAATTACTTTTTCATAAATCTGAACGTTTACCGCCGCCTCTTCGCTTTCTCCAACGGCTTTTAGCCTTTCAGTGAATCCGTCGATCTTTTCTTTCACCAAAAGTTTGTCTATCATACCGCGCACGTCAAAACGCTCACTGAAATCACAGAGCGTTTTTCTAAATTCTTCAAAATCGTTAAGGTCGTATTTTCCATCGGTAGAAAAGGTGAACGGCTCTCTTATTCTACCGTAATTTATATTGTATTTAATAAGATATTTACTGAACTCATCGGTAAATTCTTTGTCGGCAGAATATAGCGGATTTTTAAAAAACGCAGTTAGCGCGTTTCTTTCAAAATTCTTTCTATAAGCGTCTATATACGATAAGATTAACGTTATTAGCGGATGGTTATCGGGTTTTTTGCGCTCGTCTAAAAAGAACGGTATCCCGAGCGCATTGAACGAACTTTTAATATATTCTCTATATCCGCCTATATCGGGCAATGCAATCGTAATATCGCGATAACGGCACGCTCCGTGCATTACTAGGCGTTTAATTACCTGTCCAACTCTTTCGACTTCTTTTGCCCCTGACGGCGCTGCGTATAGGTGTACGTTGCCTTTTTCGGTAATGGCGCGACTTTCTTTTTTTGACGGATAAAATAAGTTATCGACTATTACTCTCCCCGCCGTAGAATATCCGCTGTCATACCGCTCTTCAAGTATGGCTACGCCCTTTTCTTTTGCAACGCGTCTTATAAAAGTTGCAGTTTCGTTTACGAACACCAAGGGATTTTCCCCTTCGCACAAAATCGCAGTGACGCTCTTTGCCTTGTCTATAAGTTTATCAATCACGGCGCGTATCTGCGCAGTAAAGCCGGAAAAACCTACCAAGTATACGTTTGCACTGCAAATTAAATCACTATCTTCTATAATCGTGGGCAGATAGGTCAAAATAGAACTTTGGTCTTCGTAACCGTTTTCTTTAATAAATTCTTCGTACCTAGAATAAATCTCCGCTACGTCTTGCAGTTTACTTTTGAGTATCCCGTCCACGCCGTCGGCTGCAACCGCTATATCGCTCGGTAAAACTTTGGCGCTCTTTAGTTGCATGATGAGTTCGTAAAGGGTGGGCGCAAGCGTGGTCTTGCTCGCTTTGAAACATTTGAGATTGCACGACGAGAGTATTCGCTTTACCGCCATTGCCGAGCCTTCTTTACTTAAAACGTTATCCACCTGTTTTTTCGTACGCAAAAAATTGCCGAACGAATACACGTCGGTATTAAAACTACCGCCCGTTTCGGCACAAAGCATACGCTCCGCCATAAGCGAAACCTTTTCTTCGCAAAAAACTATATTTTTTCCGCCGACCGCGTTTACGCCGTCTATATTTTTTATAAGCAACGTAAATAAATTGAAATAAGAATTTGTCGTAAGTAATTTTATCATACTTATATTTTAACATATTTTATAAACTTTTAAAGTTTTTTTGCGTATGTATTTACAATTTTTTTATTTTGTGGTATTATTGTATAGACAATTATATAACGGAGAATAAAATGAAGAAATTTTTATTATCTTTGACGGCAGTAATTCTGTCGCTCTCAATGCTTATTTTAAGCGGATGCGGAGAAACTTCACCACTTTCGTTCAACAACGATTATGCTGGCGGTGGCGGTGCATCGGAAATCAATACCGACTACACGGAAATTCTTAAATACGACGTTGAACGCATTGACAGTTATGCTAGCATAAAACGTTCGGACGGAATTAAAGACTCTCTTATCCCCGACTATAAAGGCACTTACACAATGACGTTTAACGGTAATCCCGATACGACGACTATCAGTAAGAGTATTAATTACGACGCTAAAATCTTTTATCTAAAAAGTGAACTAGGCCTAAAAGTTACTTTTGAGAAAGGTACGGAAAATGAAAAGAGTTTTGACGACCACGTTATAAATGAAGTTTATTTTTACGAATCAGGTCAGTCGCTTGCGCCCATCTATTCTAGATCTCTTATCAAAAACACTTTCATCTATCTTTCAAACGGAAAGGTAACTACAGTTCAAGCAATATTTGAGTACACGACAAAGTACGGGAACGGAAGTTACACTCAAGTGAAAAAGCAATATTCGGCAGAAAAAGATGAAGACGTGAACGCGGTGGACTTAAATGCGATAAGGACCGCACTCGATACAGTAAAAGAAAATAGAACCGAAGATCAAACGGCACTCGTCAATAAACTCAAAGCATTAAACGGCGGTACTAACACTTACGAATACGAAGTAAAAAGACTTATCGACAACAACCAACTTTTATTCGCTATAAGGAACACAGGGCTCTCCGCTGAAAGTAGCACGACTATCCCGACCGTTTCCCCCGTATACGGAGAAGCAAAAGATTTGACCGTTAAAAACGCAAACGACAGCACGCTAAAACTTGACGGTGGCTTAAAATATAATAACCAAACGATTATAGATAAGGCAACCGAAACCACGCCAAACCCAACCGACCTTTCAATACCCGTTAAAAACGTTTCGTTCGTAATAGGCGGAACTGATAACGTAGGTACTGCGCAATACGTAGTGTTACAGAAAAACGTTAAGACGGACGCACTTTCAAACGAAAGCGCTATAACCGACAGTCGTGACAGTTATGAAAGATCGTTACCGCTCGTATACGTTGAAACTCTTATAGAATACGGTGGATTCAATCACTTGGGCGCACTGAAATATACCCTTAAGGAAGTTACGATAACAAAGTTATAATACTTATAAACATCAATCAAACGCTAAACGCGACTGAAATTCAGTCGCGTTTAATTTATGCTATATACGAAACGCACTTGCAAACTGCACGTGCTTTTTTAGTTAAATTATAATTTTTAAGCGTTAACGATTTTGGTTTCGCCAAGTGCGATCGTAAGATTTTCTATCGTGTTAACTACGTTGTATTGAGCGTTTTCTCTGCCGAAATCAAATGCGTTTTTATCAGCACTTGCAACCTTGCCAAAATCTAAAGTAAGATTTTCAACAGCACCTGAACCGATATAGTTCATCTTTATGCAACCGCTAAACACACCTTCTTTAACGACGAGTGATTTATCGGTCATTTGGCTGTCAATAATTACGCTTTCAAGTTTAGTACAACCCTTGAACGCATCTTTATAAATGGTTTTAACGGTAGCGGGAACAGTTATCGTAGAAAGAGCCGTACAACCGCTAAACGCGTTTTCACCGATCGCACCGAGATATGCACCTTTAAGATTTACTTTCTTAATGTTAGTAGCACCACTAAACGCATCCTTGGGAATACTATAATAATTTTCCTTAACTTCATTAGGATCTTGATAGTACTTGGTTGCGTTAACGGTTATGGTGTCGAGCGTTACGGGCATATAACAAGTAGTGCCTGCAACGGTAATTTGCTTACCTTCTGCATACTCGTCTGCGCCAAAGAAATGAGAAAGAGTTTTCTCCGCGTCAACAGCCTTATCAACGGCGTCTGCACTCTCACGATAATATGCGTCCGAATTTATAGTCTTGCCGATATAAGGTACTTCAAGTTCTTTAAGATTTTTCATCTTTTCAAACGCGCCCTTTGCAATTTCTTTAACGGTATCAGGTACGATAAGTTTAACTATATCGGTGTTACCGCTAAACGCGCCTTTCTTAATTTTGAACTCACCTTCGTATCCTTCATCTTCTAAAATCGCGCCGATATCGAGAACGCCGTCAGTAAGTTCAGTTTCAGGAACGTAATCGTAAATAATATAAACGCCCTTGACCTTGTTAATTAAAAGACCTTTTGCATTGCTTTTTATTCCGTCGTCGTCAGACGAACAAGCGGTAAGTGAAAATACTGCAAGCGTTGCTATTACGATAGTGAGTAAAATATTTAATAATTTTCTCATAAAATCTCCTTGCCTAAAATAATTTAATCGTATACTCAATTAGTTTAACATTTTAAGAAAGTTTTGTCAATAGATAATATTTATTTTACCGTTTAATTTTCCACATTTTTTCAAATTATCTCAAAAAATAAAGCGCACCGCCAAAATTGCGGTGCACTTTTAACTAAATTATAACTTTTCCATCGAAAAAACTTTGAAAAAATCCGTTGGTATCCGCGCCCGTTTTTTCAAACGCACCGACCAAATCGTGCGGCGTGGCATTTTTAAATTTATACGATGAGTAATATCTTCTTAACGCCGTAAAAAATCTTGCGTCGCCAACGGTCTTTCTAAGCGTATCGTACATAATGCACGGCTTGACGTAGGCAATGTTTACGTATTCGTATTCTCCACCGAAATCTTTTAAACTTCTAATCATCACCGTATTAACTTTGCCGAACACTTTATCCGACACCGTGCAAAAAACCTTATAAGTATCTTCACTTGCCTTTATAAGACTTTCACGGGTATAACCGTATTCGGGAAATTTTTCGTAAAACAACACTACCGAATATTCGGCAAGCCCTTCGTCTAAAAACCCGTACTCTATCTCGTTATTCCCTACTGCCGTCTGCCACCATTGATGAGCCGTTTCGTGTACTATCACTTCCCCGTACGGCATACCGTCTAAATCGTCTGCTATCATAGTAAGGGCAGGAAATTCCATACCGCCTTGGACGAACGGAGTTTTAACCACCGAATAGGTAGAATAAGGATACGTTCCAAAGAGATTTGTAAACGTCTTTAACGCATTTACCGCATAACCTATCGACTTTTCCGGCTCACCGTCGTCGTAATAGTAATAGTTTATTTCAACGCCCGTACTCGTATCGGTTATAACCTGAAAATTTTTAGATAACGTAAACGCAAAAGAACGCGCGTTACTAATCTTGTAAGTACGGGTAGCGGTATCGGCGGACACTTTTTCCGAACTCTTTTTACCGCTTGCCGCAACGACGTAATCTTTATCGGCGGTAAGCGTCACCGTGTAGTCGGCACAATCACTGTAAAAAGGGTCACCTATCGCATAATATAAGCACTCGTAAAAACTGCCGTCATCGATTGCGCAAAGTATAGGATAAAAGTTGGCAAGATTTATCGTTTTTGCATTTACACCCGTACGCGCAATCACGTTTGCAAGATTTAAGGTAAAATCTATACTTACGTTGACGCGCTCTTCGGGAAATACTTCTTCAATCAATTTGACCGTCAAAATATTTTGGTCTTCACCGCCCACACTAAATTCTAAATCCTTTCCGCTACACTTAACCGAATTTATGCGCATATCCCCGTAATTTATTCCGTTAGGGTATGCGCGCGACGTATATTCCGGAGCAATCGGCGAGTATTTTGCATCCTTTCTATAAGCGTTACCAAAAAGATTGAATTTTAATTCGGTAAAAGAATTTTCCGTATCGTTATAAAAACCGACCGTTTCCATACCGCTAAGTACGTTTTTATTGAGCGTGCAGTTTATATTATAAGTAGTGCGACTATCGTTTTGTTTTTTACAACCGTAAAGATTAAAGCATGCGCAAAGCGCGATTAATATAGTTAAAACTAATGCAGTTTTTTTCATAAAAAACCCCGAACGAGAAAGTATATACTATCTTATTCGGGGTTATACCGCTTTTATTCCATTTTACTTTTCTTCTATCGCTAGATATTTAATCGGATCTATCAAAGCGCCGTCTTCTATAACTTCAAAGTGTAGGTGCGCGCCGTCCTTATACTCGGTGCGGTTGGTGACCGAAACTTCTCCTATTATATCGCCTTGATAGACTTGTTGTCCTACAGTCACTGAATCACCGTCAGCGAGCGAATTATATACGGTATATAAACCGTTGCCGTGATCTATAGTTATCGTTATCCCTTTTAATAGCGTACTTTCCACACTTTTCACCGTTCCGTCGTAAACTGCGTATACGGGCGTGCCTTCTTCTGCAAAAAAGTCTAAACCTAAATGCGAAGAGTAATGACCGAGCGTAGAGTTCCACACCATAGTGTCGCCGTATTCCCCGATTGACGACGCGTTTGCCACGGGCATAATAAACACTATCGGCTTAATTACGGGATCTACGGGGGTGTCGGGTTCTTCTGGCTCTTCAGGTTCATCTGGTTCTACTGGCTTAACCACCGGCGGTTTACTGCCACTGTCCACACTCACTGAACTTTCACGGTTTACCAACATAAACGTTATAGAAAGTCCTACTGCCAAGATACATAACGCAAGCACGAGATAAACTGCGTTGCGCCTTAAAAACATTAAAATTCTTCCGTTTGATTTTTTCATAATATTACTCCTTTTTGTTTTGCTTAATGGTTATTTCCCTAAAAAATTTTTTTATACGCTCTTTTAAAAACTTCCGTAAATTATCGGTGAGCCTACCGTCACGATTTCTCCGCGTACTGCAATTTGCAAGTTCACACGTTTACCGCCTATTATTTCTCTATAACGAATCTTTGACGAATAGGCGTAGTAGCACTCTACCCCGTCAAGCCTTTCAATCATTATCATTTTAGCGTCATAATCGTTAAGCAACTTTAAAACGTCAAACCCGTCAGCATTTAACCTAACGCTTTCCCCCTTTACGGTAGGCAAAAACAAATATTCGTATTTATCCACCGTCTTTATCAAAGCGTTCGACGAACCGCTAACGGTATAAACTTCTATCTTTTCACCGTCAAACACAGGCTCTGCGTTTAATAAATACACGCTCAATATGAACACTGCACAAAATAAAACTATAAAAGCCTTTTTAAACATAAAAATACTCCCACGTTTTTTCCGTGAGAGTATTGACCGTTTTTATCTACTTTATACCAAAATATTAAAATTATTTACGGCAAGATTAGCCGCTATCTTTTCACGCCTAGTCGGCGATGCAATTTTCCCGTATTCACTTTGATAAATTTTCAAAGCCCTTTCCGCTACGCTTAAGAGGTTTTTATCTAATAAAGGCTCTTTCCACCCGTTTAATAAACCTTTATGTATTTTATTAAGAGTAAAAGATAATGATAACCCAGTTAAAAGTGATATTTCTCTTGCCGTGCCGTTAAAGTTTGGCGGAATAAATTTATCTTTTTTTAATTGCTCTTTATACTCAGTTAAAAACGCCTTACATATCGTGGGCATAGGTCGACTTATCCCGTACGCGTAATATGTAGCAAGAGCAATATTATTTGTAGAAAAACAACCTTCTAAAGCCTTTTGTTCTGCAATAAAAGAATAATTTACCAAGCGGTCGAAATCTTTGCATGCTAATCCATTTATCGCTTGCAAAATTGCATCTTTTACTTGTCCGTCAATACCTATATCGCAAAGCGAAAACAATCTTGATAATAACGAAAGAGTAACGCTCTCAAAAAAACTTGCGCTTACCTTGTTTTTGACAAACACCACTTTTGGACTTTTTAATCGCACTTTGTATAACTTTTCACCGTCAACAATCGTCGCTGTTTTATCATATATTCCTAAAGGTATGCCGTCGATAGGTATAAAAAAGCAGGGCACGAATTTTATCTCGGCATAATATTTAACCGCCTTTAATAGTTTTTCCGACGTCACTAAAACGGCGCGAACGTTTTCTGGCACGGTTAAAAAATCTTTTACCGTGTCGACGGAAAATTCCGCGTTTTTACCGCACTCTAAAACAACCGTTTTGTTTCCGAACTTTTTAAGCGCGCTTAAAAGTTCAAGCACTACCGTTATTTCATCTTGAGTGCAAAAAATAGCAACGGTTGCATACGGACGGGTTGCTACAATCTCTTTAGCAACGTCTATTAAGTTATTTTTTATCGTAAACGCATTATCATTTATCTTTTCTATACGTTTTAAATTTTGCTTAAAATCCATATTTCCCCTTAAAAAGTCTTGTAAATATTAATAATTTATACTATCCTTGTCAAGCGGAATATAAAATTTATTGTCGTAAGGTCAAAAACTTATAAAAAATAACAAAATTTTTGAAAAATTTTCAAAAACCTATTGAAATATTTTATATATGTGGTATAATAAGTGTATAAATATTTGGGAGGATTCTTAAAATGAATAAGAATGAATTGGTAAGGGCAATCGCCAACAAAGCCGGCATTACTCTTAAAGATGCGGCAAATGCGCTTGACGGCGTTATCGAGGCAATCACTGACGGCCTTAACGCAGGGGAAAAAATCCAAATCTCAGGTTTCGGTACTTTTGAAATTAAAGTTAAACCGGCAAGAGAAGGTATCAATCCCAAAACTCAGGAAAAAATCTCCATCGCTGAATCTAAAATGCCGACATTTAAGTTCGGTAAAGCGTACAAAGATTCTTTTAACTAAGTACTGCAAAAGACAAGCCTTTCCGTTTTGGACAGGCTTTCTTTATATAAAAAAATTATAAGTTTTATGGAATAATCGATATGAAAGCAACTTTAATTACAGGCGCGACGGGCGGACTCGGCAAAGAATTTTGCAACCTTTACGCCAAGGACAAGAACAATCTCTTATTAGTGGCAACAAATAGCGACAAACTTTCCGCACTTAAATTTGAACTTGAAAAACAATACGGCGTCTTCGTGGACTTTATTTGCGCGGACTTATCGAAAAAAGACGAGTGCGAAAAGGTGTTTTCTTTCGCAAAAGAAAAGGGATATTTTATCAATAATTTAGTAAACGGTGCAGGCTTTGGCGACAGAACGGACTTTAAGGATATGGATATAGACTTACAAATGAAAATGATCGCAGTCAACTGCTCTGCTCTTCTTTATTTTACACGAGCCTTTATCACCGATATGCTCGCAAATAATGAAGGGCATATTATAAACGTCGGCTCGCTCGCAGGGTTCGTACCAGGTCCATATATGTGCACCTATCACGCAAGCAAAGCATTCGTTTTAAACCTTGGCGAATCTATCTCTCACGAAATAAGAAAGAGTAAAGTAAAACTTTTAACCCTTTGCCCCGGTCCTTTTATATCGGGCTTTGTGGAACGCGCTAAAAACGACTGGACGTTTAAGAAGATTAAGCCAGTATCCGCTAAAACAATAGCGACGTTTGCATACAAAAAATCACTTAAAGGTAAACGTATTGCAGTCTACAGATTTACTAATAAACTTACGGCGTTTGCACCGAGATTTTTTTCAAGGAAATTCGTTGCAACCATTTCCGCCAAAACTCTTAAAAAAGGCGGTTAATCTTATATCAATCAAATACTTATCAATAAACAATACACCCCGAAAATAAAACTTTCGGGGTGTATTTTATAAATTATATACTTTACTTTTGTTTATACTAAAACCACTAATTAAAACGTTATTTATAAAGCCTTTTCTTTGCGTTTTTTGTTTAGGTAATAAATTGAAATTAGCGTTACGAACGCAAGCATTACTACACACAATAGTAGTACGAAAATAAAGAGCGTGCCGTAACCTTGGTTACCCTGTCCCGCGTCTATTATACTGCCCGCCACGGTAGGTGCAACGCCTGCCGAAATAGACGCAAACGCATTAGTTGCCGCAGTGAAAGTACCAACGTTTACTTCAGTTGCCATCTTGAATGCCATAATAGAAGTATAAACCAAACGCTGTGCCGACGCTGTCATAAACGTTATTACCATAATAACGAGCGTAAGTACGATATTCACGTCGTAAAACAGTGCGATCAACGCATAAAGAATAACAATTGCGACGAGCGAAATTATGCCGATTACGAATAAATTTCTAAACCGTTCACATATGCGAATAGCCACGACAGAGCCAACAAACATTGCAAGTGGAACTAAAAGGGTTATCAAGATAGAATACTCTTTTGGCATACTAAATATTGAGTGCAACATATCCGGCACCCAGTTCATAACCGAGTAATGTAAGAAATTACCCAAAAATGCGATTAACATCATTATAATAATGAACACGATTTTTGACGATTTGGTATTTAATTTAACGTATGGACGATTTACTATCGCGACTTCTTCTTTTACTAACTCTACCTTGGGGAAAGAACGCATTTTGTTTACGGCGTAAAAGAAAAAACATGCGGAAACAAAAAGCAACGCGCCCAAAATGATAAAGGGTAGATCCCACCTGCCCATTCCTACGAAAAGCGCCGTTACACCGTATGAAATAAATCCGTAAAGTGCAGATGCAGAACTCATTAGCGTGTTTGCAAACGCAAAAAAACGCGGAGGCGCATACTTGCTTATAACCGCCATACCACCCGAATACGTACCCGCTTGCAAGACGCCGTTTATACTACATAAAACGTATATACCGCTAATGCTCGGCATAAACGCTATAAGCATAGTAAGTATTGCGGAAAGTCCTACCGTAACGGACATAAAAATTTTCAAATTAATCTTGCCCATTAAAAAGGATAGCACGATCTGCGTTATTGCGTAAGTTATAAAATAATAGGTCATTGCAAGGCTGATTTCCGCTTTGCTCTTTGCAAACACGTCTTGCAAAGCAACGACTTCTGCTATATAAGCGTTTTTAGAGCCGTGCACCATTAAAAGCAAGAAAAAACACGCCCAAATAAGCATTTTTGCCGCGCGATCACGCTGAACGCTATTTGTTCCATTTACTTGCACAGACATATCCAACCATCCTTACAGTAATAGAAAAGGAAAGTAACCACTCATTTACTTTCCTTTCTTAATTATAACTCTGCAAATTATAAAAGTCAAACGAATTTTAACGCTAAAAATCAACTTAAATTGACATTAAAAGAACGTTCCTCTTGCCTTTTCTTTCATCTCAGACGAGATTGAGAAAGGTATTCTAGTAGAAAATCCGTGTTTTGCTGCAACTATTTGTTTTGTCGGCCACATAAAGAGCGATCTGTTCCACTCGGAAACGGTATCGTTATAGAGTTCACGAGCCGCAGTTATTTCAAGTTGAAGTTGGTAGTTTTGACGCATTGCGTCGGTTATGGTTTGATGTGCTTTTAAGTCTGGATAATTTTCAAGTGCAACGTTAATATTCCTTGATAAATCTTCAATTTGCCCCGCCATGTTGTTCCTTTCTAATTCTTTTTGATCGAAATTACCACTTCTATATTTTGCGATATTTTCAAAAGTAGTTTTGTCAAGGTCTATTGCTTTATCTAGAAGTTTTGCGCAGTTTTGCAATACCATAACGCGCTGTTCCATATAGTTGTCTATCTGCGACGCGTTCTTCTGTATCTTTTGCTGTAACTGTTGAAAATAGTTATCGGCTTTTACCTTCTTAAAAGTAAATATTACTCCTGGAATAATTAAAAGTATCCATAAAAGAACTTCAAAAAGTTTTGAGCCGAATCCGACCTTTGCCGTGATTTTTTGTTGAATAACGTTTACGTCGTTACCAGTGGTGTTTACGTTGCTTTCGTCTAATTGTACTGACATTGTTTTCTCTCCTTAAAATTATTTTAATCTATCTAAAATGCTATTTATCGGGCTTACGTCGTTGCCGTCGATAATCTTCGCAAAAAGACCGTGAAAATATGCGCTTGGCGTATTGAAAAGCGCGTCGCCAACGCCTGTGACTTTGACTTTTTCTTTGAAGTCTTTGTTTAAATATCCTAACTTTTTAACCGCTACGTTAGTTCTGTTGCTTACGGGGATATATTCTACCCACGGAACGGGAACGCTATGTATTCTGCCGTCACCGCCGAGTACGGGTACGAAATCCACCCTATTTTCCGCTGCGTACGAGTTTGCGGTTACTTCTACCACGTCTATATCGTTTCTTGAAAATAAATATCTCGATTTAAGTATAACTTCGGTAACCGACGCTTGGTGCGCAAAATACCTTGCACCGACAGCGTTGGCAAGCGCTTCGTGCTCGTAATAAGTATAGTTTGCCGTTTCTCGCTTTATCGGCTCGAACACTTCGCTTGGTTCTTGGTGGTATGCTGGGATTGTAAGTAACGGTGCAAAGTCAAAGTAAACCGACTTAAAATACTCGTTGTTAAAGTCTACGAATTTCTGTTTTGCAATATCTACGTCGTACGAATAGTAATTTGCAGGCGACGCGTCCATGCCCCAACGCTGTGCGTGTTCACTCTCTATACAGTTAAAACGACCTTTCTTTATAAAATTAAAATCGTCGCCGTAGCCTACGGGAGAGCGCAAAAGGTCTACCATGTTTATCTGCGCCATAGGCGAAAAGAGTACGCGGAACTGCACTTCATGATCTCGATCGGTCGCCCCGAATAAAACGTCAAACTCGGAGTTGGTCATCTCGGTAAACTGCCTGCCGTCACCGAGCGCCTTTTTCGACAGTTTTCTTAACTTTTTCTCTCCCTTTTTAACGCGACGTTCCACTTGCCTATCGGAAAGTTCTTCAACGTCGGTTGCCGTCCTTGAAAAGTTTAAATCCGGTGAACATTGATGTCCGTAGCCAAGCGCCGTATGATAACTGTAATACGGGAAAGGCTTATTTACCGTTGCGTGCAAAGTTTGCGTTCGGCGCTCTCTGCGTAAGTTGCCTTTACTGTCGCGCACGGTAACGTAATAACTTATAACTAACGTACCGTGATAATTTTTACTGCCCATACGGTGATTTTCGTAACGATAAAACACGAAGGGATTTTTAAGTAGTCTTCCCGATACGGTATCTATTACCGAACGGTTTTCGTAAATATTATCGATAAAGTCGTAATTCTTTCTAAAATCGTCGTCAAGTTCCATAGAGTAGTCCGGACTGAACTTAATAATATCGGGCAAGGTTTTTTCTATTACGTTAAACGTATCGCGTTCGGTAAACAACGCGTTTAGCGCCGCCATCTGCCCTTCGGCAACAGCGAGCAAGGCGTTTGCTTTTTTCATCTCCTGCTCGTACAAAATTAACGCTTTTCTTAAAGTCTTTCTTATCTTTAATAAAATTATAAGTAGACTTGTAACTGCGACGATAGCGCCCACGCAAGGCAAAATTATTTGCAAAGTGCCACTTGCGAGTATTCCGCCGAGTATTGCGGTAAGCAGTCCCGCGACGATAAGAAAAATCAGAAAACCTTTAAGCACCCGTAATTTTTTTATCTTTTTATTGACACACTCGGCTTTATGTAATTGTTTACGATAATCCGCCGCGGACTTTCTATTTTCTTCTACGTTTATTTTTGATGCAAGAACAAGACTGTCAAAATATTCACGCGCGTTTTTATCGTGTTCAATCTTCCCCGTCTGTTCGTAAAACTTTAACGGTTCAAGAATTTTATTGCGCATAAAACTTATCTCTCCAAAAATCTAATTCCTTTTTTATTATTATACATTACGTATGTCCATATGTCAATAACAAATTCAAAAAAATATTCGTAAAGTTTTTAAAAATATTAAATTGTATTCAATTTAATTGCGTTAACATTTATTACTTTAATGCACGATTTTATCGTAAAATAAACGCCCAAACGTTAACGTTTAGGCGTTTATTAGTATATTATTTAGTTAAAACAATTTAGCATGTTCTGCATCTATTGCATTAGGACAACCGTCGTATCCACAAATATTTTCACATTTAACGTTGGTCATATCCCCAACGAGTTTTACGCCTGCCATTCCGCGAGCAAACACGTTTTTGATAACTATATTATAAGTTTCATTTGCATAACTATGGCGCTCACCGTATTTATGCACGTCGCCAACCCTTACGGCTGCAGCACTTCTTCCAACGTAGTATTTTTCATCAACAGACGTATCCACTACTCCGTCAACTAATATATTATAAAGTTTTGCAGGTGCAGTCCAGTACTGATTTAGCAAACGTACGTTAGAGTGGAAGGCGGAAGTCATAACGTTTCTAATTATTACGTTATATATATCGTTCGTTTCCCCTTCTACATAATATCTTCTTTCTTCTGGTCTAGCCAAAGCCGTCAATGCAACCGAGTCGTCTTGAACGAACCCGGTAATATTCTCAATAATAATATCGTGACAGCCTATGCGAAGATCGATACCGTCTGCATTTCTTGCGTAAACTTCATCACACACCGCCCTATCTAATCCTAAAATGCGCTTTCCATCAATATAGCGCGTGTAGTCTGCCAAAAATTCTATATCGCAAATTTTGCCACGACGGCAGTGGTTGAAGTGGAACGCCCACCAACGCTGATTAATAACTTTAAGATTTCTTATTTCAAAATTTTCCATATTTGAAAAGAAGAACGAGTTATTTTTCCAAATACTCGGCAAACCGTTTGTATTTTGAGTACGCTCGGATAATCCGTTATAGTTACCACCGTCAATAACCGCTCTACCTTCACCGATAATCTTTATATTACGGTCAGCGTTTTCTCTCGTGCGATATTCCAACTCGAGTTCACAACGCTCGTTTTTAAACATATTGCAATAAACGCCGTCAGCCAAGCGCAAATGACAATCTTTAAGAAGTAACGTCGTATTTGACGGGATATATATCGTATCACTAATTAAATAGTTACCCGCTATAACTACGGTAGTTTGACCTTCCGCTTTAACGTCCTTAATAAGATCGGCAATAATTTTTTCACCGTTTTTAATAAACCCTTCGTGAGTTAAATAGTTGTCTTCAACCACCGTTTTTTCTAAACCTGCTGCTTTTGATTGTTTAATATACTCGTTAATTTGCCCTTCACCGTCAGGTAATTTCACGCTTGCCATAACTAACTTCTTAAATGCTTATTAGATATTTTTTCTTTTATTATAACATAGGCGCTAGCTAAACACAAGACCAAAAATACATACTATTATATCATAAGTTATCAATTTCAATAATTATAATACTAATACTTAATATCACATAAATAAGCATTTTAAGTTAATTTTTTCTATTTTATTTAACCCACTATAACGAAAAAAGCAACGATACTTCGTTGCTCTTTGCGTTTTTCTATTTATTCAAACAAATTCTATTTTTCGTAAAGTCTAAACCACGCGCCCATAATATCAATTGATGAGTGATATTTTTTTAAGCACTCTTTACACTCTAAAGAAACGAAATGGTCGTCAAAGCCTATCGTGTTATACTCTACTATTTCACCATTTCCACAAGGACAAGAATATCTAGTTATTATAGTTGGAGAGT
>JAFTIG010000059.1 GCA_017457015.1 Clostridia bacterium | reverse complement strand
GTCAAATAACTTCTTAGCAGGAGCGGATTCACCGAACGTTTCCATACCGATAATCTTTCCGTCCATACCAACGTACTTATACCAGCACATAGGTGAGCCTGCTTCGATAGCAACTCTTGCGCGAACTGAGTTCGGGAGTACGCTTTCTTTATATTTAGCGGACTGCTTTTCAAAGTCTTCAACGCAAGGCATAGAAACTACTCTAGCATCAATGCCTTTTGCCTTGAGTTCTGCTTTAGCGCTAACGGCAAGGTTAACTTCACTACCCGTTGCGATAAGGATAACGTCGGGAGTTTTCTTGTCGCTGTCGCAAAGAACGTATCCACCCTTGAACGCGTTTTCGCCAGTGCCTTCAAGTTGGGGAAGGGTTTGACGTGATACTACGATACAAGACGGATCTTTGCCGGTAAGAGCAGAAATCCAAGCAGCGGTCGTTTCTCTGCCGTCGCAAGGACGATAAACGTTCATGTGGGGCATTGCGCGAAGTCCGGCAAGGTGTTCGATAGGTTGGTGTGTAGGTCCGTCTTCACCAACGCCGATAGAGTCGTGCGATAAGATGTAGATAACGGGGAGTTCCATGATAGCCGACATACGCATAGCGTTTTTCATATAATCGCTGAATACTGCAAACGTTGCGCAGTAGGGGATAAGACCGCCGTGTAAGTACATACCGTTAACGATAGCCGCCATAGCGTGTTCTCTAATACCAAAGTGCATGTTAGAACCGCTCTTGTCGGTGGGGAGATAATCTCCGCGCGATTTCATGTTGGATTTGTTTGCAGGGCCTAAGTCTGCAGAACCGCCGATAAGGTTGGGTACGAGATTTGCGAGTTTATTGAGAACGGTGCTTGAATATCCGCGTGATGCGTCGTCCTTTTCAAACTTCCAAAGATCTTCAATAGCCTTAAGGTCGGGGAGTTCTCTCTTTTTCCAAGAGATATATTCTTTAGCAAGTTCGGGATATGCTTCAGAGTATGCCTTAAACATTTCCTTCCAAGCCTTTTGAGCGCGTCTACCTTTGGACGCGAACTTTTTGCAGTGCTTAAATACTTCTTCGGGAACTTCAAACGGTGCGCTCGTCCAGCCGAGATTTTGCTTTAAGGTAGCAACGCCTTCTTCACCGAGCGGTGCGCCGTGACAGCTTGCCTTGCCAACCAAGTGTGAGCCGTAACCGATTTGTGACTTGATGATGATGAGTGACGGTTTTTCCTTTTCTGCTTTCGCTTTCTTGATAGCGCGGTTAAGAGCGGTAAGGTCGTTAGCGTCTTTAACGTTAATTACCTGCCAACCCATTGCTTCGTGACGTTTGCCTACGTTTTCAGTAAAGGTGATATCGGTGTTTCCTTCGATAGTAATATCGTTATCGTCGTATAATACGATAAGTTTACCGAGTTTAAGGGAGCCTGCGAGTGACGCCGCTTCGTTTTCAATACCTTCTTGCATACAGCCGTCGCCACAGAGAGCGTAGGTGTAGTGGTCAACGATGGGGAATCCTTCTTTGTTGAACTTGTTTGCGAGATAATCTTCAGCAATAGCCATACCTACTGCGTTTGCGATACCTTGTCCAAGCGGACCGGTGCTCGTTTCAACGCCGGGGCATACGCCGTACTCGGGGTGACCTGCGGTTTTAGAGCCGAGTTGACGGAAGTTCATAATGTCTTCTTTAGTAAGGCCGAAACCAAAGAGATAGTAAAGCGCGTAGTCGAGCATAGAGCCGTGACCTGCAGATAGAACGAATCTGTCTCTGTTGTCAAACGCCGTATCCTTCGGATTGAATACCATGTTGGTAAACGCTGCGTAGCCGATAGGTGCAGCACCTAAGGGAAGACCGGGGTGACCGGAGTTAGCCTTTTGGATTGCCTCTGCCGAGAGAACCCTGATGGCGTTAACGGTAAGTTGTTTTACGTCTTGCATAATAAATCCTCCTAAATTTGCAATTTGGCTTATATATTTTTATTGAAAATGTTTTTCCAACGAAAAAGCCTATTCGTAATACAATATATATTATATAGCAAGTTCAATTGTTTTTCAAGCCTTTTTCTGTATTATTAAAGAAAAAAACTTGATATATTTTTTCTTTGTTGGTATAATTAAACTGTTTGATAATGGAAAATTATACGCGTATGGTATTATTGTAATTGAATAATAATACGCTTATTGAGAGAATATAGGAATAAAAGGAGTTTTATGTTGACAATACAAATCAGTGAATTTAAATATCTTGCCGTAGAAAGTTGGCAATTATACCTAACGATAGGATTAACGCTTGCAGTAGTGCTCGCTTTTTACGCTCTGCGTTCTATCGGACTTTACGTCTTGGCAAAAAGGCAAAACGTAAAACACGCATTTCTTGCGTGGATACCTTGTGTGTGGATGTTTACGGCGTGTAAACTTATCGGTAATATAAAGACTTTCGGTAGACCGTTTGCAAAACTCGCGCTAATTTTCTGCATAGTCTTTTCGGTTGCAGAAGTGCTTACTATCGTTTACGAAATCCTAGTTTATTTTCCGCTCGTCGGCAACTATCTTGCAGGTAGAGAGATTTGTTACGCCCCGTACATTACGGCAGATGACGTGGAATTTTTAGCAAACTACAGCGAGTATGCAACCAACAGCGATATTTACGTTACGTCAGAGTTTGTTAATCCGTACGGTGTGGGCATTATCACCGTCAATAAAATATTGAGCGTAATATCGATAGTTTCGATGATTTTTGACCTTGCAAGTACCGTTATAGTTATTATGGTGTATATCAACTTGTTTAGAAAGTTTTGGCCACAGCATTACGTTCTTGCGGCAATACTTTCTATTTTCGGACTTTTTGCACCGTTCGTGTTTGCAATAAGGAAGAAAGAGCCTATAAATTATATGGATTATATCCGTTCAAGGTATAATTACAATCCTTACGCTAACCCGTACGGACCGCAGGGCGGACCTTACGGCGGTAATCCGTACGGCAATCCTTACGGCGCACCAAAAGCACCCGAACACCCCTTTGAAGAATTTGCCGACAAGGGAGAAGTCAATCCGGGTGATCCGTTCTCGGAGTTCAGTGCAAAAAATAACGACGATCCGTTTTCGGATTTTGATAAAAAATAAAGGACAAATACGGCATGCGTTCTGAGAATATCGCCGCTATATCCACTGCGCTTTCTGCAAGTGGCGTTGCGGTTATAAGAATAAGTGGGGATTCCCCCTTAAATATAGCGGAAAAAATGTTTAAGCCCGTCGGCAATACGGCGGTTAAAGATTTTGAGCCTTATAAAATGTACGTCGGCGAAATTCTCGCCGACGGTTTTAACGATTTCGGTTTATGCGTATACTTTAAAGGACCTAAAAGTTTTACGGGAGAAGACGTCGTGGAGTTTCACTCTCACGGCGGTGTAGCGATTACGAAAGGCATACTTTCTAAAATTCTTTCGCTCGGAGCAAGGCTTGCTAATAACGGCGAGTTTACCAAGCGCGCGTTTATGAACGGAAAACTCTCTTTATCGTCGGCTGAAGGGCTTATCAATATGATAAATAGCGAATCTGTATCGGGCGTCAAGGCAGGATATTATCTTTATCGGGAAAAATTAACGGACGAAATAACTTCACTTCAAGACAGGATTACAGACGCGCTTGCAGAGATAGACGCCGATATGGATTTCCCTGAAGAAGACCTTGAAATCACTTCAACCGAAAACGTAGAAAATGCGCTTGCTTGTGTTTTAGAACGCGTGGACGCACTTCTTAAAACGTATAGGCTTGGTAGGACGGTCAAAGACGGTGTCAAGGTGGGTATCGTCGGTAAACCTAATACGGGCAAAAGTTCGCTACTTAACGCCTTTTTAAACTACGATAAGGCAATAGTTTCAGATATTGCCGGTACTACGCGCGATATAGTTGAAGGCAGTATAGATATAAACGGCGTGCGCTTTCATTTTTCCGATACCGCAGGTATACGCGAGAGTTACGACAGGATAGAAACGCTGGGCGTGCAACTATCAAAGCGCGTATTAAATGAGAGCGACGTTATATTATTCGTCATGGACGGCGGAGCGATAACTGAAGAAGACGACGCGGTTTACGAGCAGATTAAAGATAAGAATATTGTGGTTGCGGTAAATAAAACGGATAAGTATTCGGTTACCGACGCGCGTGCGGATATTTACGTTTCTGCACTTGAAAAAGAAAACGTAGAAGAACTTAAACAACTTTTATTCGACAAAACGGTCGGTAGTGGACTTGACCTTAACGGAGATTTTCTTTGTGAAGAACGCCACTTTGCCGCACTTTCTCGCGCAAAAGAAAAACTTCTTTTAGCAAAAAACGCAATAGGGCGCGTTACGCTCGACGTCTTGGCAATCGATCTTAAAGACGGTTGGGATGCTCTTGGTGAAATTTCCGGTAAAACTGCAACTGAAGATATAATAAATGATATATTTTCAAAGTTCTGCGTCGGCAAATAAGGTCGTCTAAACGTCGCGCTACTGCGTTACTGCCACTTGCAAAAGACTTCGATAACCGACAAGGTTAATCTCATCCTTTTGCTCGGGCGAGCCTTGTATCGCTCGTTTATACAACCTTATTTAGTGCTTGCGAGAAGTCGGAGAGTTCTGGGTTATTAAGTAGTAACAACAAGAGTTGTCAACTTGTGACAGGCGTCACGCCTGCTTGTATCTAATCCTAAATTAAACAATTTTCCCTTAAAGAATAAGGGGTTAGGGGATATGAGGAATTTGTGAAAGGGATAGTTAAGGGAAAACGACTTCGGAAAAGAGTTGTCCTTTAACATAAAAGAAAAAATATAATAATAAATTCCCCTTAAAGAATAAGGGGCTAGGGGATGTGATTATATGGTAAATCTTGAATTGTATAGAGTATTTTACACGGTCGCTAAATGTGGCAGTTTAACCAAGGCGGCGGAAGAATTATATATTTCCCAACCTGCCGTTTCTCAAGCTATAAAGCAATTAGAAACACAGCTTGGTGGGAAACTTTTCAACCGTACTCACAAGGGCATGGAACTTTCTGAAACGGGCGGAAAACAGATATTTTCTACCGTGGAACAGGCGTTGAAACTTTTTGATGAAGCGGAGAGTAAATACACAGAACTTAAGGATACTGCGACAGGCATCGTCAGAATATGCGCGTCTGATACGGTAAGCACGCACTTTTTACTTCCGTATATAAAAGAGTATCATGAAAAATATCCAAACGTCAATCTTATGCTCCTTAACGGGACTTCGAGTGAGACGATAGAACTTCTTAAAAACAACAAGGGCGATATAGGTTTTGTAAACCTGCCTATCGACGACAGCGATATAAATCTTTCAAACACGGTTATGCAACTGCATGATACGTTCGTGTGCAGTGAGAAATTTAAAGAGTTAACGGGCGACGTAGTGGATCTTAAAAGGTTACAAGACTATCCGCTGTTAATGTTAGAACTTTCTACTGCCACAAGACAGGCAATAGTCAGTTTTGCGCACTCACAGGGCGTGCATTTACACCCTGAAATAGAACTTGCAAGTCTAGAACTTATGGTAGAACTTGCAAAAAACGGTATCGGTATAGCGTGTATTCCCAGAGAGTTTGTTTTTCACGAACTTAACGAGGAAAAAAGCCTTATGGAGATAAAGACTAACCCTGCGCTTCCGACGCGTGCGATAGGGCTTGCACTTCCTAAAAACACGAATATGACCTTTGCCGTAAAAGAATTTGTAAAACTTATAAGTGAAGTAAAGGAGAAATAAGGTGGAGATTTGGCAAGCAATAGTTTTGGGGGCTGTTCAAGGTTTTGCAGAGTTTTTGCCCGTATCTTCAAGCGGGCATTTGATTCTTTTGCAAAACTGGTTCGGTATAGAAGATAACGTTATATTCTATAGCGTAATGTTACATATCGGTACGCTTATACCCGTTATAATAGTGCTATGGCGTGAGATTTTGGGGCTATTTAAAAAGCCGTTTAATAAGTTTGGGTATTTGGTGGTAGCAACTATTCCTGCAGGGATAATAGGTATAATATTTTCAAAAGTGTTTGATCTTGACGCAGTGTTTACCGACCACGTTTGGCTGCTATCTATAACCTTCCTGTTTACGGCGGCGGAAATGATTTTTTCGGAAATGCGCGCAAAAAAAGTCGAGATGATAAACCCGATAAACCTTAAATCGTCTTTTATAATGGGTTGTGGTCAGGCGGTCGGTGTACTCCCCGGCGTTTCGAGAAGTGGCTCTACAATAACTGCAGGGTGCATTGCAAGGGTGGATAAGTCGGAAAACGCAAACTTTACCTTTTTAATGAGTATTCCTATAATTTTGGCGGCAGTTTTGCTTGAGGGTATAGATTGCGTGCAGTCGGGCAGTATCGGCGGTATTACTCCCGTGCCTTTGCTTTTGGGTATTTTAACCGCTATGATTTGCGGATATATCGCAATAAAATTTATGCTTTCAATTATAAAAAGGGCAAACTACAAATGGTTTTCTCTCTATTTAGTATTAATAAGCGTCACAAATCTAATAGTGTACTTCGTTCGCTAATATAAGGGTATAAAAGGCGTGCGTTAAAATAAATTAATATTTTATTCGTTATTTATCATATAAACGTTTGACATTAAATTTTTTAAGAATATAATTATTAAGCGTAAATGCACTATTAAAATTTCTAGGTTAAAATATTTTATCAACAAGTGTAGCGGTATAGGAGAAAACTTATGAAAAACGTTAATAAAAAAGATGGAAAATCTCGCACCGTTTTAACCGTCGTGTTATGTTTCGTTATGATTTTTTGCGGACTGGGGCTTTGGGCGCAAAAAGGGCTTTTTCTTGCACCTATAACTAATGCACTTGATATTTCCAGAACGGCTTACTCTTTTGCCGATACTTGTAGATACGTTGCGACTGCTATCGTAAATATCTTTTTTGGTTTTTTCGTCAATAAGTTCGGCTCTAAAAAACTTATTATAGTCGGCTTTTTTGCCTTGACGTTAGCGCCACTTTGTTACGCCTTTGCTACGAGCGTATGGTTATTTTACGTCGGTGGATGTTTGCTCGGTATAGGGTTTTCGTTCGGAAGCACGGCTATAGTTGGTTACGTTATCAACAAAGTTTGTAGAAAGAATAAAGGTACGGTCATGGGCGCGGTATTGTGCGCTAACGGGTTAGCAGGCGCGATAGTTGCTTTAATCATCACGCCGATAATAGAAGCAGATACGTTTGGTTATAAAAATGCTTTTTATTTGTTTGCTATAATAAGCGCCGTTGCACTACTACTTTTCTTATTCTTATATAAAGAGCCTAAAAACGCTATTGAAGAAGGCGAAGTTCTTGACGCACAAGAAAAAAAAGAAAACTGGGTGGGGATATACTACGAACAGGCACTTAAAAAGAAATATTTCTATCTCGCATGCGTGTGCATACTTTTAACGGGAATCGTATTAACCGGCGTTACATCAAATTACGCTGCGCATTTAAAGGATAGGGGCTTTTCAGCAGACCAAATAAGCGTAGTTGCGGTAATAAGTTCAATCGCTCTCGCAGTGTTTAAATTCTTTAACGGTTTTGTGTACGATAGGGCAGGGCTTAGAATAACCATTACTATAGACTGTGTGGCAGCACTTTTAGTCATGGTTATACTTTATCTTATCGTTCCAACAACTACGGGCTTTGTGTTCAGTATAATTTACGCGATTTCAGGTGGCGTTGCTCTACCGCTTGAAACGGTAATGCTCCCTATCTATGCCAAAGACTTGTTTGGGCAAAGGGGATTTAACAAGGTCTTGGGTATATTCGTATCCTTAAACCAAGTGGGTTACGCGCTCGGTGCGCCGTTAATGAATATCGCTTACGACCTTTTAGGTAGTTACGATATAGGCTTGATTGTTTCGGCAATATTAATGGCAATCACTATTACATTACTACAAATAGTAATATCTTCCGCAAACAAATTAAAAAAGTTACCAGAAGAAAACCTTGATAAAATCTAGTCCTTAAAAATGATTTATAAATAACAAAATATAACTCAAAGAAATAGTGCCCCGCTCGTCAGAGTGGGGCACTGTTAATTATTACTATTTAATTTTTAACGTTTTACACTACTGCGATTGCTATTGCGCAATAAATTATAAGGGTTAGCGCGTCTACGATAGTAGTCATAAGCGGACTTGCCATAACGGCAGGGTCTAAATGAATTTTCTTTGCGAGTAGGGGGAGCATGCACCCGACGAGTTTAGCCATTACTAAACTTAATGCACAAACGCCCGATATTACGAGTGCGGTGGTTATCTCTATGCTGTTATAAAGATTGTCTATTAACATAATCTTACTAAAGCACACCACGCCGATAGTGACGCCGAGAGCAAGGGATGCGAGCAGTTCTTTTAAGATAACTCTAAATATATCTTTAAACTCTACGTCGCCTACTGCTATTGCACGAGTAATAGTTACCGACGCTTGACCGCCTGCGTTGCCGGCAGTACCCATAAGCATAGGTACGAACGCGTACAGTATAGGGTCTAAACGCGATTCGTAACCAGCCAAGATAATGCTAGTAAAAGTCGAAGTTATAAGAAGTAATACTAGCCACGGCACGCGCGCTTTCCAAATACTCCAAATGGATTGTTTAAGGTAGGGTTTTTCGTTAGGGATGACTGCTGCCATCAACTGAATATCTTCGGTTGCTTCTTCTTGAATGACTTCTACTGCGTCGTCGACGGTAACGATACCGACTAAACATCCTTCTTTATCAATGACGGGTAGGGCAAGGAAACCGTACTTTGAGAACTTTTGCGCAACTTGCTCTTTATCTTCAAGGGTTTCTACCGTTACGGCGTTAGAGTCCATAACGTCGGCAATGATTGCGCTCTTATCGGCAAGCAACATGTCCTTTACCGTGACTACGCCGATAAGGCGTTTTTTTCTATCGGTAACGTAGCAAGTGTAAACGGTTTCTTTATTTAATCCAGTACGGCGTATCTTTTCAAAAGCCGCTTCAATATTAGTCGATGCGGAAAACGATACGTACTCGGTAGTCATTATAGAGCCTGCCGAATCGTCGGGGTACTCTAAAAGTTCGTTAATCTGCTTGCGGTTGTCTGGGTCGGAGTTTTTAAGTATTCTCTTAACGACGTTTGCAGGCATCTCTTCAATAATGTCGACAGTATCGTCAAGGAACATATCGTCGATAACGGCTTTAAGTTCCTTATCTGTAAATGCTTTGATAAGGTACTCTTGCATATCGGAATCAAGTTCTACGAAAACGTCACTGGCAAGTTCTTTGGGTAGTAACCTAAAAAACATAAGTTGTTCTTTTTCATCAAGGTTATCTTGCATGAAAAGCGCTATATCGAACGGTTCCATATCTAGCAGTAGAATACGCAAGTCAGCAAACTTGCGCGTCTCGAAACAGAAACTCAAACGTTCAAAGATTATTTGCATTTCTTCTGTCATACTACCTCCTTTTTTAAGCCAGTCTAAGCGTCGCATTACTGCGTTACTGTCGCTCGCAAAAGACTTCGATAACCAACAAGGTTAATCTCATCCTTTTGCTCGGTCGAGCCTTGTACTGCTTGCTTATACAGTCTTAAAAAACAATTTTACGCGGACTGTTCGTTTTTGCAAAATCCGCAACTGCCTACGATTAAATAAAAAAACCTGCACTTACAGTAAGGCAGGGTAAAAGCAAAAATAACGCGTTTAGCGTTCAACCATGCTGGCTTTAGCATCGTAGGGCGATGAAACTGCGTTAATTCACGCCTTGGATTCGACGTGAGTTGCTCATACCATCTAATAGTGTCTCCACTACTTCGCGGCAGCAGTCCGTATCCCTATGGTAACCTTACCCACCGGATTACATATTAACTTTATTAAATACAGTGTACTATTTATTTTTACACTTGTCAACGATTTTTATAAAAAAATCCGTGCGATATAAAAATTTTTATACGGGCGTGTCTTCACCGTCTATGCGCGCGTCGTAAACGATAGCGGAATTAAGCTCTCGTATAGCCGAAATAAACTCTGAATACTCGCTTGGAGAAATGACGATAACCGTATATTTTTCATCCTTAAAGTACACTACGAGTTTATCGCTCTTTTTGAAATGCGTTACGGCAATAATATCGTCAATTAAGGTCTTATTTTTAATAAAGCCAAAGCAAGTATAAAGCGCTCCGTCCTTAACGACGTATCTTCCATACGCCATAATACAAACTACCGTAAAGGCGAGAAAGCCCGTTGCGAGTACGATTAGCGCATAGGTTACCGTTTTAAACGCTCCTAAAAAAGAATATTCGATTAAGTTTAAAATATTCCAGCCACACCCGACGATAGATAGAATAAGCACTACAAAAAGCAACGCCCAAACGGTCGGCGCGTATCTGAATTTAAATGAAGATTTTTTCATACGATTATATTGTACTCTAAATCTTGTAAAAAATCAAGAAGGTTTTTAAGTTTTTTTGGCAAATTAAAGTATTTAACTTTACTTGCAAAATAAAACGATTTATGATATATTAGAAAGCGTTAAAGTTTTTTGGAGAAAATAACATGATTAAACTTATTGAAAAAGGCGTTTATTATCAGGGCGGTAAGCTCGTCCGCGCAAAAGAAAAAGACGAACAAGCAAAAAAAGGCTCGATGGCGTATAAAATTTTATCGGAGCATAATATTTCTGGTGACGATAAAAAACTCAACGTAAAGTTTGACGAGATCACTTCACACGATATAACTTACGTCGGCATTATTCAAACGGCAAAGGCGTCGGGGTTAGAAAAGTTTCCTATTCCGTACACCCTTACCAACTGTCACAACTCGCTCTGCGCGGTTGGCGGTACTATTAATGAAGACGACCACGTTTTCGGACTTTCTGCCGCTAAAAAGTACGGCGGTGCGTTCGTTCCGCCACACCTTGCGGTTATCCATCAGTACATGCGTGAAATGCGTGCGTTCTGTGGCGGTATGATTTTGGGTTCTGACTCTCACACCCGTTACGGTGCACTCGGCACTCTTGCAGTCGGTGAAGGCGGTCCTGAACTCGTAAAACAACTCTTAAATAGAACTTACGATTTAGACATGCCCGAAATAGTTGCGGTAAACCTTAAAGGTAGATTAAGACGTGGCGTTGGACCGCACGACGTTGCGCTCGCGCTCGTTAAAGCGACCTTTAAGAGCGGTTTCGTCAAGAACAGAGTACTTGAATTCGTTGGCAACGGAATAAAGACGCTCTCTATGGATTTTAGAAACGGCATTGACGTTATGACTACTGAAACCACTTGTTTGTCGTCGGTTTGGGCAACGGATGAAAAGACTAGAGAATATTACGTTCAACACGGTAGGCCTGAAGCGTATAAGGAAATGCGCCCTGAAGAAGGGACGTATTACGATCGCGGTATAGTTATTGACTTATCAAAAGTTGAACCGATGATAGCGCTTCCGTTCCATCCGAGTAACGCATATACCATACGCGACTTTTTATCCCGTCCGTACGAACTATTAAAGCAGGCTGAAGAAGCGGGACAGAAACTTTTACCCGAAGGCAAGGGCAAGTTCACTCTTACCGACAAGATTAAAGACGGCAAGGTTTACGTTGAACAAGGCGTTATAGCAGGTTGTGCAGGCGGTATGTATGAAAATATTGCTGAAGCGTCCGCAATTTTGGGCGATACTCCTATAAACAACAGCGACTTTACTTTGGACGTTTATCCGTCCAGCCAGCCCGTATATAAAGGGCTCGTTGAGAGCGGATATATCGGCAAACTTATGGATAACGGCGCGGTTATTAAGACTGCGTTCTGCGGTCCGTGTTTCGGCGCGGGCGACGTTCCGCAAAACAACGGACTTTCCATCCGTCACACTACTAGAAACTTTGAGAGCAGAGAAGGTAGTAAGCCTGCAAACGGACAACTTTCTGCTGTTGCACTTATGGACGCTAGAAGTATCGCGGCAACGGCGGCAAACGGTGGGGCGATAACTTCAGCAATGGAATTAGAATATTCTAATAAGGTTAAAAAATACCGTTTTAACAGCAAGATATATCAGGCGCGCGTATATAACGCAGTTGGCGCAGGGGACGATAATAAACAACTCGTTTACGGACCGAACATTGCCGACTGGCCAAAGATGCAAGCGCTTAAAGATAATCTTTTATTAAAAGTCGTATCGGTAATTAACGATCCCGTAACTACGACGGACGAACTTATCCCGTCGGGAGAAACGTCTTCGTACCGCTCTAACCCCTTAAAACTTGCGGAGTTCGCTCTTTCGAGAAAAGATCCTGCGTACGTAGGCAGAGCAAAAGAAGTGAGAGACGGCGGTTTCCCGACCGACTTGGGCTTTGACGAGAACGTGACTTCTTACGGTAGCGTTGTATGCTCTATTAAACCGGGTGACGGCTCTGCGCGTGAACAGGCGGCGTCTTGCCAAAGAGTTTTAGGCGGTGTTGCAAATATTGCCAAAGAATATGCGACCAAGCGTTATCGCAGTAACCTTATCAACTGGGGTATGTTGCCACTCCTTGCAGATAAAAACGACTTCAGCGTTGGTGAATACGTCTATATTGAGAACGTAAAGAGCGGTATAGAAAACGGCGCAAAGGAATTTAAGGCTAAAGTTATCGGCAAAACTACTAGAGATATAACCCTTAAAATGGACGCGCTTACCGACGCGGAAAAACAGATAATCTTAAAGGGCTGTTTAATAAATTATTATAAAGGTTAAAAGATAAATACATAACTAAAAGCGTTGCGAAAATTCCGCAGCGCTTTTAGTTTATGAAAGTATTGACGTTGATAGCGTATTATTTAAGAAAGTATGATAAACACTCGCGTTGCAGATGTTTGGCACGCAGTGTGTCCGTATGTTAAAAAATTAGTCTGCAATATATTTTTTTATTATACCTTGCATATACTTTTATAAGGTGGTAATATGGGTTTTATTGACAGTATAAAAGAGTGTTTTACGAGTGAAGAGTTGATGAATGAGCCGATATTTAGGGCGGTACTATTCGGCGACGGGGCGGCGTATTTTGAAAACGTCAAAACGATTTTGCATTATGACGTAGAAGAAATAGGTTTGGGGCTTAAAAAAGGCAAGATAGTAGTCCGTGGGCAAGGACTTTACGTTAAAAAATATTGTGCGGGGGACGTGGTTATTTGCGGAAAAATAAAGTCGGTAGAAAAGTTTTGACGGGCGTTTACGCGGTTTACGAGATACGCGGGCTAAACTTGGATTATCTTATAAATACGGCGAGAAATAGAGGTATTGAACTCTACGATATAAAAAAAATCGAGAATAAACGCATGATAGTTGCGGTTTCCTTGTGGAAAAGTAGAAAATTTTTTGCAATCGCAAAAGAATTGTGCTATAATATAAAAAAAGTGCGTGAAAAAGGGCGGGTTTTTCCGCTCGTCTCGGCGGTTAGGTCTTTTGGGCTTATAATAGGTGCGATCGTGTTTTGTGCCGTAAGCGTCGTTACCGACGATATTTTGTTCGGTTTTACGTTCACGGGTAGCGGTAGCGTTTACGCAAAGCAGGTGGAAGAATATCTTTATTATAACGGCGTTAAGCCTATGGTAAGATTTTCCGACCTTGATTTGGAAAGATTAGAAGACGGCATTTTATCGTCGAGCGATAGGTTGTCTTTTGCATCCTGTCAAAAGCGCGGAAATAGACTCGTGGTCAATCTCGTTCTCTCAAAAGAAAAGGTTAAAACGCAAGACGGCAACGTATATGCACTCGTATCAGATTGCGACGGGGTAATAGAGAGTATAAAAGTGTATCGCGGTACGGCGGTTAAGTGCGTTGGGGACAGAGTTAGCGTAGGGGAACTAATCGTGGACGGCTATGCGACCATCAAAGAACAAACGGTTAAAATCAACGTCATAGCGGCAGTGACGCTCATCGCTGAAAAACAGATAGCGTATCCGTCGGATAAAGAAAACCAGGAAGAAAACGCACGCTTGTTTGCTGAAACAGCACTTGACGGATACGAGATATTAAATATAGATTGTAAAGTTGATATTGACGGTGACGGTTATATATACACGGTAACCGCTCAGTATAGACGGATAATATACGCAGGTTAAAAAGGAAGGACTTATGACTAAAACCAAATCGGAAAAAATCCAACAGTGGACAACTAAAGACGTGGTGCTAAACGTACTTACTTACGTTATCAACGTAATAATTATCGCTGCGCTTTTCGTGCTTGCAGTTTACGTCAACGGTATTACGGGCGACACCGACCTTGACGAATACTTAAAAAACGTTGCAACGCCTATTAACTTTTTGATATTGTTGATGCTCACCGTTGCGGTTATGGCGCTTTACTTTATTTTTGAAGATAAGAATTTCTTAAAGAACGCGGCAAATTCGGAAATGTTGTTTTTGATTATAGAAATTGCGCTTATCAGTTGTTTTGCAAGCGGTAAATATATAAATATATATCTTCGTCCGCTCGCACTCGTTTCGCTGTTAGTATTATTTTTAACTAACCGCCGTACGGCAATTTTTATGAATATTATATTTTGTATAATAACTTTCTTGTTCGACTCGTTTTCGGGCACGCAGTTCGAGTGGGGTAATTATCCCGCGCTTATAATGGGATTTTGTTCGGGCGTTATAGCGACTCTTTGCATGGATAAGGTATACTCTCGTTTCAAACTTTTAAGCATGAGTTTTTTGATATCGCTACCGTCCATTATAATAGTTGCAATGACTATAATTGAGCACAGTGGCAGTACGATTACGGGCAGTACGATAGTTGCGGATATTCTATGTAGCGTTGCAAGCGGTCCGCTTGCCGTATCGGCGTTTATGATTATATTGCCTATGTTTGAAGTAATGTTTAAGCGCGTTTCTCGCTTTAAGTTTGCTGAACTTATAGAACACAGGGCAAAACTTATAAGGAAGATGATTCAACAAGCGCCGGGTACGTTCAACCACGCAATCGTGGTTTCCAACATTGCCGAAGCGTGCGCCGCCGCTATTGACGAAGACGCGTTGCTTGCAAGAACGTGTGCTTACTATCACGATATAGGTAAACTACGCAGACCGGAGTTTTTTAAGGAAAATCAGGCGGACGACATCAACCCGCACGACGACTTGACTCCCGAACTTTCGGCAAACATAATCAAGTCGCACACGCAAGACGGTTACGACCTTATAATGCGCAACCGCTTGCCCAAAGAAATAGCGGACGCGTGTTTAGAACATCACGGAACTCTACCTATTTTGTACTTTTACGGAAAGGCTAAAAAGTTTACCGATGGTGAAGTGGATATTACGCAGTACTGTTATGCAGGACCTAAACCGAGAACTAAAATCTCTGCAATAATAATGATTGCCGACGGGTGTGAAGCGGCTGCAAGAGTGCTACAAGACCGTTCTCGCGAAAACGTTAAAAAGGTAGTTCGTCAGATAGTAAACGAAAGGATGCAACTCGGTCAGTTTGAAGATTGCGAAATAACCTTAAAAGAACTTAACATCATCATACACACCGTAGTAAACCACTTAACGGGTGTTTACCATAGCAGAATAGAATATCCGAAAGTAAGTCTTGACGGTATGGAATTATAAGGAATACGATTATGGCAAAGTTAAAATTAGAAAGTTTGGATAAGAAAATCAAGTGGAGAAAACTTGCAAAAGCAGTGTATAAGTCGCTTGGACAAAAGTCGCACTTTAAGGCGGAAATAGTTTTTCAAGACGGCGAAAGTATGACCTATCTAAACAGGACCACGCGTGGCGTTGACAGTATTACGGACGTTTTGTCTTATCCGAGCATGGAAGGGATTAAGGGAAAGATTCTCCGTCCCGAAGAGTGCAAGACCGAGCTTGAAGGCAATTATATCTTTTTGGGCTCTATAGTATTGTGCGACGACAAAATCCGCGCACAGGCGGAAGAGTTCGGGCACAGTGAACAAAGGGAAAGAGAATATCTTATGGTGCACGGGCTATTACATCTTTTCGGATATGATCACATGACTGACGAAGATAAGGTGGAAATGCGTGCGAAAGAAAAACAAATCATGTCTATTCTTTATCCGAGGGAAGAACAATGAAGAGCGGATTCGTTGCAGTAGTCGGTAGAGCAAACGCCGGTAAGAGTACGCTCGTAAACGTACTCGTCGGTGAAAAGGTTGCTATCGTTTCACCAAAACCCCAAACTACGCGCGATAGGATTTTGGGGGTTTTGACGACTGAAGATTATCAAATTGCTTTCGTGGATACGCCGGGTATTTATAAAGCGGACAATCTCTTAAACTCGGTCATGCAAAAGGTCACTACGGATGCGGGTGCAGACGTTGACTTGATCGCTTTCGTTCTCGACGCGCACGAAGGCATAAGCGATACTGACAAGGCGCTTATAAGAAAGTATACGGCACTACCCGTTCCCGTGATTTTAGTGCTTACTAAAACGGATATTATGACCGAGAGTTTACTCATCTCGGAACTAAAAGAACTCTCTCAAGAAAACGTCGAGATAGTGCCAGTTTCTGCTAGAAAAAATAAAAATATAAAAGAACTTATAAAAGTTATCGTCGATAAACTCCCCGACGGCGACAAACTTTTCGAGCAAGACATAGTTTCAGATAGATCGGAAAAGTTCATGGTTTCAGAAATTATGCGCGAAAAGATTTTGTTGAAGTTCGATAAGGAAATTCCGCACGGTATCGCTATTATTATCAACAAGTTTGCGCTTATGGAAGGCGGAAAAACTTATGAAGTTAATCTCGATATAGTCTGTTAAAAGCCTAACCATAAAGCAATTTTAATCGGCAAAGGCGGTAGGGCGATCAAAGAAGTTTCGTCTTTTGCTCGTCAAGATATGGAAAAGTTTTTAGGCAAAAAAGTATTCCTTACCACATACGTCAAGGTTAAAGAAGACTGGCGGAATAGTAGTTCGTTGTTGCATCAGTTCGGCTACGAATTTTAAGGCTGTCTAAACTTCGTTATGCTGCGTTACTGTCCAAAACTCGCGACTTCGATGAACGGACGTTCTATCTCACCCGCTCGTTGGGACGAGCCTTGCCTAACTCGTTTATACAACCTTAAAATAGTGCTCACACATAGTTTGAGAGTTCTGGGTTATAAAATAATAACAACACAAGATGTCAACTTGTTACAGGCGTCACGCCTGCTTGTATCTAAACCTTAAAATACAACTCGTGCGAAGTTGGAGTATTTTATATTATGACACGGGTAGCTAACAAGTAACGAACTCACACAATAATAGATATTAAAAAATCATGATAATTTCTACTCCACACCCACTGCCGACCGCGATGCGGTCGGCAGTGGGTGTGGGGATAGATGAAAAGAAAATTTTTCTATATTATTTGCCAAAATAGACTGTCTAAAAATGAAAAAACGGACGTGTTACGTTACGCTCTCGTTACGCCTGCTGATTATTTAATGGTGTTTGTACTAGGTATAATTTTTTTATCTTTCCGCATACTATCTTAAAGGAGTGCGGATATGAAAAATAGAAAAGATCCGTGCGACGTCGTTTGGCAAATGTTTGTTAAAACGGGTAACGTCGCACATTACGAATTATATAAAAAACTTAAAGGATAAAAATGGAAGAAAAATACAGCGGACTCGTGCTCGGTGGAGTTAACTTTTCCGAAAACGATAAAATACTTAATATTTTTACCTTGGAAAAAGGTATCCTTACCGCTAAAATTAAAGGCGTTAAAAAGGCAGGGGCAAAGTTAAAGTTTGCCGCCGAGCCTTTTTGTTTTGCGGAATTTATCTTTTCCAAGTCCGCTGATAAAAGAACGGTTATAGGGGCAAGTTTGATAGACAGTTTTTATCCGATTAGAGAAGATATTAAAAAATATTTTGCAGGCGGTGCGGTTTTAGAATTCGTTAAAAGATTTTATAAAGAAAGTATGGTCGACGAACAGGAATTTTTTCTCGCAATCAACGCGCTTAAAGAAATTGCTTACGGTGATAATCCGCTTTCTGCGCTCGTAACTTTTTTCGTCGCTGCACTTAAAGAAGAAGGATATAGGCTAGAACTCGACGGTTGTGTTCGTTGTGGTAGTGAAATTTGCGGTCGAGTTTTTTTTGATTACGGCGTCGGTGCGTTTTTTTGCGAAAATTGCTTTGACGGCGTAGGTAGGGAAATAAATCTTATAACAATGCAGGCGTTATCGCTTGCCGAAAAAAATCAACTTATAGACGATAATCAAGGTACGGTTAAAGCATTAAAACTTTTAGATTTTTATTTAAAAAACCGTGCAGAAGAAAGTCTATCTTCGTTAGAAGAATTAATAAGAATTTTAGCCTAAACTGCAGTTTGGGCTTTTATTTTTAAATAAAAGAACTCTGCAATAAAAAATCCGTGCGCGAAAAAGCAATTTTTTTGTCAAAGCCTAAAATAAATATTTTGATAACGTTTTGACTTTTAGCCCGTGTAAACTTGCATAATATAACTTTTTTGTTATATTGCTATAAAAAAATTTTTATTTTAATAAAAAAACGGCCCTTTAACGGTTGATTAAAAACGCAAATTATAGTAAAATATTTAAGTTAAAAAACACATCAAAAAAACACAACAAAATTTACAAAACATTTGGAGGAAATAACAGTAATGAAGAAGTACGTTTACTTATTCAGCGAAGGCGACGCATCAATGCGTGAATTACTTGGCGGTAAGGGTGCAAACCTTGCAGAAATGACCAAAATCGGTCTTCCCGTTCCGCAAGGCTTTACCATTTCTACCGAAGCCTGCACTAAGTATTATGAAGACGGCAGACAGATTAACGATTCCATTATGGCAGAGATT
>JAFTIG010000011.1 GCA_017457015.1 Clostridia bacterium | reverse complement strand
GGGGAACAAGTGAAAAACGGAAATTTTTCCGTTTTGTTTGTTTTCAAGCGCCATTATAGGCGACGCCGATTCGCAAGTCCTTACCCCCGTGTTTGCGGCGGTAATTTGGGTTGCAAGCGTCGTCCATCTTCCCACGCACTCATGTTGCCAACCGTTAGATTGCGTATAGACGTCGTACTCACCGCCTTCTAAACAAAAACGACTGTTTAATGCGTAAGCGGTTATATCTTTACCGCTAACGTTAACTAAACTATCCTGCCTTAAAATTCCACCGTTTTCAAAAAAAGTGAATTTTGCATTGAGTTCAACTTGGTCGTTCTTATAGGTATATATAACGCCCTTATCGGTTTTTTGCTCGTCGTAAATAACCGTGCCGTCTATAATGCCAAAAGACCCCACCACCGAAAAAAGTCCGGTCATGGTGTCGGTATTAAATTCACCTTTTTGTTGTCTTACGAATTTATCGAGTTTCATAATAGCCCCTTAAAAATAATATTTTTAATTTAATCTTCAATCTTAAAGTAATCTCTAAACGACACGGGGTTTTTGCCCTTGTCTTCAATCTTGCCTAAAATAAGTTTTACCGCCGAGCGCATAGAACAATCACTGTCGCCAAAGGCGTTGATATAAGTTTTTGCGTATGGGAAGTCGTAAATCTTATAAGGGTCGTCTAAACTTACGAACACCATACCTGGGTGGTGCAAAACGAGTCCGCGCCAAAAAGACATAATATTTTTCCAACCCATGCGGAGCGTTGCACCGTGGTAGTGAATTTTAGTTACCGCAACCACCAAGTCGTAATCGTCCATAATGCTTTCCACTTCGGTGTGATAGGGGTCGAAAAGTTGCTTTACTTCACAACCGTGTTTAGTAAACTCGTCCGCCATAGCCTGCATCTCGTCACCGACGACGGGCTTAAAGTAATAGTGTCCGGTAAGGTTTATCATCAACACCTTGGGGTTTGGTTTTTTGAAAGGAATAACGCTTTCAAAGTTTCTTATAACGTGCACCGCCGTGTCGGAAATCTCTTGTCCTACCTTTTCAAGTTCAATTAAATCGCTTGAAATATCACCTATCTCTGCGTCGATATCGGTATCTTCAAATAGTCTTAATCTCTCTTTCATTTTAAGAACGCGCGTCGCAGCGTCTTTGATACGCTCTAACGGAATCTCACCCGATTCTACGGCGGAAATTAATCTTTCAAGTTCGCCTTTTTCGGGGAAGAGCATCAAGTCGCCGCCAGCCTTAAAGAAGGTTACGCCAAGTTTTTCTGGCTTGATACGCGCGCAAATGCCTATCATACTCATAGCGTCTGAAATTACGCAACCTTCAAAGCCTAGTTTGCCTTTAAGTAGCCCCGTGATAAGGTCGTAACTTGCAGTACCTGGAAGATACCCTGAAAAGTCTTTTTCCTTTTCCGTTTGGAACGCAGGACAGGAAACGTGACCGACCATAACCGACATAACGCCTTGTTCAAAAAGCGCCTTGTAAACCTTGCCGTAAGAGTTTAACCACTCTTCTTGGGAAAGGGTGTTTTCGTTGGTTAAAAAGTGTTGGTTTCTGTCGTCAATGCCGTCACCTGGGAAGTGCTTTAAGCACGCGCCAACGTACCCGTTCTTTTGCACCCCGCGAACGTAAGCGCCTGCAATTTTAATAACGCGGTCGGGGTCGTCCGATATAGAACGAATACCCACGTTAGCCGCTTGGAAGTTTATATTTAGGTCGACAACGGGCGCTAAAATATGGTTTACGCCCGACTTTCTGCAAATTCTGCCCGTAAGTTCGCCCGCCCTTTCGATAAGTTCGGGGTTGTTACACGCGCCCCACGCCATAGGGTTGGGCATTTGCGGAAAATCCCAGCAGTAAGAGCCTGGGCCGTATTCAACGTCAGTCGTCATTACGCAAGGTAACCCCGTAATTTTACGGGCAAGGTCGTGATAACTTTTGTCGTTGTCAATTTTTACTTGAAGTTTTTCCATTCCTACGCGCTCTTCCACTTGGTCGCAGTAAAAAGAGCCTACGGGTTCACTCTCAATTCTTTTTTTAATGTCGCTTGGGTCGTGCTTGTTGCTGAGTGAACGAACTAATACTTGTTGACAAAGTTCTTTCACGCTCATTGCGTCTATAATTTTTTTAACGTCCATAATATTCTCCGTTGTCGTTGTTTTCAAATTTAGTGTTATATATGGTTTTGTTTAGTATTTTTTGGTTAATGCCAAAACGTTATTTTTCATATTCTCTCACAAAAAGTATCGTTAGAACTTTTTGTGATATTATTTGTCATTCCGAGACGATACCTACCTTGACGGGCAGTCTATGGAATCTTTTATATTTAGATCTTTAGATTGTCCGTTTTATTCGTCCGTCTCAAGATGACGCAGGCGTGATGCCTGTTGCATATTTTTTTCGTCATGTTGAGCAGGTTGCGCTAGCAACCGTCGTCGAAACATCTCTTATCGTCATATTGAGCGGAGTGCGTAGCACGCAGTCGAAATATCTCTTGAGATCCTTCGACTCGTTTCACTCGC
>JAFTIG010000058.1 GCA_017457015.1 Clostridia bacterium | reverse complement strand
GTTTCTTTATCGGCGTAACCGTTGAAGAAGGGGGTATAAAACAAAATACCTTTCATTACTTTGGCGAAAATTTCCGTCAAGTAAATCAAGCGTTTGAAGGATTAGGCGCGGAGTTCCAAAGTCAAAAAAGCATGCTTAATTAGGGACTATCAGTGTTGCGTCTTGTTTATAGTGGCAATTAAGCCTAATATTTTACCTGCATTTAATAAATTTGTTTTTTGCGTGGTAAAAAATGTGTGTTCTAATAATTATTTCTTTTGTTTAGTAACTATATTTATGTGCAAAAAATTTTTAGTTAAAATTTTTAATGTGCGCTCAACTTGATTTTTGCGCTATTAATTCTAGCGCTAACTAAAATAGTAAGGCGCTCAATTTACTATTTAAAAACTTTTTAGGGATTTTATTAAAAATTTTCAAAATATTATTGTAATTTCGTTTATATTGTTGTATAATAATATATATACGTTTTCGCTAGAAAAACACAGACTATTTTGAATACGAACGCAGAATAAATTAGGGATGGTTGGGATAAACTTAATTTATGTTTCGTTATTCAAGGTTATTTAAACATTATTTGTATATAATTTTTACAAACTATAAGGAGAGTATTTAATTTTGAAGACAAAAAAGAACAAAACTTTGTGGATTGTGCTCGGTGTTATCGTGATTATTATTGCGGCACTGTCAATATCCACTTGCATTAATAGCAGCGTAGAAGTAGAAACTTCTGAATTTAATTCGCTGTATCAAGCATTGATAGTTGATCATGAAGAAAATCATGAAACGACTTGTACTTGCGACGCTAAACTTACTAGAGAAGAAGTTGCAAATCTAAACGCGCCAACCATTAAGGACGAACTTAAATCTGTATCTTATGAAACAATCGTACTTAAAAACGTAGTGTTTGATAGTTACGTCGTTACTTTTGACCTAGCCGTAATTAACGGTTCGGGTAGAAGCGAGACGATTACGTTTACCGCAAATTATTCAAGAGCAAGTGATCAAATAGTCTTAATTGAATCAGCGCTTGATAAAGCAGGCGTAAATTATTCGTATACTGATCCTAACGCAGGCTCTATATGGTCGTCACTTTTACCGCTTGTAGGTTGCGTAGTAATAGCAATCGTATTCTTTATTATAATGATGCAAACGCAGGGCGGAACAAAGAGCGCTATGAACTTTGCTAAAACTAACGCAAGGCTCAATCAAAACTTGAAGGTGCGCTTTACCGACGTTGCCGGCGCTGAAGAAGAAAAAGAAGAACTTGCAGAAGTCGTAGATTTCTTGAAAAATCCCAAAAAGTTCAGTGAACTCGGTGCTCGTATACCTAAAGGCGTGCTTTTAGTAGGGCCTCCCGGAACGGGTAAAACGCTCTTTGCTAAAGCCGTTGCAGGCGAGGCAGGCGTTCCGTTCTTTTCCATAAGCGGTTCAGACTTTGTGGAAATGTTCGTCGGCGTAGGTGCAAGTAGGGTTAGAGACCTTTTTGACGTTGCTAAAAAGAGCATGCCGTGTATTGTGTTTATCGACGAAATCGACGCCGTAGGTCGCCAGCGTGGTACTGGTATGGGTGGCGGACACGACGAGAGAGAACAGACGCTTAACCAGTTGCTCGTTCAAATGGACGGTTTTGAAACAAACGACGGTATTATCGTTATGGCGGCAACCAACCGTGCGGACATTTTAGACCCCGCACTGCTTCGTCCGGGACGTTTTGACCGTCAGATTTACGTCAATACGCCCGACGTTAGGGGTAGAGAAGCGATATTAAAAGTACACGCAAGAAATAAACCGCTTGCTCCCGACATTAACTTTAAGACGGTTGCGAGAATGACGGCAGGTTTTTCGGGCGCTGACCTTGAAAATCTTCTTAACGAAGCGGCTATACTTGCTGCGCGTGCTAATAGAAAGTTTATAAACAATAAAGACCTTTACGAAGGTATAAATAAAGTTATTATGGGACCGCAGAAAAAGTCAAGGCTCGTTACCGAAACGGATAAGCGTATAACGGCTTATCACGAATCAGGGCACGCGGTACTTGCTAAACTTCTTAGCCATTGTGATCCCGTTCACGAAGTATCGATTATACCGCGCGGTCAAGCGGCAGGCTATACGATGACTCGCCCCGACACCGACGACAACCATCTTACCAAGGCAAAACTGCTCGACGATATCGTTATGACGCTCGGCGGTAGGGTTGCAGAAGAACTTATTATTAAAGACATCTCTGCAGGTGCATCCGGTGATATACAAGCGGTAACCAAGCGCGCAAGGCTCATGGTTACCGAGTGGGGTATGAGCGAAAAGGTAGGTCCTATCTCTTACGGCTCGGATAAAGAAGTGTTTATCGGTAGGGATATGGCGTCGCACGTCAATTACAGTGAAGAGACTGCGGCTATCATTGACGAAGAAATTAGAAAGATCGTCGACGACGGCTTGCAGAAAGCGAGAAAGTTACTTTCGGAAAACAAAAAATTACTCGACAATATGGCAAGGCTGTTAGTTGAGAGAGAAACGATTTTTGCCGAAGAAGTCGATATGCTTATGGAAGGCAAGAGCGTGGAAGAAATAATGAAGTTTATGGATGAAAACGAACGCACGTTAAGAGAAAACCCGTTCAAAAGAAAATCGGTAATCGTTCCCGAAAAGACGGTAATGCCCAAAGTGGAAAAAGAAGAAGAGAAAGAAGATAAAACCCCTTCTCCCGAAACGGAAACCGAGGGTAAGGGCGAAGAAAAATAAAAAAATATATAAAAGCAATAGACTTACGATAGGAGAGAGTTATGGGAAAAATAATTGCTTTTTCAAACCAAAAAGGCGGTGTAGGCAAAACGACTACTTGCGTTAATATGTCGGCGTACCTTGCGAATAAAGGTTACAAATGTTTGGTCGTAGACCTTGATCCGCAAGGAAACGCGACGAGTGGCTTGGGCTTTGCAAAGAGCGACGTAAAAACGTCGGTGTATAACGTTTTGATAGACGATACGCCGATTGAAGACGTTGTAGTAAAAACGCAGGTGGATAATCTCGATATACTCCCGTCCAACATAGATTTGGCAGGAGCAGAGGTTGAACTCGTGTACTTAAAGAATAGAGAGCACGTTCTCAAAGTTGCGCTTGAAAAGGCTAAAAAGAGTTACGATTTTATCACTATAGACTGTCCGCCGTCGCTAGGGCTGTTGACCATTAACGCACTCGCTACGGCTGATACGGTTATTATACCGATACAGAGCGAATACTACGCGTTAGAAGGTTTATCGCAACTTATGAACACCATAAAACTCGTGGTAAAGCACTTAAACCCGTCGCTTAAAATCGAAGGCGTAGTTCTCACTATGAACGATAACCGCGCGATAATATCTAGACAGATAAGTGCGGAAATAAAGAAATTTTTCGGCAAGCGCGTGTTTGAAACGGCTATTCCCAGAAACATACGTTTAGCAGAAGCACCGAGTCACGGCGTGCCTATTATGCTACACGATACCCGCTGTTCGGGGGCGAGAGCGTATTTGGCACTCACTGAAGAATTTTTATCAAGACAGCCTTCTAAAAAGAATTGAAATAAACACACGGAGAAAGTATTATGAAACCAAACAGAGGATTAGGGAAAGGATTATCTGCGCTTTTTTCGGAAACTGAAGAAGATTACGGAAAGAGTTTGTTGTTTGACGAAGAACCGCAAGAAAAGGGTGAAGGGGTAACGGAGATTGACGTTAGTTCTATTTTTGCAAACCCCAACCAGCCGAGAAAAGTATTTGATGAAACGGCGTTAAAAGAACTTGCCGATTCTATTTCAAAGCACGGCGTTATTATGCCGATTATCGTCAATAAGAGCGGCGACAGGTACATGATAATAGCAGGTGAACGTCGTTTCCGTGCGAGCAAACTTGCAGGGCTATCTAAAGTGCCCGTTATCGTTAAGACGTATAACGAGCGTCAAATAAAGGAAATTTCCCTTATTGAAAACTTACAGCGTGAAGACCTTAATCCGATAGAAGCGGCAACGGCAATGCGTTCACTTATGAACGATTACGGTATGACGCAAGAAGATTTGGCAGACCGTATCGGCAAGTCAAGACCTGCCATTGCAAACACGTTAAGACTTTTACAACTCACGCCCGAAGTTATAAAGATGGTGTCGAACGGTGCGCTGTCTGCAGGGCATGCGCGCGCGCTTATTTCCATTGACGGTACGGAGCAGATTAAGTTTGCCGAAGAAGCCGTTAAAAACGGGCTTTCCGTGCGCGAAGTGGAAAAGAAGGTTAAAGATTATTTAGAACCGCCCGAAGTCAAGGCGAAAAAGAAGATTAAGCAGGAACTTTCCGCCGAACTTAAAGAACTTATCGGGGATATGCAAAGGGTGCTTGGAACGCGCGTAAACGCTATCGGCAACGATTCTAAAGGCAGAATTTATATCGATTATTATACGCGTGACGATTTGGATAGGCTCAGTGAAATTATAGAGCATCTTAAAACGGTTAAGTTATAAAAGGGTTATACAATGAGTCCTATTTATATTTATCTTTTAATAACGGCAGTTGTTCTCGTCGTCGAATTTTTAACGACCAAACTTTACTTTATTTGGTTTGCAGGCGGTGGCGTCGTGGCAATGATACTGGCGGCTTTCGGTTTAGAGTGGTTTATACACGCTCCCGCGTTCGCGGTGGTATCCGTAGCGCTACTAATCGTTTTTAGAAAAAAGGTATTAAAAATGCTCTCTAACGGGCAAAAGGATAAAAAAGAAGATAAGAACCAAAGTTTATAAAAACTAAAAGGGCGGTATTCGCCCTTTTAGTTTGAGCAAAAGATTATGTTAGAGTTTAAAAAGTTAGCAAAAGACGTAAATAAAATTAAAGAATATATTGCCCGTTCGGGCGGTACGTTTTGCGATCTATCCCTTGGCGTAAGGTATATGTGGGGGGATGATTTTACCGTTTATTACGCAATTTTTAACGATACGTTGATACTTAAAGAGAGCGGTCCGGAATTTCAAAACGTCTTTTATTATCCGATAGGTAGTGACGAAGAGGGCGCGCTTAACGCGATTGAAGAATACGCTAAAGAAAAAGGTATTCCGCTCGTATTCTGTTATATAGACGACGCACACGCAAAGATGTTGACCGAAAGATATTACTCGGTCAAAATATCGTTTAATCGCGACTGGTGTGATTATATCTACACCGCTGAACAGTTTAAGACGTATTCGGGAAAGAAACTTTCGGGGCAAAGAAATCACGTCAATAAATTCAAGCGTCTATATCCAGACTATAAGTTCAAAGTGATAGAGCCAAGCGATTTGCCGCGCGTAAAGGCGTTTTTAGACGAGTATAACTCAGGAAAAACCAAACACGGCTGGACGGAAGAAGTTGATGGGAAAGCGGTTTACGACTTGGTGGAGAATATGTTTTCTCTTTCACAGTACGGCGGATATTTGCAAGTGGACGATAAAATCGTGGCAGTATCGGTAGGGGAAAAGGTCGGCAATACGCTTATGGTGCATATAGAAAAGGCGCTTACCGATTACGACGGCGTTTATCCAACTATGGCACAGGAGTTTGCACGCGCGTTTGCTACGGATGGCATAGAGTATCTAAATAGAGAAGAAGACTGTGGCGACATAGGACTCAGGACGAGTAAAACACAGTACCGACCTATAGAGATACGGAGCAAAAATATCGTATGCGTTCACACGCTGTTTTCCGAGATACAACCCCCTATAACTTTACGCACCGCGCGTTTAACGATAGGCGATATAACCGAGAACGATAAAGAAAGGTACTCTAAATTGTATCTTGACGCCGACCTTAATAAGTGGTGGGGGTATGATTATAGAGAAGACTTAAAAGACAATGCGCCGACTGCCGGTTATTTTTACGATTTTCAAAACGCACTTAAAGAGAAAAAGGAAGAGTACTCGCTTGCCGTACGCCTTGACGGCGTTATGATAGGCGAACTCGTTATGCATAACTTTGATTACTTTGGCGGAGTGGAGATAGGGTTTAGGTTTTTCAACGAGCATCAGGGACAAGGCTATGCAACTGAAAGCGCGTCAAGATTAATAGAATATTGTGTAAATACGCTCGGTGCAAAAACGATTAAATCACGTTGTTATAAAGAAAACATCCCGTCGCGTAGGCTTATAGAACGACTTGGATTAAAGTTAACTAATACTTCTGACACGCATTATTTTTTTAAGACGGATATAGTTTAGGATAAAAGGGCGCGCTATTTAAAAATATAGCGCGCTGTATTTGTTTATGTATAGATATTGATAAATAATATCGAAAATTCACAAAAAGATATTGACACGCTTATACTTTAATGATAGAATATAAAAAAACTGATTGAAGTTTTTAATATAAAAGGAGAGTGTAATTATGTATTGTACTAAATGCGGAAAAGAACTTGACGCCGACGTTAAGTTTTGTCCTAACTGTGGCGAGCAAGTTGACCAAGCAACGTTAGTGCCTGCGGAGAAAGAGTGTGCTGTGACCGTAGCGCAAGATACGACCGCGCCCGTAACGGAAAAGCCCGTTAAGAAAGAGCCTAAAAAAGCCGAATTCGATAAGAAGAAAGCGGTTAATAGTTATTTGGCTATTGAACGGTGGGCAACGCCTATAATTTGTCTTGCAACTATGTTCGTTCTGTTGCTTTGCAGTTTCTTTATCGGCGTAACCGTTGAAGAAGGGGGTATAAAACAAAATACCTTTCATTACTTTGGCGAAAATTTCCGTCAAGTAAATCAAGCGTTTGAAGGATTAGGCGCGGAGTTCCAAAGTCAAAAAAGCATGCTTAATT